>DKLF01000145.1 GCA_002455655.1 Oscillibacter sp. UBA6647 | reverse complement strand
GCGGCGATTGCATCGCCGCGCGTCCGAAAGACTTCTCTTATAAAAACAACACACTCTCCGCCGGTCGGGTATAGTTCTCCTCCAGCATGGCCTTGTGAGACAAAAACGCCGGATCATCAAAATATTTCGCATCCAGCGGACACTTTGTGACGCAGGCCTGACACTTGATGCATGTCCCCGGAACGCTGGCCACATTTTTCGGGTCGATGGCTCCCATGGGGCAGACGGCGGCGCACACGCCGCACTGAGAGCACTTTTTCATATCCGTCACAGGCTTTGCCTTCAGGAACTTGGCAGGCTGACCGTCGGTTCCCAGCGGTGTGTAATAGGGCGCGGTGGGGTCGCCGGACACCTGCACGGGGGCAGGCGTCTCCGCCATCGATAAAAGCCTTTCCGCAACCTTTTTGCCGAAGTCTTCTGCCTGATCCAAGTCCTGCGCATTGGGCCGACCATGGGCCAGTTCGGTTGCAAAGGCATGCTGCCCCACAAAGGCGGCGGCGGACACGGTGTGGAAGCCGTGGGCCTCCAACTCCGCGCACAGCTCCGCCAGCGCGTTGTCAAAGCTCCGGTTGCCAAACAGCACCACCGGCACGGCCAGCGCACCGTTGCCCATCAGCTTGTTCTGGAAATAGGGCAAAATCTTGTTGGGAACGCGCCCCGCGTAGGTGGGTGTGGCCACGATTACCAAGTCGCTTGGGGTAAAGGAGATTTCCTTTTCACGCGCCATAGGCAAGGAAATATTCGTCACCGTCACCGGTTTTCCAAGCTTATACGCCGCCCCTTTGGCCACAGCCATCGCCACCTTTTCGGTGGAGCCTGTGGCGCTGAAATAAACCACCCGTACTCTCTGGATCGCCATATCCATTTTCCCCCTTGTTCTGTTTTCAGACCGCCCTTAAAGCGAAAAGTCCTCTTCCTTCAGCCGCGCCGTTTCCAAAACGGCAGGCCGGGGCGGAACCCTTTTCAGCGGGTCGTACCGGAAGCTGCGGCAGCTGCCCTCCACGGGAACGATTCCCCGCTTCACGCAGGCCACGTCCCGCTCATTGATCTGCACGCCCCGCAGACAATAAGCACACCGGGGATCGATGTCCTTACGAAACAGCACGAAAGTCACCTCACTTTACAGCCCTCAAAGAGCCTCAATCTTAATTCCTTCGTCCTCCACCATGGCCCTGATTTGAGACACGGGATGCTCGTAGCTGTCGATCATCTTGGCCGCCATGGGGTCCTCCAGTTCTTTCTGGATGGTGCGGCGCAGATTCCGCGCGCCATAGGTGATGGAATAGGATTTGCGGGTAAGGTACGCCAGCAGTTCGTCGCCATACGTCAGCGTTACACCCTTTTCCTTCAGGGAAGCGGTCAGCTCCTCCAGCATGATGTGGGCGATGGACTGGAAATTTTCCTCGCTGAGGCGATTAAAGCAGATCACCTCGTCCACCCGGTTGATAAACTCGGGGCGGAGGAACTGCTCCAGCCCCTTCATGGCCTTGGCCTTGTCCTGCTGTCCGGCAGTGCGGTCAAAGCCCACCGTCCCCTCCTTGGTGGCGCTGCCCGCGTTGGAGGTCATGACGATGACGGTATTTTCAAAGTTGACCTTCCGCCCGTGGGCGTCGGTGATTTCTCCGTCG
Source organism: Oscillibacter sp. UBA6647 (assembly GCA_002455655.1). Taxonomy (GTDB): domain Bacteria; phylum Bacillota; class Clostridia; order Oscillospirales; family Oscillospiraceae; genus Oscillibacter. The sequence continues at coordinate 33,575 of DKLF01000145.1, read as the reverse complement.
TCCAGAATCTGAAGCAGAATGTTCAGCACGTCCGGATGGGCCTTTTCTATTTCGTCGAAGAGAACCACGGCATAGGGCTTCCGGCGAATTTTCTCCGTAAGCTGGCCCGCCTCGTCATAGCCCACATAGCCGGGTGGGGACCCCACAATGCGGGAGACGGAGTGCTTTTCCATAAATTCGGACATGTCCAGCCGAATCAATGAGTCCGGGGTATTGAACAAATCCGTGGCCAACTGCTTCACCAGCTCGGTTTTACCAACGCCGGTGGGGCCGACGAAGATGAAGCTGACGGGCTTGCGCTTGGGGCTGATGCCCACCCGATTCCGCCGCACGGCAGCGGTGACGGCCTCCACGGCCTCGTCCTGCCCCACGATGTGGGTTTTCAGACGACTGGAAAGCTGGCTCAGACGCTGGAACTCCTGCTCCCGAATGCGGGAGGCGGGAATTTTCGTCCACAGCTCAATAACGTGGGCCAGATTTTCCATGGCCAGCAACGGGTCGCCCTTATCCAAAAGGACTTGCAACTCCGTCCCAAGCTTGGCCTGTTTGCTTTTCAAAAGGGCCATCCGGGCATAATCCGGCTCAGCCCCCTCCTCGGCGGCCAGCTCCTCCAGCATGGCGGTTTCCTTTTCATAATCGTCCAGTTCCCGCTGAATTTCCATGCGGCGGGAAATGTCCGGGTCTTTCAGATTCAAATCGGAGCAGGCCTCATCGATGAGGTCGATGGCCTTGTCCGGCAAAAACCGGTCGGTAATATATCGCTCGGAGAGCAGCACCGCCTGACGCAGAATCCCGTCGGAGAGCTTCACTCCGTGGAACGTCTCGTACTTGGAGGCCAGTCCCTTCAAAATCTGAATGGAGTCCTCCAAAGACGGCTCACTCACCGTCACGGGCTGAAAACGACGCTCCAGCGCGGTGTCTTTTTCAATGGACTTGCGATATTCGGTGAAGGTGGTGGCTCCGATCACCTGAATCTCGCCCCGGGACAGGGCGGGCTTTAGGATATTGGCAGCGTTCATGCTGCCCTCGGCGTCTCCCGCGCCCACGATGGTGTGCACCTCGTCGATCATGAGGATAATGTTCCCCAGCCGCTTCACCTCGTCGATGAGTCCCTTCATCCGGGACTCGAACTGGCCGCGGAACTGGGTTCCCGCCACCAAGGCGGTCAAATCCAGCAGGTAGACTTCCTTATCCCGCAGCTTGAAAGGCACCTTCCCATCCGCGATGCGCTGGGAAAGCCCCTCGGCGATGGCGGTTTTGCCAACGCCCGGTTCGCCGATCAGGCAGGGGTTGTTCTTCTGGCGGCGGTTGAGAATCTGAATCACCCGCTCAATCTCCTGCTCCCGCCCGATGACCGGGTCCAGCTTGCCGGACTTGGCACGCTCCGTCAGATTCAGGCAGTAGCTCTCCAGAAATTTGCGCTTTTTATCGCCCTTGTGCTCCCGGTCCCGATCCGCGCGGGCAGAGCCGCCGGAGGGCTGCTCGTCGCCCCGGGGGGACTCGCCATTGTTAAACAGCCGGTTCAAAAACGGGAAGGTGGCGGTTTTTCCTTCCTCCTCCTCGGGCTCGGGCTCGGCTGTCTCGCCCTTGGGCAGGTCCTCTACGTTCTCCACGCCGTCAAATGCCTGAAGCATCTCGTTGTTCAGGGTTTCCAGATCATCGTCGGAAATCCCCATCCGCTTCATCATATCATCCACCTGCGGAAGCCCCAGATCCTTGGCGCAGCGCAGGCACAGGCCCTCGTTTACCGTGTTGTCCCCGTCCAGACGGGAAATGAACACCACGGCCACATTTTTTTTGCATCTTGAGCAAAGTTTCGGTTGCATTGTATACCTCCAGAATTACAGTGGATGTCCGGAATCCCGCGCAGGCTGCGCCGACTGCGGAAAACCGGGTTAGCTCAGTAGAAAAGCAGGTCCAGCGGACCGTTGGAGACAAAAAAGCGCAATAAATGGGTTTGGGCCACCGTCTCCGCGTCAAAAGAGACGCGGGTGCTGCGCAGCAGCCAAACAAGCAGAAAAATCAACAGCGCCCCCTGAAGTAACCCGATGAGCGCGCCGCCCAGCCCGTTAATAAAGTGGATGCCCGGCAGCTTTGTCGCCACATCCAGCGCCTTTGCCACCAAATGAAGCAGCAACAGCAGCGCCACGAAGGACAGGGCGAAAATCAGCATATATACGAAGGATTCCGTCACACTGTCCGCCACCGCCATTGCCAGAGAAACGCCGGTTTCCCGGACTTTTTCCGCCGCTTTATCAGACAGGGACTTTGTCAGCGTGTCATCCCAGCCCATCAGCCGCAGCAACTCTCCCGCCTGTATGCGAAGCAGGGAGCTGTCCTCCCCGCCGCTTCCGGCGGCAGACGACCCGCCGCCAATGCTCTCCGTGGGAAGCTCCGGCTGCACCGGGGTCACGGCCTCGCTCCCCTCCGGGGACAGGCCCTTCGCCTGTGAGGATGCGCCGCCGCTCATTGCGTCGTCTACTCTCTGTGAAATGGCGGACTCAATCACAGGCCGAAGCAGATCCACAGCCATGGGCGTCAGCTCCCGGGCCGCAAAGGTGGCCCCCGTCAAAGCGAGAACCACAATCACCAGCCCCATCACAGAGCGAAACAGGCCACGCCACGCGCCGTAAATCAAAAAGCCCAGCAGCAAAGCCGCGAGAATACAGTCTATTATAACAGCAGTTTTCAACTTTGCCTACCTCTTCACTCGTAAATAATTTGTGAACCGCGCTGAAATATCGACCAGAATTGCACGTTCATGGTAAAAAGCGCACCGCACGTTCCGCCGCCAACAGCAGAGCTGAGCCATCTTCGCCCATCAGCGCCTCTCGGGCGTAATCCGTGCCGTTGAGAGATGCATATTGCTCAAGCTGCGGCGTGTAAATCGCCAGCTTATCGGTATACAGCACCGCGATATACCGCCCGGCGGCGGAAACACTCAAAATTTCGTCGCTGACGTTCAGGGATGCAAGCTCCTGTCCGTCTGACCCCACCGTCACAAGACGGCCCACGCTGCCGGATTGATAGCGGTTTAACAGCAACACGGCATAGCCCTCGCCATGGAGGTCATATTCCCGCAGATAAGCGCCGCCATAGGAATACGAGGCCGAAAGCGCCCGCGCGTCGGCGCTGAAATACACTCCGTCGTCGCAGACCAACGCCAGACTTTGGTTCACCGTCCCCATCTCGTAGCACATCCCCTCGCCCACGGTCCAGGACGCGACGGGGTCCTGCGCCGTCAGGTCATAGAGCACAAGGCCCGAGGCAAAGGCTCCGCCGGATTGGCCAAGCGTCACAGCCGCCAGATACTTTCCGTCATCGGTGGCATAGGCGCCGGAGATAAAGCGCTCCGACGATCTGAACTCAAACAGCTCGTTTCCCGCCGCGTCATAGACGACGACAGAAGCTTTATAGCTCTGCTTTTTGGCGGTCACAGTCATCTCGCCGCTCTGATTCAGCGCGACGGCAATGTACGGCTCCGTCTCGCTTGCGGTGAGCTGATAAACCAGTCCGGTCTTATCCAATACGTACAGCTCCGTGCCCCCCACGTCATAGGCCACGGCCCGGTCCCCTTGCGCAATCAGCGCCGGGGCCTCCATTTTCACCGACGCGGACCAGATGGTCTTTCCGTTTCCGTCCACCAGCGAAAGGGACGTGTCCGACAAAACCGCAAGGGTATTTCCCAGCTTCGCATAGCGGTTTTTGTGGGACGCGTCATAAGTATAGCCCGTGGATCCGTCTCCCTCGCTTTTGCCATAGGCAACATAGCGCCGCAGAACGTCCAGTCCCGTGCCATCTCTCCATGCCGCAGCCAGCACCACGCCCAGCACCGCTACAAGCAACAAAAAAAAGGCCAGAAACCCCCGCAGGCGGTGCCTTGGCGGGCGGTCCTCCTCGTCGTCATCATTCCAGATGTCGTTCCGTTTATCAGCCATTGAGCCGCTCATCCTCATACCAAAGTTTTGTCAGGTACAGTCCGCCCGGCGGAACCGTAGGACCCGCCGCGCTGCGGTCCCGGTTTTCGAGAATGGCCGGGATATCCTCCGGGGTAAATTTCCCCTCCGCCGCGTAGAGCACCGTCCCCGTAATGGCACGCACCATATTATACAAAAACCCGTTGGCGCAGACCTTTAATTCCAAAAGGTCCCCGCTGCGGGATACGTCGCAATAGTAAATTGTGCGGACGGTGGACTTTGTCTCCGTCCCCACACTCCGGACTGCCGCAAAGTCGTGCGTCCCCACAAACATGCCGGCGGCGCGGCTTAAAAATTCTTCGTCCAGCCGCTTGGGATAAAAATATGCACGATTTACGTAAAAGGGGTTCTTAAAAGTAGAATTGTAAATGCGGTAAGTATATTCTTTCTTAATGCAGGAGCCGATGGCGTTGAATTTCATGTCCACCTCAAGCGCCTCCCGCACGGCGATGTCCTGCGGCGTGTGGGTGTTCACGGCAAAGGGCAGCCGGTCCGTTGGAATGCGGCTTTCCGTGCGGAAATTGGCCACGTACCGCTCGGCATGGACCCCCGCGTCGGTGCGTCCGCAGCCGGTGAGATGCACCGGACCGCCGCAAACCTCCGCAAGCGCTTTTTCCAGCGTCCCGCAGACGGAAATGGCGTTTTTCTGCACCTGCCACCCGTGGTAGGCAGCGCCGTTGTACATCAGCTTCAGCGCAATGTTTCGCATAACCTCTCCTCCTCAGCTTCTAAGCGGCCTGCACTTCGGGGAACCTTCCCGCTCACGACACAGCCGGAGGCATGAGCCGGGAGGTCACTTCCCCTTGTTCATGGGCAATGCGGGCGGTTTCCAACGGAAATTCGTAGAAACGCCCATCCTCCCCGGTGCAGGAAAAGGACAAGCGTATCCGGTCCCCGTTTCGGCACACCAGCGCATTGTCCCACAATTGGGGGCCATACAGATTCCGCCCCGTCTCATCCTCCACGGCGGGCAGGCTTTTGATGAGCTCGCCGTTGCAGTATAACCGAAAGGCCGGATCCTTTATAGCCAAGCTCTCATCCCCGTCCATCACGGTGAGGCGGCACTCCGGGTTGAACCGCATCAGGCCCACCCCCGGCGTGGGAAGGGATTTACGCACATAGCTCATGCCGCCCTCTTTTAAATCCGCCCGCAACGTCGTGGTCATAAACAGCGAATTAGGATACTCCCAAAGCCTCTCCCGGGAAAGGACGCCGCCTTCCTCCACCTCCACTGTCAGTGATACGGACGTGTCCTCTCCGCTCTGTTTGTCAGGGAGCGCCAGAGTCACAGGCGCGGTATAGGTCCGGTTGGCGCTCCGCACCAGCGGAACGGAAACCGTTTTCTCCCCCACATCAATCAGAAGCTTCACCGCCGCGTCCGTTTGGTCCTCCCACAGCCGCAGGGTTATTTCCGCCGTCGCCGTCCCCTTTGCCTCGTCCGTCCCGGCAGGGGTCAGCTCAAATGCTTTTATCAGGTGCGCGGAGTTCTCCGGCGTGGTTGATATGGGCGCGCCATCCTGCGGGGAAGAAATCGCCGCCGGGGCGTTTTCACGCAAAGCCCGCAGACGGCTGCCCTGCAAAAGGACGAGGCCCGCCAGCGCGGCGCACAGCGCAAGCGCCAGCCCAAGAAGCCAGAAAATCAGTCTTTTTTCTCGCATGGGTAGCCTCTCCTTTCTTCGTTTCAGTTCTCCGGGGGTCGTTCCGCAAGGCACGGGACTTCCTTAAAATCCAATCCGGCCCAGCACAATCACGCCTGCCGTCACCGCGCCGCCCAAAAGTAGCGCCCAAACGTCCCGCGCGGCGTATTTCAGGGGGTTCAGCTTCGTCCGCCCCTCGCCGCCGTGGTAACAGCGGCACTCCATGGCCACCGCCAGCTCGTCCGCCCGGCGAAAGGCGCTGATAAACAGCGGCACCAGAATGGGGATCAGGGCCTTGGCCTTGTGAAACAGGTTTCCGCTTTCAAAGTCCGCCCCCCGGGCCTTCTGGGCAGACATGATTTTATCCGTCTCCTCAATCAGCGTGGGGATAAAGCGCAGGGCAATGGACATCATCATCGCCAGCTCGTGGACCGGCACCCGTACCTTTTTCAGTCCGCCCATCAACCGCTCCAATCCGTCCGTCAGGCGGATGGGGCTGGTGGTGTAAGTCAAAAGAAACGTCCCCATAATCAGCAGCATGATGCGCAGCACCATCCGCACCGCTATGGCAAGTCCCTCCCGGGAAACGTGAAGCACGCCAAACCGGAACAGATCGTCACCCGGAGTGAAGAACAGATTTAAAATACCGGTGAACAGAATAATGAACAGCACCGGCTTCAAGCCCCGTACCAGCGCCCGCGCGCCCACCTGAGAGATGCGGGCGCAGCCTATAAACACAAGAATCATGATTCCGTAGGTCAGCACGGAGTCCGCCGCAAAGAGGCCCACGATATAAAAAAGCGTCAAAAGCAGCTTGGTTCTGGGGTCCAGCCGGTGGGCCACAGTGTTTCCCGGGAAATACTGCCCAAGGGTGATATCCTTCAGCATCCCTCCGCCCCCTTTCGCAGGGCCAAAAGCTGCTTCTCCAAATCCTCCACGGTGTAAACCGCAGGGTCCACCGCAAGGCCCCGGGCTTTCAGCGCCATAGCCACACGGGTAATCTGGGGCACATCCAGTCCGGCGGAGAGCAGCTCGTCCGCCCGGCCAAAGACCTCCTTCGGCGTTCCCTCCATCAGCACCCGGGCAGATTTTAAAACCAGCACCCGGTCCGCCGTGCGGGCCACCTCGTCCATGCTGTGGCTTACCATAATGACCGTGCCGTTTTTGCTCCGGTGATAGTCCCGGATATTTGCCAGAAGGTTTTCCCGTCCCGCAGGGTCCAGCCCCGCCGTAGGCTCGTCCAGAATCAACACATTCGGCTCCATGGCCAGCACCCCCGCCAGCGCCACCCTGCGCTTCTGCCCGCCGGAAAGCTCAAAGGGAGACTTTTCCAACTGGTCGTCCCGGATGCCCACCAGCCGCGCGGCCTCCCGCACGCAGCGGTCCAGCGCGTCCCCGGTTTTGCCCATATTGGCGGGGCCAAAGGCAATGTCCTTATAAACCGTTTCCTCAAACAACTGATACTCCGGATACTGAAACACCAGCCCCACCCGGAACCGCACGTCCCGGATTTTCTTCGGCTGGGCCCAGATGTCCTTCCCCTCCAGCAAAATCTGCCCGGAGGTGGGCCTTAAAAGCCCGTTGAGGTGCTGAATGAGGGTGGACTTTCCCGAGCCGGTGTGCCCGATGACGCCCAAAAATTCACCGTCCGCCACGTCGAAGCTCATGTTTTCCACCGCGCTGCGCTGAAAGGGCGTGCCAATCCCGTAGGTATGAGTCAGATTGATGACCTTTAAAATCGGTTCCAATGCTCCGTTCCTTCCTGTCCTGTTTATCGCAGCGCCGCCGCCACCGCATCCGCGCATTCCTCCACGGTGATCGCGTCCAGCGGCAGGTCAAGCCCATCCTGGCGCAGCCGGTCCAGCAGGTCCACCGTGTCCGGCGCGGTCAGTCCCAGATTTCTCAGCTCCGCCACCCGGGCAAAAATCTCCCGGGGCGAACCGTCCATGACAAGCTCTCCCTCGTTCATCACCACCACCCGGTCCGCGTCCTCCGCCTCGTTCATGTGGTGGGTGATGAGCACCACGGTGATGCCCTTCTCCCGGTTCAGCCTGTGGGCGGTGGAGAGTACCTCCCGCCGGCCTGTGGGGTCCAGCATGGCAGTGGCCTCGTCCAGAACGATGCAGTCCGGCTCCATGGCAATCACCCCCGCGATGGCAATGCGCTGCTTCTGCCCGCCGGAAAGAAGATGGGGCGCGTGCTGGGCAAAGTCCGCCATGCCCACCGCGCCCAGTGCCTCATCCACCCGGCAGCGTATTTCCGCCGTGGGAACGCCCAGATTTTCCGGCGCAAAGGCCACGTCTTCCTCCACCACGTTGGACACGATCTGGTTGTCCGGGTTTTGAAACACCATCCCCACCCGGCGGCGGATGTCCAACAGCCGATCCTCGTCGGCAGTGTCCATTCCCTCCACCAGCACCCGGCCCGCAGAGGGCAGAAGAATGGCGTTGAATGTCTTGGCCAGCGTGGATTTCCCGGAGCCGTTGTGCCCCAGAATCACCACAAAGGAGCCTTTTTCAATGTTCAGGTCCACACCCCGAAGGGCCTGCACTGCCTGCTCCCCCTCCTCCACAGCCGGGTAGAGGTATTGAAGCCGCTCCGTTTCAAGAATCGTAGACATCTTTACTACTTCCAATCCTTATTCGCTGCACCAGCGCCCCGTGGCGCCGCAGGGAAGATACAGGCCCGTTCTGGTCACGGGAAGGCCCAGCTCATCCCATGCGCACTTTCCGCCGTATTTTTCCTTCACCAGAATGCCCAATAAATACCCCAGCACCGACGGGGCAAGCCCCGTGGTATAGGAGTTAATCAGCACGAACAACGGCTTGTCCGACAGCGCCCCGGCGCACAGCTTCACAAATTCGTACAGGTTTTCTTCCAGCTTCCAAACTTCGCCGCCGGGGCCTCGGCCATAGCTGGGAGGGTCCATAATAATGGCGTCGTAGGTCTTTCCCCGCCGGATTTCCCGCTCCACAAACTTGGCGCAGTCGTCCACAATCCAGCGGATGGGCGCGTCCGCAAGGCCGGAGAGTCGGGCGTTTTCCTTCGCCCATGCCACCATCCCCTTCGCCGCGTCCACATGGCACACCTCGGCCCCTGCCTTAGCGCAGGCCACCGTGGCCCCCCCGGTATAGGCAAACAGGTTTAAAACCCGGATGGGCCGCCCCGCATTTTTAATTTTTTCCATTGCAAAGTCCCAGTTCACCGCTTGCTCTGGAAACAAACCCGTGTGCTTGAAGTTCATGGGCTTCACCTGAAAGGTCAACTCTCCGTAATGCACCTGCCAGCTCTCCGGCAGCTTTCCTTTTTCCCAATGCCCGCCGCCGGTCTGGGAGCGGAGATACCGCCCGTCGGCCTTTTTCCAGCCGGGATAGGCACGGTCCGTCTCCCAGATGGCCTGAGGGTCCGGGCGCACCAAGAGCTGCCTGTCCCAGCGCTCCAGCTTTTCGCCGCCGCCGCAGTCCAGCAATTCATAATCCCGCCAGCTCTCCGCAATCCACATGGTGGTTCCTCCGTTTTTTCCTTTAGTTCTCAATCGTGTTATTATACTTCAAACAGCGCCGCCCCGTCAATCAAGGATTTCGCCCCTTGGGCGGAGCCTGACTGGGCCGCGCACCCCCGCCTTTCCGCAATTTGGAAGGCCTTGGATGCAGGAAGAGGGCCTTGACATTTCAAAAAACCGTGTTAAAATTATTTCCAATATAGTGTATATATAAAAGGCAGTGACGGAGAGGACGAAGACGCAGACCTTTCAGAGAGCCGGCGGTTGGTGCGAGCCGGTGGGAAAACGTTTTCAGTGTCTATGGCTCCCGAGCCGAAAGGGCGAACCCGTAAAGGGACAGGTCTTTCCGTGTCGCCGCGTTAAGGCAGAGGGCTTGTTGGAGCCTGTGAGAGGCGCGTTTTACAGCGCGCAATTTGAGTGGTACCGCGGAAGTTATGGCTTTCGTCTCAAAGGATGCTTTGAGGCGGGGGTCTTTTTCTTTTGCCCCAAGGCATCACACAGAAAGGAGTTCAACAGTATGAGCAAGCAGAACATTGAAACCGTCTGCGTCCAGGGGGGCTATACTCCCGGCAACGGCGAGCCCCGGCAAATTCCCATTATCCAGTCCACCACCTTTAAATATGCCACCTCCGAGGACATGGGCAAGCTTTTCGACTTGGAAGCCAACGGCTATTTTTATTCTCGGCTCCAGAACCCCACCAACGATTACGTGGCGGCGAAAATTGCCGCTCTGGAGGGCGGCTCGGCGGCGATGCTCACCTCCTCCGGTCAGGCGGCCAATTTCTACGCCCTGTTCAACATCGCCTCCTGTGGAGACCACATTGTCTCCTCTTCCAGCATTTACGGCGGCACCTTCAACCTCATCTCTGTCACCATGGCAAAAATGGGCGTGGAATGCACCTTCGTCTCCCCTGACTGCACGGAAGAGGATCTAAACGCCGCCTTTCAGCCCAACACCAAATGCGTGTTCGGTGAAACCATTGCGAACCCGGCCCTGACGGTGCTGGACATCGAGAAATTTGCGCAGGCGGCCCACAGCCACGGCGTTCCCTTGATTGTGGACAACACCTTCCCCACCCCCATCAACTGCCGTCCCTTCGAGTGGGGCGCGGACATCGTGACCCACTCCACCACCAAGTATATGGACGGCCATGGCGCGGCCGTGGGCGGGACCATTGTGGACTCCGGTAAATTTGACTGGATGGCCCACGCCGAGAAGTTCCCCGGCCTGTGCACCCCGGATGACAGCTACCACGGCATCACCTACGCTGAAAAGTTTGGCAAGGAGGGCGCGTTTATCACCAAATGCACCGCCCAGCTCATGCGGGATTTGGGCTCCATCCAGTCCCCCCAGCACGCGTTCTATTTGAATCTGGGTCTTGAGAGCCTCCATGTCCGCATGGCTCGCCATTGCGAAAACGGTCAGGCAGTGGCGGAATATCTGGCGAAGCATCCCAAGGTCGCTTCTGTCAGCTATTGCGGCCTAAGTGATGACAAGTATCATGCCTTGGCAGCAAAATATCTGCCCCACGGCTCCTGCGGCGTGGTTTCCTTCGAGCTGAAGGGCGGACGCGCCGCCGCCGGGGAATTTATGAAGCATCTGAAGCTTGCCGCCATCGAAACCCACGTGGCGGACGCCCGCACCTGCTGCCTGAACCCCGCCAGTTCCACCCACCGCCAGATGACGGACGCGCAGCTTCAGGAGGCGGGGATTCCCGCCGGGCTTGTGCGAATCAGCTGCGGCCTTGAGAGTAAAGAAGACCTGATCGGAGATATCGCTCAGGCGTTGGAGCAGGTGAACGCGTGAGCGCTCTCCTCGCTTTGAAAGGAGACACCGGCCTTGCCTATTAAAATACCCAATGAATTGCCCGCAACCAGTACACTGACGCGGGAAAATATATTCGTCATGACGGAAAAGCGTGCCATGACGCAGGATATCCGCCCTCTGCAAATTCTTCTGCTGAATCTGATGCCCAACAAGGTGGCAACGGAGACGCAGTTGGCCCGGGTTCTGGGCAATACTCCGCTTCAGATTGAGCTGGAACTGATCGCCCCCTCGGGCCATGTGCCCAAAAACACCCCTCAGGAGCATATGCTGTCCTTTTACAAGACCTTTGACGAGGTGCGGGACCGGGACTTCGACGGACTGATTATCACCGGCGCGCCTGTTGAAAACAAGCCCTTTGAAGAGGTGAACTACTGGCCGGAGCTGTGCGAAATCATGGAGTGGAGCAAGGAGCACGTCCACTCCACGCTCCACATCTGCTGGGGCGCGCAGGCGGGACTTTACTATCACTACGGAATCCCCAAACGCCCCCTGCCGGAGAAGCTTTTCGGCGTGTTCCCCCACACCGTGGAGGAGCAGGGCTTCATCCTCTTCCGGGGCTTTGACGATGTGTTCTGGGTCCCCCATTCCCGCCACACCACCGTGGATCGGGAAGATATCGAGGCGGTTCCCGCGCTGAAAATTCTGGCCTCGTCGCCGGAGGCGGGAATCTACGCCGTGAAAACCGACGGGGGCCGTCAGATTTTCCTGATGGGCCACGCGGAGTACGACCGGGACACCCTGAAAGGCGAATATGACCGGGACGTATCCACAGGCTCCCCCATCAGGCTCCCCAAACACTATTTTCCCAACGACGACCCTACCCAGCCCCCGGTGGTCACTTGGCGCTCCTGCGCCAATCTGCTGTATACCAACTGGCTGAATTATAACGTCTATCAGACCGTGCCCTACGACATCCGGGCCATCCGTCTGGGCAAGCGGACGCGGGAGGACGAAATCTAAAACAGTCGCCGTTCCTTCCCTTCTCACCTACAAAAGTCCGCTTTCTGCGCTCAGCCACTGAAAAAATACTGTCTCAAAAAAATTACGCTTTTGTGTTCTTCTTTTCATTTTAGTTGAATATGTGATGCTGAACTGTTATAATTTTGTCAGCAAGGATATAAAACGGGAGATGATACAGATGAATACAGCAGAAAAAGAGTCGGCAATAAAAGCCTACTTTAATATGTGGGTACAACGCGATTTTTCGGCCTTAGACTCCATATTTGCGCCAGATATATTTTATAGCGAATGTTATGGCCCTGAATATTGCGGACTGCATGAAATACATCAATGGATTGACACAATGCTGCAAAAGCAGACGGTATTGGAATGGGCCATAAAACAGTTCTTGCATGAAAACAATCTGGTCGTAGTCGAATGGTTCTTTAAAGAACAGCAAAACAACATTGTTCATGGCTTTGACGGAGTTTCTATTGTGGAATTTCACACGGATGGGAAAATTCACTCAATTAAAGAATTTGAATCAAAAGCCGAACATATCACCCCATATCATTGAAGCCCCGTGGTTTTCTTTTGTGCCTTTCAGCACGAAAGAAAACCACGGGGCAGTTTCTTATTTCACGACCACATTCTCTTCGCCCAGCGTCTCCTTCGCCTCCTGCAACAGCGCCCGGTGGAGCAGAACCTGCGTGCCAAACACCTTGCGGGTATCCGCCATTACCAGCTTTACCGGCGTGCCGCCGGGGAACATCTGAAACACCAGCTTCATGTGATGCAGCTCCGGGCTGTCCTTTCCTGAAAATTTCAGGTAAAGAACGCCTCCCTCGGTCACCTTCCCCTCCCGGCGCTCCGGCACCGGGTCCGGCGGCAACACGCCGCTGCCCAGAGGGGCCGCGGAATCGCACATGAGCTGCGGGGCCTTTTCATCCCGGACGGAGAGCCGTCCCCGCACCACCACCGCCTGATTTTCCTGCAAGCAGGGGCCGCAGGATTCCAGCGTTCTTGCAAAGCACAAAAGCTCGATGGCGGCGGTGTCGTCCTCCACCGTGACATAGGCCATGAGGGAGTTGTTTTTCGTGGTCTTCGTCTTGCTGGAGGTCACCACCCCGGCGATGCACACCCGCTGTCCGTCCGCAAAGCTGGTGGGACCGCCCTCCTGTGAAAAATCGTCCAGAATGGAGGCAACGGAGGGGGCGCGAAGCCGCTTCACCTCGTCCCGGTACTGGTCCATGGGATGGCCGGAGAGGTAAAGTCCGGTCGTCTCCTTCTCCATGTTCATCAATTCCTGCCGGGTAAACTCCGGAATATCAGGCAGGTGCATTTCCTTTACCGGCTTTGGATTATCATCATTTCCTGCCGCCATGGAGAAGAAATCAATCTGTCCCTCCACATTCTGGCGGCTGGCGCTGGCCACGGAGTCCATCACCGTTTCATGAACCTTGAGCAATTGTGAACGCCTTGCCCCAAACCCGTCGAACGCGCCGGAGCGGATGAGATTTTCCACCGCCCGTTTGTTCATGTCGCTTCCGTTCATCCGTCCGCAGAAATCGCTGAGCGAGGTAAAAGGCCGTTCCTCCCGCTCCCGCATAACAGCCTGAATAAAGCCCCGCCCGATGTTTTTCACGGCAGCCAGTCCAAAGCGGATGCCCCCTTCCTCCACCGTGAAGGTATCGCAGGAGCAATTGATGTCCGGGGGCAGAAGCTTGATGCCCCAGTCCCGGCATTCGGTGATATAGCCCGCGATTTTGGCGGAGTTGTCCAAAACGCTTGTAAGCAATGCCGCCATATACTCCTTGGTAAAGTGCCGCTTGAAGTACGCCGTCTGATAGGCCACCACCGCGTAGGACACGGAATGGGCCTTGTTAAAGGCATAGTTCGCAAAGTCATAGATATCCTGATAAATCGCCTCTGCCGCCGCTTCCGGAATCCCGTTTGCCACGCAGCCGGAAATATTCCGCTCCTTTTCGCCGTGGATAAACGCGTCCTTTTCCCGGGCAATCTGGGCAGCTTTTTTCTTGGAGATGGCCCGGCGCACCATATCCGCCTGCCCCAGAGAATACCCCGCCAGACGGCGGAAAATCTCAATCACCTGCTCCTGATAAAGAATGCAGCCGTAGGTAATGGAGAGAATCGGCTCCAAGGACGGGTGGAGATAAGAAATCAGCTTGGGATTCTGCGCACAGGCGATAAACTTCGGAATAGAGTCCATGGGGCCGGGACGGTACAGGGCAATAATGGAAGAAATATCCTCCATATTGTGGGGCTTCAGACCCACGCACACGCCGGTCATCCCGGCAGACTCCATCTGAAATACGCCGATAGTCTTCCCCTGCCCCAGCATTTCATAGGTCTCAGGATCGTCCTCCGGAATGTCCTCCAACCGGAATCCCGGCCGCTCCGACTGCACCATTTTCACCGCGTCGTCCAGTACCGTCAGGTTCCGCAGGCCCAGAAAGTCCATTTTGAGAAGGCCCAGTTCTTCCAACGTGGTCATGATGTACTGGCAGACAACCGCATCGTCGTTTTTCGCAAGGGGGACGTATTCGTATACGGGCCGCTTCGTAATCACCACGCCCGCCGCGTGGGTGGAGGCGTTGCGGGGCATCCCCTCCAGCTTTTTCGCCGTATCAATGAGAACTTTCACGTTGTCGTCGCCCTCGTACAGGTCGTTGAGAGGCTTTGAAAGCCGCAGCGCGTCCTTGAGGGTGATGTGCTGCGTAAAGGGCACTTGCTTGGCGATGTTGTCCACCTCGGCATAGGGCATCCCAAGCACCCGCCCCACGTCCCGGATCACGCCCCGTGCCGCCATGGTGCCGAAGGTGACGATCTGGGCCACGTGGTCGTTGCCGTACTTCCGGCGCACGTAGTCCACCACCTCGCCCCGGCGCACATCGCCGAAGTCCATGTCGATATCCGGCATACTGACCCGCTCCGGGTTCAAAAACCGCTCGAAATACAGGCCGAAACGCATCGGCTCCACATCGGTGATCCCAAGGCAATAGCTTACAAGGCTTCCGGCGGCACTGCCCCGCCCCGGTCCCACGGGGATTCCCACCTCCCGGGCATAGCGCACAAAGTCGGAGACAATGAGAAAATAGTCCGTAAAGCCCATTTTCTCAATCATTTCCAGTTCATAGTTGAGCTGTTCCCGGTACTCCGGGTGCTCCCCGCCGTACCGCGCGGCAAAACCCGTGTCGCACAGCTCCTTCATGTAGGTATATGCGTCATAACCCTCCGGAAGATGAAATTCGGGGAGCTGATATTTTCCAAATTCAAATTCCAGATTGCATCGCTCCGCGATTCTCCCGGTATTGTCCACCGCGTCCTCATACCCCTCGAACAGGGCGCGCATCTCCTCCTCGGACCGGAGATAAAAATTGCGCGGCTCATAGCGCATCCGGTTCTCGTCGGACAAGAGCTTTCCTGTCTGGATGCAAAGCAGCACATCATGGGCCTCTGCGTCCTCCTTGCGGAGATAGTGCGCGTCGTTGGTGCAGACCATGGGCAAGCCGGTCTCCTTGTGGAGCTTTAAAATCCCCCGGTTCACCGTCTGCTGGTCGGGGATGCCATGGTCCTGAATCTCCAGATAAAAGCGGTCCGGCCCGAAAATCTCCGCCATTTCCAGCGCCACGGTCTTTGCGGTTTCATACTCTCCGTTGCGTATCCGCCGGGGGATTTCTCCGGCAAGGCAGGCGGACAGGGCGATCAGCCCCCCGTGGTGCTCCCGCAGCAGCTCCAAATCCACCCGGGGCTTGATGTAAAACCCCTCGGTCCACGCCATGGACACCATGTAAGACAGGTTGCGGTACCCTTCCTCGTTTTCACACAGCAGCACCAGATGGCGGCTTTCCGCGTCGAACTCGTGCTGCTTTTGCAGCCGGGTGCGGCCTCTGGGAGCCACATAGACCTCGCAGCCGATGATGGGCTTGATGCCCGCATTCTTACAGGAACGGTAGAAGTCAATCGCGCCGTACATCACCCCGTGGTCTGTGATGGCACAGGCGGACTGGCCCATCTCTTTCAGAACCGCAGGCAGCTCCTTGATGCGGCAGGCCCCGTCCAGCAGGCTGAACTCCGTATGAACATGTAAATGGGCAAAGGACATAGGTCGCTCCTGTTCTTTCGTATCGGCATTTCCGGCAGAAGGGTCGCGCCCGCCCGCCGAAAATGCATCTTATCCCGGCGCGTTCGGCTCAGTCCGCCGACTGCTCCGCCAACATTTTTTCAAGAATCTCCACCGCCGTGACAATCATGTTGTCGCAGTGGGCCGTGATACCCAGACGCAGAGCTGCGGGGTTTTTCTCGTCGGGTTGGGGATGGGCCGCCAGCAGGTCCCCGCAGCGGGTCAGTCCGAAAACCTCCTCAAACCGGCGGCGAAACTCCTTCACCGTGGCATAGGTCCTCTTTTTCCCCTCTGCATCCGCGCCATCCGTGTGGGGCGTGAGCCATCCCAGCACCAGCACGCCGCCGCTGACCGCGCCGCACAGCTCCGCATGACTGCCGCCCACGCCGCCGCCAAACCCGCCCCCGGCTGCTGCGATCAACGGCTTCGGAATCTCCAGCAAATCCTCAAACGCCAGCGCCACCGCCTGCGCACAGTTATAGCCCGCTTTGTGATATTGATAAGCCGCAGCACACCGATCCATATAAAAGCTCCCCTTTACTCTGTCTCATCTGGCTTTGGACGCCCGACGCTCCAATTCCTCGTAAAACCTTCCCAAATGAATGCCGTCCACCAGCGCATGATGGGCCAGAATCGTCACGGGTAGGCTTGTCCGCCCGTTTTCCTCCGTCCATTTCCCCCAGGAAATCCGTACGTTGCTGTACGCGGGGCTGGGCACCGGCATAACCATGTCCGTATAGCGGAGCCAGGGCACGCAGGAGACGAAAAAGAACTCCTCGTGGTCCTTCTCCTCTGCAATCGTCCCGCCGTACTTGGCTGCCTCCAGCGCTGTGCGTCCCGTCTCTAGAAACGCCTCAAAGGGCAGAGCCGTATCCAGCGTGCAGTAGGCATAGGCCCCATCGGGCTTGGCCACGGTACAGGAACAGCGGCAGCTTTCATATTCCACCACCTGTCCCTCTTCAATCCGCCGCCGAAGCTGCGGCACGGCGTTGGCAGCCGCCATCACCTCATAGGTCAGCGAGAGGAAAAAAGGCGTGCCGTCTCTCCGGATTCTCTCCATGAGGGCGGTGATATCCACTTGGCAGGTCACCCCGGCATAGGGGTTTTCCATAGACAAAAAATAGGCAAACTGTTCCCGCCGGGGATCCCCGGTCATATCCACAATGCGTTTATTCATAGCGATCTCCTTTGTTATCAGAAACCATGGCCCACCCTCCGGCGAAAGCCGGGCCGGACACCGTCGCTCTATTTGGGCGATTCGCCCCGCAGCTCTCTTGCCAACCCCGTCAGCTTACGCAGCCGGTGGTTCAGACATGATTTCGTCACGGGCGGGTCTAAGCTGTCCGCGAGTTCAGAGAGGCTCAGCTCCGGCTTTTCCAGCCGGGCCATCGCCGTATCGCGCAGCTTGTCCGGAAGCTGCTCCAGCAGTCCCACATCCATCAGGCGGCGGATAGCCTCCGCCTGCTCCAGCGCCGCGTCCACCGCCTTGTCAAGGTTTGCGTTGTCGCAGTTGATACGGCGGTTTACACTGTTGCGCAGGTCCTTTTCCATCTTCGCGCTCATCACGTTCATCGCCGCCACCGGCGCACCGATTAGCGTCAAAAAGTCCTCAATCTGGTCACTCTGCTTGAAATAGGTGATGTAGCTTCCGTTTCGGCTCAGGCTCTTTGGGGGAAAGCCGTTGTCCCGCAGCAGGGCCTCCAGCTCCCGGCTCACCTGCAAATGAGAGGTTGCCAGCTCCAGATGATACCGCTTCAGCGGGTCCGTGACGCTTCCCCCCGCGAAAAACACGCCCCGCAGAAAAGAAGCCCGGCAGCACTCCTCCTCCAGCAGGCCGAAATTGATGTGCAGCACCATGTTCTGCTCCGGAGAAAAGCCCAGCGCATCGATAATCCCGTCCAGCTTCTTGCGGTCGGTCATTTGAAACACCAGCTTCCCCTGTGCGTCCGGCTCCGGCTTTCTGTCAAACCGAAGCCGAAAGGCCCGGTGAAACAGCCGGGGCAGCCTTGCGGCAAGGTTTAGGTTCTCGGTGACAATGCGAATTTCTCCGGAGTGAAAGGTGTTGCAGTAGAGCAGGATCCCGTATGCCTCCGCCAAAGCACAGCAATGCTTTTGAACCTCCAGTCGACACAGTTCATTTTTCGCGTCGTAGGAAAAGGACATCCCTCTCACCTCCTCACTCTTTCATGTGTTCCGCTCTGTAAAAGTCTCCCCCTGTGGCAAACCGATCCCCCGCAATACGGACGCTGCGCTCCGCGTGGAGCAGAATCAACTCCCGCGCAAGGCTTGCGGGGTCGTGACGCACAAAGCCGTCCTCCACCGTGGCAACAGGCCGGTTGACAAGTTCCACGCCAAGGGCGGCGCACCGCTCCTTGTCCCGGCAAATAGGCTCCGCCCCCTCCTGTTCGTACCGCTGGGCCACGCTCCGGGGAATGGGTGACGCGTTGGTGAGGCACAAATCAAACAGCCCGGGCGCGGAGTGCTTGAACAGGGCAGCGATGTGGTCCGCGGCGGTGTAGCCCTCCGTTTCTCCCTCTTGCGTCATCACGTTGCAGACATAGACCTTCAGTCCGTCCGCCTTCCGGACGGCGTCCGCAATGCCGTCCACCAGCAGGTTTGGAATGATGCTGGTATAAAGGCTTCCCGGCCCCAGCACCACCATGTCCGCCTGTAAAATTGCCTCCACCGCCTCCGGTAGCGCCGGGGGCTTCTCCGGCAGAAGGCGGACCCGGCGGATGCGGCAGTCCTGCTCCTTTTTGCAGTAGAAGATTTTCGACTCTCCCACCACCCGCACGCCGTTTTCAAACTCTGCCTCTAGCTGCACGTTGGCATTGGTGACGGGCAGCACCCGTCCCGTGATGGCCAAAACCTCGCTCATGCGGCTCACCGCCGCGTCAAAGGAGGGGGAAATGCCGTTCAGCGCCGCCAGAAACAGGTTTCCAAAGCTCTGTCCGGCAAGCACGCCCTCCGAAAAGCGGTAGTGCAACAGCTCCGCCATCAGCGGCTCCGTGTTGGCCAGCGCCTCAAGGCAGTTGCGGATATCCCCCGGGGGAGGCATCCGCAAATCGCTGCGCAGCGCCCCTGAGCCGCCGCCGTCGTCCGCCACCGTGACGATGGCGGTGAGATTTTCCGTATATTGCTTCAGTCCCCGCAGCATATTGGAAAGGCCGTGTCCGCCGCCGATGACGGCAATTCTCGGCCCCCGCGCTCTTGGGGGACGGTAGAGCGTGTGTTGATTTTCCATGGCGTTCCTTTCACCTCGGGGCCTGTCAGCCCTTGGGCATGTCCCGGTGATACTCCGTCACGGGGTAGCCCAACTGACGGATATAGCTTGTCAGCGCATGGGCCACGGCCACGGAGCGGTGCCGTCCGCCGGTGCAGCCCACCGATACGGTGAGGCTGGTTTTCCCCTCCTCGGCGTACAGCGGCAGCGTCAGCGCCAGCAAATCCTTGAGCTTGTCGAGAAATTTCCCGGCCTGAGGAAATGAGAACACATAGCCGGACACATCCTTGTCCAGTCCTGTTTTTTCCCTCAGCTCCTCAATATAAAACGGGTTTGGCAAAAACCGCACGTCCAGCACCAAATCGGCCTCCAGCGGCAGGCCATATTTAAAGCCGAAAGAGGTCACCGCCACGGTCATACCCGTCTTCTCGTCCTTTTCGCTGAAAAGGCGCAAAAGCTCAGCCCGGAGCTGCGCGGTGGACAGGCTGCTGGTGTCGATCACGTAGTCCGCCTGCTCCTTCACGGGGCGCATCACCTCGATCTCCCGGCGGACGGCCTCCTCCAGAGTATCCGTCCCTCCGCTGAGCGGATGGCGGCGGCGCGTCTCCTTATACCGCTTAATCACCGTCTCCGGCGAAGCCTGCAAGAACAGCATCCGGCACATGCCTCCCATGCCCCGCAGCTTTTCCAGCACGTCAAACAGCTCCGTGAAGGAATCCGAGGTCCGCACATCGTACACCAGCGCCACCCGGTCATACCGTCCGTTGCCTCCGGCGCAAAACTCCGCAAATTTCAGAATCATCGCCGCGGGCATATTGTCCACGATATAAAAGCCCAAATCCTCCAAAAAGGAGGCGGCCTTGCTCTTTCCAGCCCCGGACAGGCCTGAAATAATTAGAATTTCCATGCAATCACCCGCTTCTCTCTCCCGTGCGGCGCTCACCGCACGATTTTAACCTCCGGTTCCAGACGAATCCCGGAAAGCTCCTCCACCCGCTGCTGAATCTGACGAATCAGCTCCGTCACGTCGGCAAAGGTAGCGTTCCCCCGGTTCACGACAAAGCCCGCGTGCTTCTCGCTTACCTGCGCGCCGCCCACCCGCAGTCCCTTCAATCCGCATTGGTCGATCAAGGTACCCGCGTAAGCGCCCACCGGGCGCTTGAAGGTACTGCCCGCGCTGGGAAGCTCTAAAGGCTGACTGGCTTTTCGCCTTGCTTTCAAGTCGTCCATCCTCGCCCGGATTTGCACTGGGTCGCCGGGCGTCAGGCGGAAGACGGCGTATAAAACCACCCAGTCCGGGTGGTCGGTCAGCACACTGCGGCGATAGCCAAGGTCCAGTTCTTCACCCGTCAGGTATTGTACGCCCTCCTCCGGGTCCAGCAAGGCGGCTCCGGCCACCACCTGCTTCATCTCCCCACCGTAGGCCCCGGCATTCATGCATAAAGCGCCCCCCACCGTACCGGGGATGCCGTGGGCAAACTCCAATCCCGTAAGGCCCTGCTTTTGCGCAAGGTCCGCCAGCCGCGCCAGAGACGCTCCGGACTCGGCCATCAGTTCGTTTTCCCCCGCTCCCAGCTCCAGCCGGTTCAACCCTGCGGTGGTGTCAATCACCAGTCGGTCCAGCCCTTCGTCAGGCACCAGCAAATTTGTCCCGTTTCCCATCACCAAAGGCCGCGCTCCGCAGCTTTTTGCAAAGTTCGTCAGCAGCACCGCCTGCTCCCCGCTGCGGGGAAAGGCCATGCGCCTTGCCGGTCCGCCGATGTGAAAAGAGGTATGGCGGCTCATGGCCTCGTCAGTTTTCATTGCAAGGTCCGGCAGATAGTCCGCCGCCCATTTGTCCAGCTCCTCCGCCCAATCCATACGGCTCCCCCTCAAAAATTCAGATTACCCGTCCCAGCAGCGCCGCGCCAATCATTCCCGCGTCGCCGCCAAGCACGGCCCGGACCACGGATACCTTCCCGCCGCAGTGGACGGCATAGCTCTCCCGGTCCGCAATTTCCCGCAAAGGAGCAAGCAGCAGCGCCTCCTCCGCCTCTCCAATTCCGCCGCCGATGGCAAGCACCTCCGGCTGGAATAAGTTCAAAAGGTTTACAACCCCGGCCGCCAGATACGAACCATAGGTTTCGCACAGCGCCTTCGCCGTCTCATCCCCCCGCAGGGCCGCCGCAAAGGCCGTCCTGCCGGTGACAACTGTCCCACCGCCTGATTCCGCCCATAAAAGACTGGTTCGATCCCGCTCCATGGCTTCCCTTGTCATGCGGATCAGGCCCGTGGCGGAGGCATACGCCTCCCAGCAGCCCCGCCGCCCGCAGGCGCAGGGCACGCCGTCCTTCTCCACCACCATATGCCCCACCTCGCCGGCCATTCCTTTGGCAGAGTAGAGCTTTCCGTTTAGAATAAATCCTCCGCCAATGCCGGTTCCAAGGGTCACTACGGCAAAATTTTTCGTCCCCTGTCCTGCGCCGCAGAAATATTCGCCCACGGCGGCGCAGTTGGCGTCGTTCTCCAGAAAGACGGGAACATCCAGATATCTTTGGAACAGCCGGGCAAGAGGAACGTTTTTCATGGGAATATTGCAGGTATAAAGCACTTCTCCCTTCGCTGCCGCGCCGGGAATGCCCATACCCACGTATGCAAGACTCTCCGGGGATATGCCCCCATCCCGTGCCGCCTGCGCGGCAAGAGACGCAAGCGTTTTTGCAAAAGGCTCCGCTCCACGAAATTCGCTCAGCGGAATTTTGCGCACCGCCAGCAGGCGGCCCGCTTCGTCCACAAGACCGGCCCGCAGATTCGTTCCCCCTACGTCCAGACCGACGTACATCTCACTGCGCTCCCCGGTCCGCCCGTTCGTCCACCCGCCGGACCAGCTCCTCTGCGGCGTTGTAGCCAAAGCGGCGGTGGCGATTGTTCATGGCGGCCACCTCCACAATGCTGGCCAGGTTCCGTCCGGGCCGCACGGGAATGTTGACGCAGGGCACCTGCAAATCCAAAATTTCCAAATAGTGATCCTCCAGCCCCAGCCGGTCGTAAACCCGGCTGCTGTCCCACTGCTCCAGCTCCACCACCAAATCAATCTGGGCTTCTTCCTTGATGGCCCGCATTCCAAACAACTGCCGCACGTCGATCACGCCGATGCCCCGCAGCTCAATGTAGTGGCGGATCATTTCTGGGGCCGTGCCGATCAGCTCGTTGGAAATGCGGCGGATATCCACAGAGTCGTCCGCCACCAGCCGGTGGCCCCGCATAATCAGCTCGATGGCCGTCTCGCTCTTTCCGATTCCGGAATCTCCGGTAAGCAGAATCCCCTCGCCGTACACATCCATCAAAACGCCATGCCGCCCTATGCAGGGGGCCAGCCGGCGATTGAGAAACTCAATGGCGTGGGAGGTGAACTCCACAGTGGTTTCCGAAGTACGCAGCAGCGTCCGCTCATATTCTCTGGCGCTTTCAAGACACTCGGGAAAGCAGTCCAGATTCCGGGAAACCACCAGCGCCGGGATATCATAGAGAAACAGGTCGTCAAAAGCCTTTTTCCGCTCCTGTGCGTTCAGCCCCTTTAAATACATGACCTCCGCCTTACCGATCACCTGAAGGCGGCGGGGATCAAAATAATCATAAAATCCCAAAAACTGAAGCCCCGGCCGGTTTACGTCCGTAATGGTAAGAACCGCCTCTTCATAATCGCTCCCCCGATTGAGTAGCTGCAAATCAAAGGCAGCCGCAAACTCTGTCATTTTCAGTCCGTTCGCCGTCATAAGCGCCAGTCTCCTTCCGGGGCGGCCTTTTCTGTCGCCCTGCGGTGTTTTCAGTTCGCAGACGCACAGCGCCGCTGCGGCATGAATTGGTATTTTTATCATAACCGCTTTTTGGTTATTATTATAACGTATGCTCTTATTTTTCGCAACTGTTTCACCCCGCCCGCCCCTCTTTAATATTTTTGAATATTTTTTAAGATTTCCCCTTGCTTTTTATGTTTTCATCTGTTAAAATATCGTTTGTGCCTGTGAAAAGCAGGTTTGATTTCCCAACAGCAAGGAGGTGCAACGGATGGCTAAGTGCGAATTTTGCGATAAGGGTGTCACCTTCGGGATTCAGGTGTCTCACTCCCATAGACGTTCCAATCGTCCCTGGAAGCCCAACGTAAAGCGTGTCAAAGCAGTTGTGAACGGTACGCCGCGCCATGTATATGTTTGTACCCGGTGTCTACGTTCCGGAAAAGTTACCAGAGCGGTCTGATATGAGAATTAGCTCCCGAGCCAAGTGGTTCGGGAGTTATTTTTATTTCTTCAGGATTTTGTGACCACGGGCAAAATTGCCCGTGGTCACATTTTTACCGGACGTTACATCCAGTCGTAGCCCAGTTCGTCTTTTTTAGAGCGCCCCATCAGCTCCGCCACTACGTCACGGACTGCCCTGTCCCGGTAAAGCACCTGATAGGCGCAGGCGCAGATGGGCATTTCCACCCCTGCCTTCAGGCTTAGTTGATGGACGCTTTCCGCGGCGTAATAGCCCTCCACCACCGCGCCCACCTCTTCCATGGCCTCCTGCGCGGTCTTTCCCTGTCCGATAAGGATGCCTGCGCGGCGGTTTCGGGAGTGCATGGAGGTGCAGGTGACAATCAAATCCCCCATTCCCGCAAGGCCCGCAAAGGTCTGGCGGTGTCCGCCCAGCGTCTCGCCCAGGCGGGCGATTTCCGCCATGGCCCGGGTCATCAAAAGGGCTTTGGTGTTATCCTGATAGCCCATTCCGTCGCAGATTCCGCAGCTCAGGGCCACCACGTTTTTCAGCGCGCCGCCCAGCTCCACACCCACAATGTCGGGGCTGGTATAGACCCGGAAATTTTGGTTCATAAACGCATCCTGCACCAGCTTCACAGCCTCGCCGTTCTCCCCTGCCGCCACGCAGCCGGTGGGCAGACGAAGGCTCACCTCCTCCGCGTGGGAGGGGCCGGACAGGGCCGTCACGGGGAAGCGGTCCCCCGTTTCCTCCCGCACAAGCTGGCTCATGCGCAGGTTGGTGTCCCGCTCGATGCCCTTGGACACGCTGACCAGCACCGTGCCCTCTTTTAAAAACGGCGCAGCGGGGCGGACATTGCTCCGCACGGCATAGGACGGCGAGGCGGATACCACAATATCCGCGTCCTCCACGCAGCGAATCTCTCCGCTGAATTTCAGCGCGGCAGGAAGCTCCACGTCAGGCAGCACCGGATTTTTCCGATTCTTTTCCATCAGTTCTGCTTTTCCCGGACTGTGGGACCAGAGGGTTACGTCGTGCCCATTATCGCACAGCACCATGGCCAGAGCCGTGCCCCACCCGCCGCTGCCTAAAACCACTGCCTTCATATCCAAATCCCGCTTTCTGTGGAAATTTTCCGGGGCAAAGCCCCCTTAAAACGTCGGTTATTGCTTTCGATGGAAGCTGAACTTACTCTCCTCGCCACGAAGCAGCCGCCGGATATTCGCCCGATGCATATAGAGAATCAGCCCACCGATGGCCGCACTCAGAATTGTCAGCACTAAATCCTGATACAAAAAAACCGTGACCGTGGGGAAGGCGGCGGCAGCACAAACAGAGCCGAGAGAGACATACCGCGTCAGCGCTGTTATCAGCAGAAATGCGCCCCAGGCGATCAGCGCCAGCCTCCAGTCAATCATAATGGCCACCGTGCCGCCGGAAAGGATGCCCTTTCCACCCTTAAAGTGGAACATACAGGGAAACATATGCCCGATCAGGCAGAACAGGCCAGCATAATACTTGCCGAACAGCGCCGTCTGTGCCTGAAAGTGCACAAAGAGCCAACTGCCAATCAGCACGGCAAGCACCGCCTTGAGCACGTCCGTCACAATGACGACAAAGGTCAGCGCCCCCCCAAAGGTGCGGTAGAAATTTGTCAGGCCCGCGTTGCCGCTGCCATGGGTGCGGATATCGTCTTTCAGAATATACTTGGAGACAATCACCGCCCCGTTAAAGCAGCCCAGAAAATAAGCGATTACCGCAGCCAACACATAGCTTGCCATCGCGTCATTCCTCCCTGTCGCCCTTTTGCCGGATGGAGAGGATGATGGGCGTCCCCGTCAGTCCGAATACGGCGCGGATTTGGTTTTCCAGATACCGCTGATAGGAAAAATGGAACAGGCTTGCATCGTTGCAGAACACCACAAAATGGGGCGGGCGGATGCCCACCTGCGTCATATAGTAGATTTTCAGGCGGCGGCCCTTGTCGGAAGGGGGCTGAACCCGGGTCTGCGCGTCGGACAGAACGTTATTCAGCATCCCCGTGGTGATGCGCAAAGATGCCTGATTGCTCACAGCCACAATCATCTCGAAGAGCTTGTTCACCCGCTGCCCCGTCAGGGCGGAGATGAACAGGATCGGGGCGTAGGTCATATAGCCCAAATCTCGCCGGATGTCAGCGGTGAGACGGTCCATGGTCTTGTCGTCCTTGTCCACAAGATCCCACTTATTCACCACGATGACAGCGGCTTTTCCCGCCTCGTGGGCAAGACCCGCTACCTTGGTGTCCTGCTCGGTCACGCCTTCCCGTCCGTCAATGAGGATAAGGCACACGTCGCTGCGCTCAATGGCCATGGTGGCCCGCAAAACGCTGTACCGCTCGATGTCCTCCTCCACCTTGGACCTTCTCCGCATGCCCGCGGTATCGATAAACAAGAACTTCCCCTGCTCGTTTTCAAAGAGAGAGTCGATGGCGTCCCGGGTGGTGCCCGCCACGTCGCTGACGATACTCCGCTCCTCCCCCAGAATCCGGTTTAAAAGCGAGGACTTGCCCACGTTGGGCTTGCCAATCAGCGCCACCTTGATGGCGTCGGCCCCCTCCTCCTCTTCCTCCTCGGGCGGGAAATAGGCGACGCAGGCGTCCAACAGGTCGCCAGTGCCGTGGCCGTGGACGGCGGAGACGGCGACGGGGTCCCCCATTCCCAGATTGTAAAATTCATAAAAGTCCGGGTTCATGACGCCGGTGGAGTCCATCTTGTTCACCGCCAGAACAATGGGCTTGCCGCTTTTAAGCAGCATATTCGCCACCTCGTGGTCCGAGGCGGTGAGTCCGGTCTTTACATCCGTTAAGAAGACGATGACCGTGGCGTGATCAATGGCAAGCTGCGCTTGCTGGCGCATAAAGGTGAGAATCTGGTCGTCCGTCCGGGGCTCAATTCCGCCGGTGTCAATCAGTGTAAAGGTGCGACCGTTCCAGTCTGTCTCACCGTACACCCGGTCCCGGGTGACCCCCGGCGTGTCCTCCACAATGGAGATCCGACGGCCGATGAGCTTATTGAACAGCATGGACTTGCCCACATTGGGCCGGCCCACAATGGCAACAATGGGTTTCATGGGTTACCTCCCGTTTCTATATATTCATGCCCAAAAGCCGGGCAAAACAAGCAATGTTTTCATTTCCGTTTTCGATCAATCAGACGGCATAACAGCCAGTCCGGCGCACAAAACGGAAACGCTGGCGTCCGCAAAGATACTATGGTAAAATTCTCATTTTCAAGCTAATCATACCATACATATCAAAAAAGTACAGCGTTTTGATTTCCGCCAACAGCGCGCGGCAAATTCGCCGGCGCGGTCAACCCCTCGCCGGACACAAAACAAGGAGGAAAGAGCGCACTCTTTCCTCCCCATTTATGATGCAAACCTTATTTCGCAGCGTTCACGGCCGCGGACTTGACGACCTTGATGGTCCGGCCGTTGTAAGTGCCGCACTCCTTGCACATTCTGTGAGGCAGGTGCAGAGCACCGCATTTGGAACAGGCAACGAGGCCGGGGGTCGCCAGCTTCCACGTGGAGCTGCGGCGCTTATCCCGTCTTGCCTTGGATACTTTTGTCTTGGGTACTGCCATGATGACACCTCCTTCAGATCAGCGGTAGGGCTTGGCCTCTCCGCTCTTGTTACGTATTTATTGGTTGCTCTCCAAAAGCTTTGCAAGGGCCGCAAAACGCGGGTCCGCGTCCTTCTTGCAGCCGCAGGGACCGAGGTTCAGGTCGGCGCCGCAACGGGAGCAAAGTCCTTTGCAATCTTCAGAACACAAAAATTTGGCGTCCATCTCAAGAATGAACGCGGTGCGGGCCAGCTCGCCCACATCCACCTCGCCATTTTCCAGCAAAACGATCTCGTCGTTTTCCCCGTTTTCCAGCTCCTCTGCCAGCAGGCAGGAGAACTCCACTTCCTTGGGAACCCGGATAGGCTTCGTGCAGCGGTCACAGACGGCGTCCAACGTGGCAAATGCAGTCATGGAAAGCTCCAGCGCACCTGCGCTGTTGCGCACAGACCCTTCCACCTCAACCGGCTCCCTCACGGGATACTGACCGTTCAGTTCCGCGTCGGACAAATCCATGGAAAACTGAAAATCCAAGGATTTTCCGGGCAAATTCAAAATCGGTTTTACATCCAAACGCATAGCACACCTCGCAATGACACGAGCAGTATTATAATGGATATTGAAAGACTTGTCAAATACTTTTTCGGATTTCCTTGCTTTTTTCCTAAAATCGGCTACAATGTGCCTATACCGATATTTGGAGGGTCCTATGCGGGAATTTACCATCAACAAAAACGACGCCGGACAGCGGCTGGATCGATTCACGGCCAAGGCCGCGCCCACTCTGCCTCCCGCTTTGGTGCAGAAATATATCCGTCTCAAGCGGGTGAAGGTCAACAGCAAGGGCGCAAAGCGGGAGGTCCGGCTGGAATTGGGCGATATCGTGCAGATGTACGTCAACGACGAATTTTTTCAGGAGCCGGACGCAGAGGAAGACAAATTTCTCTCCGCCTTCCGTCCCCAGCTTGACATTATATATGAAGATGAAAACCTTCTGCTGGTAAATAAGCGCCCGGGCCTTGTGGTCCACGCCGACGAAACAGAAAAGGTGAACACGCTGGTCCACCACATTCAGGCGTACCTTTATCAGCAGCACGAGTGGGACCCGGCGGCGGAAAATTCCTTCGCCCCGGCCCTTTGCAACCGCATCGACCGCAACACCGGCGGCATCGTCATCGCCGCGAAAAACGCGGAGACGCTGCGGATTATCAACGACAAAATCCGCACCCACGAGCTGCGAAAGACCTATCTGTGCGTTGCGGTGGGAAAACCCCGGCCCTCTGCCGGAAAAATCGAGGGTTTTCTTTTAAAGGATGAGCGAAAAAAAGAGGTTTCCTTTTACCGTCGGCCCATCCCCGGCGGACGCAGCGCCGTTACCTATTATAAAACCTTGCAGACGAAGGGCGAGTTGTCTCTGGTGGAGTGTGAGCTTTTGACAGGCAGGACCCATCAAATCCGTGTTTCGATGGCGGAAATCGGCTGTCCCCTGCTGGGAGACGGCAAATATGGCCGGGGCGAGACAAATCGGCGCTACGGGGAGCAAAAGCAGTGCCTTTGGTCCTATCAACTGGCGTTCGATTTTCAATCGGACGCGGGACTTCTTCAGTATCTGCGGGGGAAGGTTTTGCGGGTAGAAAATATTCCGTTCAAAAATCGCTATTTTCCTTGACTTTTCAGCGCCTTTTCGATATAGTTTGTAATTGCCGAATTTCAACGAGAAAGGTTCCCCCTCAACAGAGAGAAGAGGCGTTTTTATTAATTGTAGAAACGGGGGAGGATAAATGTCCAAAGAGTTGATTCGCCTGCGGGACCTCTGCATGGCGTTTGACGACGAGCTTGTTCTCGATCACTTAAATCTCTACATCAATGACAAAGAATTCCTCACACTGCTTGGACCCAGCGGCTGTGGCAAAACCACGACGCTGCGTATCATCGGGGGTTTCACGACGCCAACGTCGGGAGATGTCCTGTTCGACGGTGTGAGGATTAATGACGTTCCGCCCTTTCAGCGGCAGATCAACACGGTGTTTCAGAAATACGCCCTGTTTCCCAACATGAACGTATTTGAAAACGTGGCCTTCGGGTTGCGGATGAAGCGCGTTCCCGACCCCGCCGACCCTTCCGGAAAGCGGACAGTGAAGCTCTCGGAGACGGAAATCAAGCGGCAGGTTTTGGAAATGTTGGAAACCGTCAGCCTTCTTGGCTTTGAGCACCGCAAGCCGGACGCCCTTTCCGGCGGCCAGCAGCAGCGGGTTGCCATCGCCCGGGCGCTGGTAAACCGGCCCAAGGTGCTGCTTTTGGACGAGCCTCTGGGCGCGCTGGATCTGAAGCTGCGCAAGGATATGCAGATGG
Source organism: Oscillibacter sp. UBA6647 (assembly GCA_002455655.1). GTDB lineage: Bacteria > Bacillota > Clostridia > Oscillospirales > Oscillospiraceae > Oscillibacter. The sequence goes on along the minus strand of DKLF01000145.1, from coordinate 4,132 downwards.
AACTGAAAAAGATTCAGCAGCAGGTGGGCATTACCTTTATATATGTTACCCACGATCAGGAGGAGGCCCTCACCATGTCTGACACCATCGTGGTGATGGACAAAGGCTCCATCCAGCAGATCGGCCCGCCGGAGGATATCTATAACGAGCCGAAAAACGCCTTTGTGGCGGACTTCATTGGCGAGTCCAACATCATCGACGGCGTGATGCTTGAAGATAATCTGGTAAAGCTGTACGGCAAGACCTTCCCCTGCGTGGACGGGGGCTTTGCGCCCAACGAGCCGGTGGATGTGGTGGTCCGGCCGGAGGATATCGACATTGTTCCCGTGGAGCAGGGCCAGATTGTGGGGACCGTCACCAACGTGACCTTCAAGGGGATGCAGTATGATATCATCGTGGACTTTCGCGGCTTTAAGTGGCTGATTCAAACCACGGACCACTCCCCTTTGGGCGCAAAAATCGGTGTAAAAATTGACCCGGAAGGGTTTCACATTATGAAAAAGAGCGAATACTCCGGGAAATTCGGAGATTACAGCTCTTACAGCGAGGAATACGACGAGCTGTCCGACGCGGAGGCGCTGGACGAGGAGGAGGATTCCCCGGAGGGCGGCGGCCATGAGGAATAAAGGTCTGGCCATGCCGTATGTGGCATGGATGGCAATTTTCGTGGTGGCGCCTCTGATCTTGGTGGTGATTTACGCCTTTCACAATGGCACAAGCTTTACACTGGAAAATTTTCGTACCATGGGGACTTATGCCGCCGTGTTCGGCCGGTCCTTCTTGCTGGCGGCCATCGCCACGCTGATCTGCATCCTGATCGGCTATCCCGTGGCCTGGTTTCTGGCCCGGGAGGGTCCGGGCCTTCGGCGCATCGCCACAATCCTGATTATGCTGCCCATGTGGATGAACTTTCTGCTTCAAACCTACTCCTGGATGTCCATTTTGGAAAACACCGGGCTTTTGAACACATTCTTCCAGAAAATTGGACTGATTGCTTTGGTAAACGGCCTGTTCGGGACGGATTTCTCCTATTTCCCCATGATCAACACCCGCGGGGCCATCGTGCTGGGCATGGTGTATAACTATCTGCCTTTTATGATTCTGCCCATTTTCACGGTGATTGAGAAAATTGATCCCCGGCTGATTGAGGCGGCGCAGGACTTGGGCGCCAATAGCGCCGTGGTTTTCCGCAGGCTGATTTTTCCTTTGTCGGTTCCCGGGATTCTCTCCGGCGTCACTATGGTGTTCGTCCCCTCTGTTGCCACCTTTGCCATCTCCCGCCTGCTTGGCGGCGGCATGGTGACCTTGCTGGGCGACCTGATTGAAACGCAATTTTTGGGCGGGTCGTACAACCCTTACCTCGGCTCTGCCATCTCCCTTGTGATGATGGCCATTGTGCTGATCTCCATGGCCGTGATGAACCGCTTTGGAGAGGGCGAGGAGGAGGCGATGTTGCTGTGAAAACGAATCATTTTGGCAACCGCCTACTGATGGCACTGACTTTTTTGTTTCTCTACGCGCCGATTTTCGTGCTGATTTTCTTTTCTTTTAACGCCACGAAAAGCCGGACAGTGTGGGGCGGATTTTCCCTGCAATGGTACGTTCGCCTGTTTCAGGACGAGGCCATTCTCAGCGCCCTGCGGACCACGCTGCTGGTCAGCGTGTTGGCCGCCCTCATCGCCATGGTGGCGGGGACCGCCGCAGCCATGGGCTTCGCGGCCATGAAGCGGCGCAGCCGCCACACCCTGATGTCCATTAACAACATTCCCCTGACCAACGCGGATATTGTCACCGGCGTGTCTCTGTCCCTCCTGTTCATGCTGGCCATCGGGGCGTTTAACGCCACCGTTGGCAAGGCTACTGGCATGACGCTGACCAAGGGCTTCGGCACCATGCTGATCGCCCACGTCACCTTTGACATTCCCTATGTGATTCTCTCCGTCATGCCCCGATTGCGGCAGTTGGACCCCCACATCTACGAGGCGGCGCAGGATTTGGGCGCCCGGGGTTTTTACGCCTTCCGTAAGGTGATTCTCCCCGACCTGATGCCCGGCATTGTCAACGGGACAATCATTGCCTTTACCATGTCGGTGGACGATTTCGTGATTTCTTATTTTACCGCAGGCAACAAGGTTTCCACCCTTGCGATGGAGGTTTACTCTATGGCAAGGCGGAAAATCAGCCCGGAAATCAACGCCATTTCCACGCTTTTATTTATCTCGGTGCTGGTGCTGCTGGTGATCGTGAACTTGCGTCAGTCCCGACAGAATTCCGCCGTGCGGCGGCAGCGCGCCGCCCTGACCCCCAAAACCTAAAGGCTCCGGCGCAGCGCGCCGTTTGCCCCCATACTACAATCTGCAAAGGAGAATATGAAGAATTGAAAAAAATCCTCTCTCTGGCTCTGGCGGCCCTTTTGGTCTGCCCCCTGCTCACCGCCTGCGGCGACTCTGCCGGCAAGTATCCCAACGGCGAGGTGAACGTTCTCAACTGGGGCGAGTATATCTCGGACGGACAGGACGAAACGCTGGACGTGATTAAAAAATTTCAGGAGGACACAGGCATTAAGGTGAACTACACCGTTTGCCCCGACAATGAAACGCTGTACGCCAACCTGAAGCAGGGAGACTCCTATGACGTAATCATCCCCTCTGACTATATGATCTCCCGTCTGATTGACGAGGAGATGCTTCTGCCGCTGAACTTTGACAACATCCCCAACGCAGCGGACGTGGACCCCAATTTTCTGAATCCCGCCTATGACCCGGAGAACGCCTATTCCGTCCCCTATATGTGGGGTACTGTGGGCATCATCTACAACACATCCATGGTGGATGAGGCCATCACCAGCTATCAGGCCCTGTTTGACACAAAATACGCAGGGCAGGTCTTGATGATCAACAACTCCCGGGACGCCATCGGCGTGGCGCTGAAAACTCTCGGCTATTCCTACAACACCACCGACCCAGCCCAGATTACCGAAGCCACGGACCTTCTCATCCAGCAGAAGAAGAACGGCATCGTTCAGGCCTATGTCATGGATGAGATTTTTGACAAGCTGGAAGGCGGAGAAGCCGCCATGGGCGTGTATTACGCGGGAGACTATCTCTCCATGCACGCCAATAACGAGGATCTTGCCTTTGTGCTCCCTTCCGAGGGAACCAACATCTTTACCGATGCTATGTGTATCCCCGTGGGCGCCGCCAATCAGGAAAACGCAGAGAAGTTCATTAACTTCATGTGCTCCACGGAGGTGGGTGTCGCCAACTGCGAGGCCATCGGCTACTCCACTCCCCTGATGAGCGTCAAGGCAGCGCTGGACCCGGAAATTACCTCTGACCCAGTGGCCTATCCTTCCGACGAGGTACTGGCAAGCTGCGAGGCATTTTTGAATCTGCCTGAGGCCACCTTGAAGCTCTACGACTCCGAGTGGCTGCGGCTGAAGGCTTAAGCCCGACAATTAAAAAACGGCGGAGAAACCGGATTCCGGTTTCCCCGCCGCCTGCATTCTCCCTAAAAACCGGTCCCATCCGGTTTTTTCTTTTTACTCTTGTAAGGCAAAGAGCTTATCGGTATAATGAACACACACAATTCAACAAACAAAGGAGAATGCAAAAATGGTAACAATCGGAACAACCTACCGTGGAGAGCAGACAGTCACGGACGCGCTGACCGCCTCCGCCGCCGGGTCCGGCGCGCTGCCGGTGTTTGGCACGCCGTTTATGGTGGCCCTGATGGAAACCGCAGCCCTCAACTGCTTGCAGCAGGGTCTTGAGGAGGGAAAGGGCAGCGTCGGCGTGCGACTTGAAATCAGCCACGACGCCCCCACCCCCGTGGGTATGAAGGTCTGGGCGGAAGCCGAAGTCACTGCCATTTCTGAAAACGGCAAAATGGTGGACTTCAAGGTTACGGCCTGGGACGAAAAAGGCCCTATCGGCCACGGGACCCACACCCGCGCCGTCATCGACAACGCCCGGTTCCTCGCAAAGTGCAACGCCAAGCTGGACGGCTGATCCGCCGTCTTCCCCGCCCCGCCGAATTTCGGCGGGGCGGTTTTTTATTCTTTCACAGCCGCCGTCCCCGAAAAAGGGCTGATTCAATCAAGCCCCCCACTGTTTCAGGCGACTCGCCTGCT
>DKLF01000169.1 GCA_002455655.1 Oscillibacter sp. UBA6647 | reverse complement strand
GGTATCCGCGGCGAGGTGCGGCTGCTGCCGCAGGGCTTCGACCCCGCCTATCTCACCGACTTTAAGACCTTTTATTTGGGCAAGGACAAGACTCCCATCGTTCCCACCGCAAACCACGTCCACAAAAGCTTTGTCCTCTTAAAGTTCCCCGGCGTGGACGACATGAACGCCGCTCTTTCTTATAAGGAGCAGCCCGTCTTCATCCGTCGGGAGGATGCAGAGGACGGCGAGCCTTTTGACGACGAGCTTCTTGGCATGGACGTGAAAAACGCCGACACCGGCGAGCTTCTCGGCAAGCTGACCTTGATTGAGGACTATCCCGCCAGCAAGGTCTACACGGTGACGGGAGAGCATACCTACCTCATCCCCGCCGTGCCGGAGGTTTTCATCAAGTCCGTGGATTTAGACGCGAACGAAATGCTGGTCCACATTCTGAAAGGAATGGAAACCGATGCGAATTGATATTCTGACCCTGTTTCCAGAGGCAGTGGACGCTATGCTGAACGTCAGCATTCTGGGCCGGGCGCAGGAACGTGGGTTTATTGCCATAAAGTCCCACCAGATTCGTGAATATACCACCAATAAACAGATGCAGGTGGACGATTACCCCTATGGCGGGGGCCGGGGCGCGGTGATGCAGGCCGACCCGCTCTACCGCTGCTGGGCCTACGTGACGGAAACCTTCGGCCCCGGGCGTACCATCTACCTCTCCCCCTGCGGGCGGGTGTTCACCCAGACGGTGGCCCGGGAATTGAAGGAGCGGTACGACCATTTGATTCTGGTCTGCGGACATTACGAGGGCGTGGACCAGCGATTTTTGGACGAGTGCGTGGACGAGGAACTATCCATGGGCGACTTTGTCCTCACCGGCGGGGAGATTCCCGCCATGGCGGTGTGCGACGCGGTGTGCCGTATGGTTCCCGGCGTTTTGCCGGATGAGGAGTGCTTCACGGAAGAGTCTCACTGGGACGGCCTGCTGGAGCACCCGCAATATTCCCGTCCCGCCGTGTGGCACGAACGGGAGGTTCCTCCCATTCTGGTTTCCGGCGACCACGCCAAGGTTGCCGCCTGGCGGAAGAAGGAGAGCTATAAGCGCACCATGGCCCGCCGGCCGGACCTCTTTGCCGCCTTTGACGAGACACAGCTTGCCACAAAGGCAGAGCGGAAAATTCTCCAGCAGGCCAAAGAAGAATTTGCAGTCGACTCGGCACCTCTTCCTCAAACGGAGTCCTGAGCAGATTTTTGCAGCCGAACCTTCACCCACGCCTTCCTTCTGTTCGTTTCAGTAATATTGTTTTTGACAAAATGCAACATTTTATTTAATTTATACTTGCAAAACTTGGCTATTGCATGATATAATTCAAAAAAGTCACCCGGGTTTTTGTTGCGGTTCCATCCGCCAATGCCGGAACTCATACTTTTTAAGGGGGACAGCAGTGTGGGCTGTCCCTCTGCTTTTGAGGACTCCTCAATCCGGGTAGAAACTAACTTGGGAGGGTATTGTTTTGAAAGAGAACGCTTTTGCAAGGCCCCAAAAAAACCGAGAAAAGCGGGGCCGCCGGTCCGGCATTCAAAGCCGGATTGTCCTTTTGGCGGTCTTATCCTGCGTCGGCTCCCTGCTGCTTTCCAACCTCATCGGCGGCTTTATCACCACCTCGTCCGGGCGCGCCTCTTCCTCCCGGCTTCTTGAGAGCAAAACCGGCGGCGTTGCGGCGCAGGTTTCGGAGTATATGAACAAGGCCTACGCCGTGGCGGAAAGCCTTGCATTCAGCGGGGATCTTCGCTATCCGGACCCGGAGGCACAGCGCGGCGCGCTGGTCAAAACCCTTGAAAACAACCCCTATTTTATTCTGTTTTATCAGCAGGGGATGGATGGAGAGCAGACCGCGCGAAGCTCCGGAAATCTTGGCAACCGTGCGGACCGCTGGTGGTTCAAGCAGATCATGTCCGACTCTCAGCCCTTCATCACCAAGTCCTATCTGGACATCAATACAAAAAGCGCCGTCTCTTCCATCATTTACCCCGTCTACGCCCCCGGCCCGGACAGGCAGATGTCGGGAGTTCTGGGCTGCGATTTGAGCCTTGAAAAGCTTCAGGAGATTGTGGACGACTATAACACGGAGGACGCCTATTCCGTTATCGTGGACGGAGAGGGCGTCGTGGTGGCCCATCCGGACGCGGAGCAGGTGGCCGAAATGTACAACTATCTCACCGGCATCAAGACGGTGGTCACAGGCGATCAGGAGTCTCAGGAAAATTTTGCGCTTTCCCCCGCGCTGAAGGCTCTGACCGCCGCTGCGCTGAGCGGTGAAAGCGGCATTCAGGAGCAATCCGACGAAAATGCGATTTACGCCTACGCGCCCATTTCTCTCCCCGGCGGATCGGACGGCTGGGCCGTGGTTACCATTCAAAATCGGTCCGCCGCCTATGCCGACACCACGCGGATGATTCAGTCCAATATTCTTCTGGCGCTTGTGCTTGTCGCCGTCATCACCGCCGTTTCTCTGCTGTTCAGCCGCAGGCTGGTGCGCCCGCTGCGCGAGCTTCACCGCGCTGCGGTTCAGATTGCCGATGGGGACTTGAATGTGGAACTCTCGGTTTCCAGCCGGGATGAGATTGGCGAGCTGGCTCTTTCCATGCGCGCCACGGTGGACCGCCTGAAATCTTACATGAATTATATCAATGAGATTACCGATGTTCTGAAACAGCTCTCCTCCGGCAATATGCGCTTCACCTTGGTCTGCGACTACACAGGGGAGTTTTCTAAAATCAAAGATGCGCTTATGTCTATTCAGGTGACAATGACCCGCACCATGTTGCATATCCGGCAGGCCTCCGACGAAGTGTCCAGCGGCTCCGAGCAGGTGGCTAACGGCGCGCAGGCGCTCTCTCAGGGCTCCACAGAACAGGCCAGTTCCACTGAGGAATTGGCTGCCGCCATTGAGGAGCTGTCCGCCAAAGTCCGTCAGAACGCACAGGATGCCGCAGAGGCCAGCTCCATCTCTGCGGAAACCGAAGCCTGCATCTCCGAGAGCAACGCCCGGATGGCGGAAATGACCGCTGCCATGCAGGAAATCGAAGCCACCTCCGGTGAAATTGGGAAAATTATCAAAACCATCGACGACATTGCTTTCCAAACCAATATTCTGGCTCTGAACGCGGCGGTGGAAGCCGCCCGGGCGGGCACGGCGGGCAAGGGCTTTGCCGTGGTGGCGGACGAGGTGCGCAATCTCGCCGGAAAATCCGCGGAGGCCGCCAGAAGCACCACCGCCCTCATTGAAAACGCCCTGACCTCCATTCAGGCAGGCACGCACATTGCCAATACCGCCGCCGATTCCATGGGCGCGGTGGTCCAGCATACCGAGTCCATCAACAAGAAGATCTCCAACATTGCGCAGGCTTCCGACGAGCAGGCTCACTTCGCCCGGCAGATTACCACAGGCATCGACCAAATTGCCTCTGTGGTGCAGAACAACTCCGCCACCGCCGAGCAAAGCGCCGCCGCCAGCGAAGAGCTTTCCGCGCAGGCGCAGACTTTGAAAACACTGGTGGACAGCTTTGTTCTGGGCGAGGAGGATGACTTCTGAGCACTCATGCCCCATCCTAATAACAATATCCGGAGGGGAAGCTAAGCTTCCCCTCCGGATATTCTGTATATGGGCCGAAAAACTCATTTCCTTCTGCTCTGAAACGTGCTATGATGAGTAACATATAGATTTCACCGCACGCTCAGGCGGGCCGCCCCACGCGCGGCGGCGGGAAGGACTTTACTGTATGATTTCTCAGAAAATGCTGGCTCTGGGCCAATCCCGCTCCTGCATCCGGGAGCTGTTTGAATACGGCATGAAGCAGGCCGCCGTTGTGGGCCGGGAAAATGTCTTTGACTTTTCCATCGGCAACCCCTCCATTCCCTCCCCAGCGGCAGTGAACGAAGCCTTTTTGGACATCGTGCGCACCGAGGACAGTCTGGATGTTCACGGCTACACCTCCGCCGCAGGTTATCCCGGCGTGCGTAAGGCCGTGACCGATGATTTAAACGCCCGGTTTAATGCCTGTCTCCGTCCGGAAAACCTGTTCTTCACCTGCGGCGCGGCCCCGGCGCTCATCGCCGTGGTGCGGGCGCTGGCGGTGGAAGGTGCGGAAATCGTGGGCGTGGCCCCCTTCTTTGCAGAATACCGCCCCTATGTGGAGAGCAACGGCGCAAAATTTGTGGTAACGCCGCCCGACACGGAGCATTTCCAGATTCGACTGGATGACATGGCTGACCTCATTAACGAGCATACGCAGGCAGTTCTCATCAACTCCCCCAACAACCCCTCCGGCATCGTCTATACCAAGGAAACCCTTGAAAAGCTGGCGGCCCTGCTGACAGAAAAGAGCCGTCAGGTGGGCCATCCCATCTATCTCATTGCCGACGAGCCTTACCGGGAGCTGGTGTACGACGGAGCGGAGGTAAGCTGGGTCCCCAATCTCTACCCCAATACCGTGGTGTGCTACTCCTATTCCAAATCCCTGTCCCTCCCCGGAGAGCGCATCGGCTATGTCTGCGTGCCCGACAGCGCGGCAGACAGCGAATTGCTGTTCGCTGCCGTGGCGGGAGCTGCCCGGGTTCTGGGCCATGTCTGCCCCCCCTCTTTGCAGCAGCGCGTTGTGGCCCGCTGCGCTGCGGAGCGGCCGGACCTTGCGGCCTACGACAAAAACCGCTGCGCCCTCTACGACGCGCTTACTTCCTTCGACTACGATTGTCCCAAGGCCAACGGTGCGTTCTATATGTTTGTCAAGGCCCCCGGCGGCAGCTCCAAGGCGTTTTCTGACCGGGCCAAGGAGAAAAACGTTCTGGTTGTTCCCGGCGACGACTTTGGCTGCCCGGAGTATTTCCGCCTGTGCACCTGCGTGTCTTACGACACCATTCAGCGCAGCCTCCCCCTGTTTAAGGAACTGATCGAAACCTACCGCTGAACGCACAATCGCTTTCGCTTCTGTGCTGTCCTTCAAGATAAAACCACACATCAGATACTATTAGGAGGCAGAACGCCGTGGATTCTGGACTTAAAATCAAGCTGTATACATTCACCATTGATTGCACAAACCCCTATGACTTGGCAAAATTCTACGCGGAGCTGCTGGGATGGACCATTCCCTTTTACGATGAGGAATATGCCTGCCTTGGCGCTCCCGGCGCGCAGCAGGGCGCATACCCGGGCATTACCTTTCAGAGGAATGCTCTTTATACGCCGCCCGTTTGGCCGGAAACGCCGGAAGCGCAGCAGCAAATGGCCCATCTTGATTTTGCGGTCAACAATTTGGATGAGGCCGTGGCACACGCAGTCCTCTGTGGAGCAACTGTTGCCGCGGCGCAGTTTTCCGATCACTGGCGGGTAATGCTGGACCCCGCCGGGCATCCGTTTTGCCTGTGCCAGATGCAGCCGCTGATGGAAAGTCCTGATTTTTCCCTGCTGTAAGGGAATTTTCCGGAAATTTTCGTCTGCTATTTCACCCAAACCTTAAAAAAGCAGCCGTACAGATCATTCTGTACGGCTGCTTTCGGTTGCATATGGAAAAAACTTACTTCAGCTCGACCTTCGCGCCGGCTTCCTCCAGCTTGGCCTTCATGGCCTCGGCGTCGTCCTTGGACAAGCCTTCCTTCAGAGTGGCGGGAGCGCCCTCGACGGTCGCCTTAGCCTCAG
>DKLF01000165.1 GCA_002455655.1 Oscillibacter sp. UBA6647 | reverse complement strand
CCTGCCCCGGCAATGCCGGGGCAGGCGCTTTAGCCTATTGATAGCTTTTGCAGCCCTCCATTGCCGGGAAGCAACTCAGCGGGTTTCGGAAGGCCGGAGAGTCCGCGCAAGGGCCGCCACCTCGGCACAGGCATCCGCCAGCAGGGCCTCCGGGTCCGCGCCGTCCAAGTCCAGCCCGTCCGCCGCCACGCAGGTCAGATCGCCCATTCCGAAAAACATCTGAATGGCCCGCAAGTAGGGCACGGCCTGCTCCAGCGGGTCCCCGGCGGAATAAGCCCCGCCCCGGGTGGTGAGAAACACGCACCGCTCTGCCGCGCACAGGCCCTTCAGGCCCTCCGCTGTGCTGCGGAAGGTGATGCCCTCCACCGACACGTTTTCAATATAGACCTTCAGCAGTGCGGGAAAGCTCATGTCCCAAAACGGCGCGGCAATGACGATCAGGTCCGCCGCCGCCAGCTCCCGCGCCCTGTCAAACCGGGAATCGTCCGTTTTTCCGGCTTTCAGCAACGCTTCCCGCCGTTCAAAAAATTCGCCGGCTAAAGGCCGAAAATCCTCTTCCATAAGGTTCACAGCAGTCACCTGCCAACCATCCGGCAGCGCAGCAAAAAACGACTCCGCCAGCCTCCTCGTGCGGGACGCTTCTCCCCGGATGCAGCAGTCAATATACAATACCTGTTTCACAAAATGCCTCCTGACGTTCCTCTCCGGGAGGGCCTGTACGCATCCTCACCGAAAGGCCCCTTCTTACAGTATGTTACTTTAGTATACCGTCCCCGGAATGCGCCGTCAAGAGTGGCAGTCCCTTCCTTGAAATTCTTGGGCGCAGAGCCGCTTTGCAAAAGTCCCATCCGTCCGCGCAGAGCTGCTTTGCGGGGCGGGGAAGCTCCGTTTTTCCGCTTTCAATCTCTCCGCGCCGCCAGATACGCCGCGCCCCGCCATTCGGCTTTGCTTGGACTTCGCGCCAGCTCCAAGACTTTCAGGGAAGTTTTATTTTTCAAAATCGTATGTCTCTTGAATATAAATGTCCGCTTTATGAAAACAGCCGCAAGCCATATGAAATTGCACAAAGTTTTTTTGCGGAAACTTCCGGTTTTAGAAAAAGCCATGAAATGCGCACTTTTTTCCCGTCATCCAGGGCAAAAGCGTTGACAACAATCCATTTCGCCGCTATAATTCCCACCAAGAGAGCGCAACGGGGCACCCTCAGGGGCTTTGCCGCGTTCTTTTTGTATTCCACGCTTTATTGCGCTATTGTGAGAAACCAAGCGCAACCGCATAAACTCTCAGTTGAAAGGAGACTGTTTTTATGAGCGGATTCAGCAAGGAAGATATTCTCCGAATGGTTCAGGAGGAGGACGTTCAGTTCATCCGCATGCAGTTTACGGATATTTTCGGCCAGATGAAAAACGTGGCCGTCTCCGTCTCTCAGCTTGAGCGGGCGCTGAACAATCAGATTATGCTGGACGGCAGCTCCATCGAAGGCTTTGTCCGCATCGAGGAATCCGACCAGTGTCTCTGGCCGGATCTGGACACCTTCGCGGTGCTGCCCTGGCGGCCCCAATACGGCAAGGTGGCCCGGCTGATCTGCGACGTTCACAACCCGGACGGCGCATCCTTCTCCGGGGACCCGCGAAACGTATTAAAGCGGGTGGTCAAGCGGGCGGCGGATATGGGCTTTACCTTTAACGTGGGGCCGGAGATGGAATTTTTCCTGTTCCAGACCGACGATGAGGGCAACCCCACCACCGTCACCGGGGATCAGGCGGGCTACTTCGATCTGGGTCCTTTGGACCACGGAGAGGGAACCCGGCGGGAAATCTGTCTGGCGCTGGAGGCAATGGGCCTTGAAGTGGAGGCCAGCCACCACGAGGTTTCCGCCGGTCAACACGAAATCGACATGAAATACGCCGACGCCATGAAAGCCGCCGACGGGATTATGACCTTTAAGCTGGCGGTAAAGACCATGGCGCAGAAAAACGGGCTTCACGCCACCTTCATGCCAAAGCCGGTTTTCGGTGCGGCGGGCAGCGGCATGCATGTAAACATGTCCTTGTTCCAGGACGGGAAAAACGCTTTTTACGACGAAGCGGACGCAAGAAAGCTTTCGCCGCTGGCCTATCACTTCATTGCGGGACTTCTGGCTCACGCCGGGGGCTTTTGCGCGGTGACCAACCCGTTGGTAAATTCCTATAAGCGGCTGGTTTCCGGCTATGAGGCCCCCAACTGCCTTGCGTGGTCGTCGTCCAACCGCTCCGCGCTGGTCCGCATTCCGTCCCCCCGGGGGCAGGATACCCGGGTGGAGCTGCGCAGTCCAGATCCCTCCTGCAATCCGTATCTGGCGCTGGCCGTGTGTCTGGCGGCAGGTCTGGATGGAATCGAGCGAAAGCTGACGCCGCCGGAGGAAACGGTGGAAAATCTGTACGCCATGGACGCGGAGACTCTCCGCCGCCAAGGCATTGCCAATCTTCCCGCCACGCTGGAGGAGGCCGTTTTTGCCATGGAATCCGACGAGGTCGTCACCGACGCGCTGGGTCCCCATGTCACAAGCCAGTATATTGCCGGGAAGCAGCGGGAATGGGCGGAATACCGCACGCAGGTCACAGCTTGGGAGCTGGGCAAATATCTCGTGACCTACTGATTTATCCGGGGCTGTAAGACGTCATTGGACGCGCCGTTGGTCACTTTTCATATACGCGACCACGGCATGGATATCCGCCCGGAGATTTGCGCACACCGGGCAAAAATCAGCGCGGCCTGTTGCCCGGGAGAGGAGGGATGGATGCCATGTCCGGAATCATCGTCGCGTTTTCCAACGAGGAAGCGCAGCGGCGCACCGTGCTGCTGCTGGAATCGGGCGGCTATATCCCTGCCGCCTGCTGCGCCACGGGGGCGGAGGCCATTCGCGCCGCCAGAAAGCTTGGCGGCGCGTCCATCATCTGCGGCTTTCGCCTGCGGGATATGACGGCAAACGATCTAGCGGTCTCCCTCCGGGGCGTCAGTGCCCTTTTGGTTGTGTCCACCGCCGCAAATCTTGATTTTTGCGAAGGAGAAAACCTGTTCAAGCTTGCCTCCCCCGCCCGCAAGGCGGATTTCTTTACCTCGCTGGAGCTTCTGCTGGCCTTTCGGGCGGCAAAGCTTCGCCATTCCTCGCCATTGCGGGACGAACCGGAGCAGCGGCTGATCCGCCGGGCCAAGGAGCTTTTGATGGATATTAACCGCATGTCCGAGGCCGAGGCCCACCGTTTTCTGCAAAAACGCAGTATGGACGCGGGCATGAAGCTGGCGGAAACCGCACAGTTGATGATAGAAGCTTATACCGGCGGCCAAGGCTGAAATTTCGCACTTTCTCTGCCAAACGCCATTCCGGTATTCCCAAGGTGCATTTTATAAACTGCCGCGGGGGGAGCAATCCACCCTGCGGCTCACTTTATCACAGATAGGAGCTGTTTCCCATGATTGACCCTACTCAGCGGCCCACACCCCTTTACGATCCCCTTGTTGAGCACGACGCCTGTGGCATCGGCGCCGTGGTGAGCCTGCGGGGTGAAAAAACCTGGCGCACGGTGGACGACGCGCTGAAAATCGTGGAAAAGCTGGAACACCGCGCAGGAAAGGACGCTACCGGAAAAACCGGCGACGGCGTGGGCCTGATGCTCCAGGTCCCCCATAAGCTGCTGGCAAAGGCCGCGCTGGAGGAAGGCTTCTCTCTGGGAAAAGAACGGGATTACGGCGTGGGTATGCTGTTCCTCCCCGCAGATCGGCTCAAGCGTGCGCAGGCGCAGAAAATGCTGGAGATCATCGTTGCCAAAGAGGGCATGGAATTCTTAGGCTGGAGGGAGGTCCCCACCCGCCCGGACGTGCTGGGAGATAAGGCCCGGAGCTGTATGCCCCATATCTGCCAGTGCTTTGTAAAGCGTCCGGAGGGCTGCGCCCAAGGACTGGACTTTGACCGCAAGCTGTATGTTGCCCGGCGGGTCTTCGAGCAGTCCAGCATTGCCGCCTACGTCCCCTCGTTTTCCAGCCGCACCATTGTGTATAAGGGAATGTTTCTGGTGGGGCAGCTTCGGGAATTTTATCCCGACCTCTCCGACTCGGACTGCGAAAGCGCCATCGCGCTGGTCCACTCCCGGTTTTCCACCAACACAAATCCAAGCTGGGAGCGCGCCCATCCCAACCGCTATATCATGCACAACGGAGAAATCAACACCATCCGGGGCAATGTGGACCGGATGCTGGCCCGGGAGGAAACCATGTTCTCGTCGGTCATGGAGGAGGACATGGACAAAATTCTCCCCGTGGTGGATCAGAACGGGTCTGATTCCTCCATGCTGGACAACACGCTGGAATTTCTGATGATGAACGGCATTCCCCTGCCGCAGGCGGTGATGCTGTGCCTTCCCGAGCCGTGGGCCAACGACCGCAGAATGGACCGGGAAAAGCGGGACTTCTATCACTATTATGCCACCATGATGGAGCCTTGGGACGGCCCCGCCGCCATCGTCTTTTCCGATGGAGACACGGTGGGCGCGGTGCTGGACCGGAACGGCCTTCGCCCCTGCCGCTGGTATCTCACGGACGACGAGACGCTGATTCTCTCCTCCGAGGTGGGCGTTCTGGACATCCCGGCGGAAAGAATCGTGAAAAAGTCCCGTTTGCAGCCCGGACGGATGCTGCTAGCGGATTTGACCCTTGGGCGGCTGGTGGACGACGCCGAGCTGAAGGGGAGCTATGCCCGCCGCCGGCCCTACGGCGAATGGCTGGACCAGCATTTGGTTTACCTCAAGGACATCTCCATTCCCAACCGGCAGGTGGAGCACCACCCACAGGAGCTGCGGGACCGGCTGTACAAGGCCTTTGGCTATACTTATGAAGAAGTGAAGGACTCCCTCCTCCCCATGGCCCGGGACGGGGCCGAGCCTACCTGCGCCATGGGCGTGGATACGCCTTTGGCCGTGCTCAGCGAACAACACCAGCCCCTGTTCAACTATTTTAAGCAGCTTTTCGCCCAAGTCACCAATCCGCCCATGGACGCCATCCGGGAGGAAATCGTCACAGACACCACGGTTTACGTGGGTGCAGGCGGAAATCTGTTGCAGGAGCGGGCGGAAAACTGCACCGTTCTGGAAATCCGAAACCCAATTCTCACCTCTTTGGATTTAATGAAAATTCGCTATATGAACCGCCCCGGCTTTCAAGTGGAAACCCTGTCCCTGCTGTATTACCCCGGCATGCCCTTGGAGCACGCGCTGGACCGCCTGTTTATCAACTGTGACCGGGCCTACCGCCATGGGGCAAATATCCTGATTCTTTCCGACCGGGGCGTGGATGAAAACCACATGGCTATTCCCTCCCTTCTGGCGGTTTCGGCATTGCAGCAGCATTTGGTGCGCACCAAAAAGCGCACCGCCCTTTCCATTCTTCTTGAGAGCGCAGAGCCCCGGGACGTACATCATTTTGCCGCGCTGCTGGGCTATGGCGCGCAGGCCGTCAATCCCTATCTGGCGCAGGAGTGCGTGGCGGAGCTGGTGGAGGTGGGGCTTCTGGACAAGGACCCCGGTGCCGCCGTCAGTGATTACAACAGCGCCATTCTCCACGGCATCGTGAAAATTGCCTCCAAAATGGGAATCTCCACCATCCAGTCCTACCAGTCCGCCCAGATTTTCGAGTGTGTGGGCATCCACCGCTCCGTGATCGACCGGTATTTCACCAACACCGTCAGCCGGGTGGGGGGCGTGGGCCTTGCGGAAATCGGCGAAGGGGTGGAATGGAACCACAACCGTGCTTTCGACCCCCTGGGTCTTGGCTATGACACCACGCTGGATTCCGTCGGCGCCCTGAAACTGCGCTCTGGCCTCGACAAAGAGGACCATATGTACAATCCCCGCACCATTTTGCTGCTGCAAAAGGCCGCGCGGGAGGGAAGCTACGACACATTCAGGGAATACGCCGCCGAGGTAGACCGGGCAGACAAGCCCCATACCCTGCGGGGCCTGCTGGATTTCCGATTTGACGAGGGCGGCGGTATCCCCATCGACGAGGTGGAGCGCGAGGACTCTATTGTCAAGCGCTTCAAAACCGGGGCCATGAGCTACGGCTCCATTTCTCAGGAGGCCCATGAGTGCATGGCACTCGCCATGAACTGCATTGGCGGAAAGTCCAACTCCGGCGAGGGCGGCGAGGATCCGGCCCGCTTTGGCACCGACCGCAATTCCGCCATCAAACAGGTTTCCTCCGCCCGGTTCGGCGTGACCAGCGAATACCTTTGCAGCGCCGAGGAAATCCAGATTAAAATGGCGCAGGGAGCCAAGCCCGGCGAGGGCGGCCACCTCTCCGGAGCCAAGGTCTATCCCTGGATTGCCAAAACTCGCTGCTCCACGCCGGGCGTGACGCTGATCTCTCCCCCGCCCCACCATGACATTTACTCCATCGAAGATTTGGAGCAGCTCATTTACGACCTGAAAAATGCCAACCGCCACGCCCGCATCAGTGTGAAGCTGGTGTCCGAGGCGGGGGTTGGAACCATCGCCTCCGGCGTTGCCAAGGCGGGGGCGCAGGTGGTGCTCATCTCTGGCCACGACGGTGGCACCGGCGCGGCCCCCAAAAGCTCCATTCAGGGAGCGGGCCTTCCATGGGAGCTGGGCGTTGCCGAGGCGCATCAGGCTCTGATTCAAAACGGGCTGCGCAGCCGCGTGGTCATTGAAACCGACGGCAAGCTGATGACCGGCCGGGACGTGGCCATTGCCTGCATGCTGGGAGCGGAGGAATTCAGCTTTGCAACCGCCCCGCTGGTGACCATGGGCTGCTGCATGATGCGGGTATGCAATCTGGACACCTGCCCCGCAGGCATCGCCACCCAAAATCCCGTTCTGCGCAAGCGGTTCTCAGGAAAGCCGGAGTATGTGGTCAACTTTATGTACTTTCTGGCCCGGGAGCTGCGGGAACTGATGGCACAGCTCGGCGTGCGCACCGTGGACGAACTGGTGGGCCGCAGCGACCTTCTGCAGGTCCGGGAAAAGCTTGTCACTCATCGGGCGGAAGCGCTGGAGCTGGGCGGACTGCTGGGCAATCCCACAGGCGAACGCGCTCCCCACTTTGACCCGGCGGACGTGTATGACTTTGGCCTTGAAAAGACGGCGGACATGCGCATCCTGATGGAAAAGCTGGGAAAATCCCTGAAGGGAAAACGGGGCGGACGACTGGAACTGAATGTGTCGTCCACCGACCGGTCCTTTGGCGTGCTTTTCGGTTCCGAGATTACCCGTCGGTGCGGCAATTCCCTGCCGGACGACAGCTATGTTATCACCTGCCACGGCGGCGGCGGGCAGTCCTTCGGCGCGTTTATCCCCACGGGGCTGACCCTGACGCTGGAGGGCGACTGCAACGACGGCTTCGGAAAGGGCCTGTCCGGCGGCAAGCTGATTCTCTATCCCCCTAAAAACAGCGTTTTCAAGCCCGGTGAAAACGTCATTGTTGGAAATGTGGCGCTCTACGGGGCCACGGCGGGCCGAGCGTTTATCAACGGCATGGCGGGCGAGCGGTTCTGCGTGCGCAACTCCGGCGCCATGGCGGTGGTGGAGGGCGTGGGCGACCACGGCTGCGAATACATGACCGGGGGCCGGGTCGTCATTCTCGGCCCCACCGGGAAAAACTTCGCGGCGGGCATGTCCGGCGGCATTGCCTACGTGCTGGACGAAAAGCACGATTTGTACCTGCGGCTGAACAAGGAGCAGGTGCTGACGGACACGCTGACCGAGGCCCATGACATTCAGGAGCTGCGCGCCCTCATTGAGGAGCACGTGGCCGCCACCGGTTCTCCCCGGGGCAAAAAAATTCTGGCGGCATTCCAGTCCTACATTCCCTGCTTCAAGAAGGTCATGCCCATCGACTATGACCGGATGCTTCGGGCCATCGCCCAGCGCGAGGAAAAGGGTATGAGCCGCCAGCAGGCAGAAATTGAGGCGTTCTATGCCCGGACGCAGGCATGAAGGGAGACTACATATGGGTAAAATTACCGGATTTTTGGACTATCTCCGCCAAAATGATTCTCAGCGCCCTCCCCTTGAGCGTGTGGAGGACTGGGACGAATTTCATCTCCCCCAGCCCGAAGGCGTGCGCGCCCAGCAGGGCGGGCGGTGCATGAACTGCGGCACACCTTACTGTCAAACCGGGATGCTCTACGAAGGAGCGGTCTTCGGCTGCCCCCTTCACAATTTGATTCCGGAGTGGAACGACATGCTCTGGTCCGGCAACCGGGGCCATGCGCTGAGCCGCCTTCTCAAAACCAACAACTTTCCCGAGTTTACCGGACGGGTCTGCCCCGCCCCCTGTGAGGGCGCGTGCATCTGCGGGCTGTACGGCGACGCGGTGACCATCCGGGACAACGAGCTTTGCGTGATTGAGGATGCGTTTTCCTCCGGCGGCGTGAAGCGCCGCCGCCCGCCCCAGTGGTCCGGAAAAAAGATTGCCGTGGTAGGCAGCGGTCCGGCGGGGCTGGCCGCTGCGGACCAGCTCAATCACCGGGGCCATTCCGTCACCGTCATTGAGCGGGAGGCTTACCCCGGCGGACTTTTAACCTATGGAATCCCCAACATGAAGCTGCCCAAGTCCGTGGTAATGCGGCGCGTCAGCCTGATGACGGACGAGGGCGTGTCCTTCGTCACCGGCGTGAACGCGGCAACGCCCGAAACGGCCCGGCGGCTCATGGCGGAATACGACGCGGTGATTCTCTGCTGCGGCGCGGAACAGCCCCGCCCCCTTGACCTTGACACAGCGGGGCTGACAGGCGTTCTCTATGGCACAGAGTATTTAAAAGCCGCCGTGGAGCGACAGGCCTTTCGCTTGGAAATTTCCGAAAGCGCCCTTGCAAACGGCAAGGACGTGGTGGTCATCGGCACGGGAGACACCGCCTCCGACTGCGTGGCCACAGCCTTGCGGCAGGGCTGCAAATCCGTCGTGCAGTTGGTACGCCGTCCCAAGGAGGACTATCTTGCCGCCGACGGCAGCCTTCCCGCGGACTATGCCCACGAGGAAGCCGCCGCGGTATTCGGGGTGGACCCACGGCGCTTTGGCACGCAGGTCCAAAGCCTTGTGTCCGGAGAGGACGGGGCGCTGACCGCCGTCGTCACTTCTCTGGGTGAAACGCTTCCCTGCGGGCTTTTGATTGTAGCCACCGGCTTTTCCGGCTGCGCAGAAAACGTCTTCCACGCCTTTGGCGTGGAAAAGAGCGACGCGGTTTTCACGGACGCGAGCCGTTTTTCTACCAACGCGGAAAAGATCTTCGTGGCCGGGGATATGCGCCGGGGCGCGTCGCTGGTGGTCTGGGCCATCGCGGAGGGGCGCACGGTGGCTGCGGAGGTGGACCGCTTTTTAAGCGGTTACACAAGCCTTGTTGGAAGTGTATAATATTGCAGAATTTTTTATGCAGTATGCTAATTTTATTGAGAGATTCGCCAGTTGACGCACATTCGTTTTCGTAGTAAAGTCATACCAATATAACTGGCAAAGGCGCCGGAGAGAGCAAACCGCTCTCCGGCGCCTTTGCCAATTTTTGTAGCTGTGTGCAAGCAGAGGAGGAAAAACTATGAGCGCTATCGACACCTTATGGGTCCTGCTGGGGGCCACGCTGGTCTTTTTTATGCAGGCCGGCTTCGCCATGGTGGAAACCGGGTTTACCCGTGCCAAAAATGCGGGCAATATCTGCATGAAAAACCTGATGGATTTCGTCTGCGGCACCATTGTTTACTGGCTGATCGGCTTCGGCATCATGTACGGCGCGGAGCTGATTCCCGGCGTGATGGGCACGCCGGCAGTGGCCTCGGCGGCAGACACGGACTGGACCTTTCTCATCTTCCAGACGGTTTTCTGTGCCACCGCCGCCACCATTGTCTCCGGCGCCATGGCGGAGCGAACAAAGTTTAAGAGCTACCTTGTCTACTCCGTGATTATTTCCCTGTTCGTCTATCCCGTTTCCGGCCACTGGATCTGGGGCGGCGGCTGGCTCAGCACGCTGGGAACGCCCGACGGGCTTTTGTCCGGCCTTGGGGCATATGGCTTCCACGACTTCGCCGGTTCCACCGCCGTACATATGGTGGGCGGACTCAGCGCCTTTATCGGCGCGCTGATCCTCGGGCCTCGCATTGGAAAATACACCAAGAACGGCAAGTCCCGCGCCATCCCCGGTCACTCCATCACGCTGGGCTGTCTGGGCGTATTCATTCTGTGGTTCGGGTGGTTCGGGTTTAACCCCGCCTCCTCCCTCGCCATTGACGGGCTGACCCAAAACGTGGGCCGCATCTTTGTCACCACCAACATGGCCGCCGTCACAGCAACCCTCACCGCCATGTGCATCACTTGGGTGAAATACGGCAAGCCCGACGTGTCCATGACGCTGAACGGCTCTCTTGCGGGCCTTGTGGCCATCACCGCCGGGTGCTCCACCGTCACCGTCACCGGCGCGGCCATTATCGGCATTGTCGCAGGCTTTACGGTGGTATTCGGCGTGGAGTTCATCGACCAGAAGCTAAAGGTAGACGATCCCGTGGGTGCGGTGGGCGTTCATGGCTGCTGCGGCGCGGTAGGTACTCTGCTGGTAGGCGTATTCGCCTATTTTGACCCCTATACAGACGCGGAGGTGCTGACCCGGGGCACGGGACTGGGTCTTGTTTACGGCGGCGGCTTTGCCCAGCTTCTGGTGCAGCTCATCGGTGTTCTGGCGGTGGCCGCATGGGTAAGCGTCACCATGACCTGCATGTTCCAGCTTATCAAGCATACGATTGGTCTGCGGGTCTCCCGGCAGGAAGAGCTGGAGGGACTGGATTCCACCGAGCACGGCCTGCTCAGTGCCTACGCGGACTTTACGGTTGCCCGCAGCGATTACGACGACGAGGCCCTCTTAGGCAATGTTCCCGTGCGGGAGGCCGTCCCCGTGGAGCTGGTAGCCCCCGCCGCCGGGGACGCCGTTCCCGTTGCTCCCGCGGGCGTTAAAATTACCAAAATTGAAATTCTCTGCAATCAAGGCAAGTTTGACGCGCTGAAAACCGCCCTGTTCGATATCGGCATCACCGGCATGACCTGCACCAACGTTATGGGCTGCGGCGAGCAGCGGGGCGCCAGCGAATACTATCGCGGCGTAAAAATGGAGGTCAATATCCGGCCAAAGCTGAAGGTGGACATCGTAGTGTGCAAGCTGCCCGTGTCCCTCGTGGTGTCCACCGCCAAGCAGGCGCTGTACACCGGCCACATTGGAGACGGGAAGATTTTTGTCTACGATGTGGAAAATGTCATCAAAGTCCGCACTGGTGAGGAGGGCTACGACGCCTTGCAGGACGACGTCGGCTGAGCTTTCCCCCCGCGGAATATACACACCCCCTTCTAAACGGAAG
>DKLF01000037.1:23567-24602 GCA_002455655.1 Oscillibacter sp. UBA6647 | reverse complement strand
CAGAGAGGATTTGGTCCGGCAGGCGGACCGCCTGGTCAACGGCGCGGCGATGGGAATCCTTTCCGACGCAGGAGAATCTAAAAAAAATGAAACGCCGGATATCGGCGCAGAAACGGGGGAAAACGTCTGAGACGTTTTCCCCCGCGTGGTTTATCGGCGCAGCGTTTAATTTTAAAAAGAATTTCCGATCCTCTCGAGCATAAAAAAGCCGATTCCGTCTTACCTAAGGCGTTTTCTCCGGATGGGCCTCCGGCGATTCTTCCGGTTTCTTTTTTTGGGGCCACAGCAGCGAAACGCCCGAAGCCAACAGATAGATGCCGAAGGGTTTGCGCAGCAGCTCTACCTCCACCGCCGTGGCGGCCCATGCACCCCCGAGGGCAAAGAGGACTGCCCAGGGAATAGAGCGCTTGAGTGTGGGCTTGTCCAAAAATCCGTTTTTCCAGTGAAACACCAGCGCGCCGGCGGCAGTGGGCAGAAAAAACAGCAGATTGATGCCCTGCGCTGTCCGCTGATCCACACCCAGAAACAGCGTCATTACCAGCAGCAGAAGTGTTCCGCCACCCACGCCCCAAGCGGAGAGGATGCTGGCCCCCAGCCCGCAGAAAAAGGGCAGCAGCCAATTCACAGCAGATACCTCACCGCTCCGTAGAAAAGAAAAACGGCAAACAGCCGTTTAAGCCACTTGGCGGAAATTTTTCCGTACAGCCGCCCCCCTAAAGAGCCCCCCGCGAGCCCGCCCAGCAAGTAAGGCAGGGCGGTTTTCAAAGACAACTCCGCCCGCAGAAAATACACCGCCGCCGACACCGCGCAGATGGGAAAAATTACCGCCACACAGGTGGCGTACAACGTTTGTTTTTTTAAGGAAGACCTGCTCATCACCGGGATAAACACCATTCCGCCGCCGCCGCCGAACAGGCCGTTTGCAAGCCCCGCCGCCGCGCCCGCGACTCGCCCCCGCCATTTCTCGTTCATGTCTGCCACCCCCCGGTTTCTATGTATTTCCGGAGGCGAGGCCTCCGGAAAGCTTGCGGATGG
>DKLF01000037.1:21927-23330 GCA_002455655.1 Oscillibacter sp. UBA6647 | reverse complement strand
CTCCGGAAAGCTTGCGGATGGGACCGCAAGCGGCTGACTTAACTCTGCCTTACTTCAGCTTGAAGCTTTCGCAGTCCACGCACTTGCTCTCGGTGGGGTTAGACTCATGGGTGCCCACAGAGATGGCATTCAGCCCGCAGTACTGCTTGTCCTGGCAGTGATAGGCGCAGTTGTCGACCGTGCACTTGATGCTGGTGTTGGCAGTGCATTCGCTGCCGTGGTTGGTCATGTCCTTCATCATAAAAAAGCCTCCTGATGAAAAGAATGTTGAAGGACTGCCGGTTTAGCCAAGATTGTCGGCACAACCGGCGATCCTTTGGCTTTCGCCGCAAATAGTCTGTGCACAGGTGTGGTTTTTATGCTAAAATTTTTTTAATCAAGCAGCTTTGAAAACAAAAAGGGGACCGGAGGCGGATGCCCCCGGTCCCTTTAAAAGATATTGTTTAAAAAGCACGGCGCAAAGCGTCGTCAACCGCTCACCATTGTGGGCAGGCCCACCACCAATTGCGGGAAAGCGATGCACAGGATGGTCACAATGACAATGATGATGATAAATGGAATTACGCCTCGATAAATCTCCTGAATGGTGACGCTTTCCGGGACGATGCCCTTGATGTAAAACAGCGCAAAGCCGAAGGGGGGCGTCATAAAGCAGGTTTGCAGGATGACCGCGGTCACGCCTACCAGCCACAGGCGGTCTACGCCAAATTGATCCATGATGGGCAGGAAGATGGGGAGAACAATCATCACAATACCGGCCCAGTCGATGAACATGCCCATGATAAATACAATGACCATCATAATGGCGATGGCGCCGATTTTGCCAACACCCATGCCCATGTTGGTAACAATCTCCATGGCGGCGCGCCGACTGATCAGTTTTTTTGTGTCCAGATAAACCTGATCATTTCCGCTGTGGAGAACCTTTCGGCAGTTTCCGCAGTAGGCGGGGTTGCGCTGCTCGTCAAAGGTCATCATGTGATTTTTGTGATCCGAGACAGGGACCACATAGTCCACCAGCGCACCGGGAATGCGCACCCTGCGCATGTCCAAGGAGCCGGTGCTGACCACCTCTTTCATCTGCACAAACACGGTGCCGCCGCTGTTTTTTACGGCCTGCGCCGCCTGAATAGACTCGAGATAGCAGGCCTCCTCCTCCATGGAGATATTGCCCCGCTCGTCTGCGTAGGTTCCGCGCAAAAAGGCGTAGTCCAGAGATTCCGGGTGCCGGTACCGCAGGTATTCCTGTCCGTCAAGCTCCATCAGTTCTACGATGTCTGCAGTCGTTGCAGTGTTCAGTTTTCCGCCCTCCACGCGGGGGTCTGCAAAGGTGTAAAGGCCCACGCGGCTGATGGTGGGGCGTTTGGCCGCTATGTCGCGGAACATGTGGGAAATCACGCCCT
>DKLF01000037.1:20731-21790 GCA_002455655.1 Oscillibacter sp. UBA6647 | reverse complement strand
CATGTGGGAAATCACGCCCTGAGGAAGGTTATAGGCCCGGATTTTATTTTGGGCGATCATGTCCTGAAGCTTGGGAATGGGCCAAAATGTCCGCCAATGATCTGGTCCAGCATGCCTTCATGGGCGATATGGTTCAGACCGCGCTCGCCCTTGTCCCCCTGCCCGGAGGAGTGAAACCATTTGAGATGCTGAGGTTGGCCTGTGGCGAGGAAGCGCTTTTCTAGCTCCAGCAGAAGCTCTTCTGCCACGGCGTTGCCGTTCATGCCCTGAGAGCAAAGGGTGAAGTTGGAGAGAATCATCGCCGCAGCCTCGGCTGAGGTAATAATTTTCATAGTTGTCTCCTCTGCGTCCTGCGTCCTTCAGCGCATGGCCAGAGTGACGTCTCCGCTTACGGCCAGCTCGCCGTGATTATAAATCTCCGCAGAGCAGGTTGCGATCGCTTTTTCTGCCCGTTCGGAGGCCATCTTGGCACGAATCTCAATAGTATCTCCCGGCAAAACTTTTTTCAGAAAGCGCACGTTGTTAATACCCAAAAACAAAGGAATTTTTCCTGCGTAGCGCTCCATCTTTAAAAGCAGGATATCCGCAGTCTGCGCCATGCACTCCACAGAGTATACGCCGGGCAGCACCGGCTCGCCGGGAAAATGCCCCTTAAAAATCTCCCGGGCCGGATCCACATAAAACCGGGCTTCAATGTGCTCGCCGGGAACCAGATCCTCCACCATGTCTACCAGCAGCATCGGGTCGCGGTGGGGAATGACCTGCTTGACCTCTTCGTGAGAAAGCTTCATACAATTCTCTCCCTTTCACCAATCGATATTTTTATAGGGTAGTCCTTCTGAAAACGTACGTTTACACACGCGATTGATATAAAATTAATAATTCTGGATATACAAAACAGCATTTCCGTGAAGCGATGCGGTATCGCAACCGATGAGATGCCGTACTTGGGGGGAAGAGGCCCTGCCGCTGATTGCGGCGGGGCCTCTTCGCAAGGGTATATTGCGCGATGGAGTTACCTCGCGGTTTTTTTACTTCCCGGCCTTGGCTGCGCGAACG
>DKLF01000037.1:0-20662 GCA_002455655.1 Oscillibacter sp. UBA6647 | reverse complement strand
TGATGTGCTATAGCACATCACGCCGTTTCTCTCGACAAGTAAACAACCTTATAAACACCCGCCATTAGATGGCGATGCTTCTTTTTCTGAAACCAGTCTTTACTTTCCGGCCTTGGCTGCGCGAACGGCGTCGGTCAGCAGGGGGGCAACCTTGAACAGGTCGCCGCAGATGCCGTAATCGGCAATCTCAAAGATGGGAGCGGTGTCGTTCTTGTTCACCGCGATGATGCACTCGGAATCCTGCATACCGGCCTTGTGCTGAATCGCGCCGGAAATGCCCAGAGCGACGTAGACCTTCGGATGCACGGTCTTGCCCGTCTGGCCCACCTGATGGTCGGCGGACAGCCAGCCGGAGTCAATCGTGGCGCGGGAACCGCCCACAACGCCGCCAAGCTCCGCAGCCAGCTCTTCCGCCAGCTTGATGCCGCCCGCGACGTCCTTGCTGATGCCGCGGCCAACGGACACGATGAAGTCCGCGCCGATCAGGTCCACCAGCTTCTTCGCCGCCTTCACGATCTCCACAACCTCGGTTTCCATGTCCGCCTCGGACAGTTGGAACGCGGGCTTCACGATCTGGCAGGCATCCGCCTTGCCCTGATCGAAGGGAGCCGTCTTCATCACGCCGGGCCGCACCGTCGCCATGGAGGGACGGAAACGGGGGCAGATGATGGACGCCATCAGATGGCCGCCGAATGCCGGACGGGTCATCTTCAGATCGCGGGACACGTCGTGCTTCTCGCCCAGCACCACGGCGGTGCCCATGTTATCGATCTTCTCGGGCGCCAGCGTGGAAGCCTCCCGCAGGAAGTCCTTGTAGTTGTTCATCTCCACGTCCAGGTGCGTGCAGTCAGCGCACAGGCCGGTGTGCAGACGCGCGGCGCAGCGGGGGCCGAGGTCGCGGCCGATGTTGGTCGCGCCAAACAGCATGACCTCCGGCTTGTACTCCTCGATCACCTGACAGACGGCGGCAGTGTAGCCGTCGGTGGTGTAGTTCTTCAGCAGGGGATGATCGCAGACATAAACCTTATCCGCGCCGTAGCCGCCCAGCTCCTTCGCAAGGCCCTCCACGTCGTCGCCCAAAAGCAGGCCGCACAGGTCAACGCCCAGCTCGTCCGCCAGTCTCCGGCCCTCGGAAATCAACTCGAAATCGGTGGGCATCAGCTTGCCCTGGCGCTGCTCGCAGAACACCCATACATCCTTGAAAGCAGCGATATCCGTATTGTTAAAAGACATGTTCAATTACCCCTTTCTCAGATGATGTGCTTGGCGGACAGAATTCCGACCAGCTTCTCGCAGGCTTCCTTGTCCGCGCCCTCCAGCATCATGCCGGCGCCCTTCAGCGGCGGTGTGAAGGAGGTGAGAATGTTGGTGGGAGAGCCCTTCAGGCCAATGGTGCTGGGATCGATCAGGGCGTCGTCCTTCAGCGTCTCATAGTCAAAGGTCGCAAGGGGCTTGCCATAGGCCTCGAAGATGCCGTCCACGCTCATGTAGCGGGGGGCGTTCAGCTCCTTGATGCAGGTGAGCAGGCAGGGGGTCTTGACCTTGATGGTCATGTACCCGTCCTCCAGCATCCGCTTTACGGTGACGGTGTCGCCGGTCTTCTGGATGTCAGCGGCGTAGGTCACCTGGGGCAGGCCCAGCTTCTCGCCGATCTGGGGGCCAACCTGAGCGGTGTCGCCGTCGATGGCCTGACGACCGCACATCACGATGTCGTCGGACTCCACGCCGATGCGGTTGACGGCCGCGGCCAGAATCTGGGATGTGGCGTACGTATCGCTGCCGCCGAACTCGCGGGCGGACACCAGCACGCCCTCATCCGCACCGCGGGCCATCAGCTCACGCAGCATTCCGGCGGCGGGAGGGGGGCCCATGGTCACGACGATGACCTTGCAGCCGGTCTCGTCCTTCAGCTTCAGCGCCGCCTCAACGGCGTTCAGGTCGTCGGGGTTGGTGATGGTCTGCATGGACGCACGGTCCAACGTTCCATCGGGATTCACAGCCACCTTCCCGGAGGTATCGGGTACCTGCTTTACACATACGATGATTTTCATTTGTTTGCGCCTCCTTACAGAATGTGGTTGGAAATGACCACGCGCTGGATCTCGGAGGTGCCCTCGTAGATCTCGGTGATCTTGGCGTCACGCATCATGCGCTCCATAGGATAGTCCTTGGTATAGCCGTAGCCGCCGAACATCTGAAGAGACTTGGTGGTGATCTGCATGGCGGCCTCGGAGGTAAACAGCTTGGCCATGGCGGCTTCCTTGGTGAAGGACTGGCCATTAGTCTTGCGGATGGCGGCCTGATAGGTCAGCAGGCGACCCGCCTCGATGGACACAGCCATGTCGGCGAACAGAAATTGGGTATTCTGGAACTTGGAAATGGGACGGCCAAACTGGACACGGCCCTTGGTGTAGGCAACGGCCTCGTCCATTGCGCCCTGAGCCAGCCCCAGGCCCTGCGCGGCGATGCCGATACGGCCGCCGTCCAGTGTCTGCATGGCGATCTTAAAGCCCTTGCCCTCCTTGCCCAGCAGGTTCTCCTTGGGCACGATGCAGTCGGTGAACACGATCTCGGCGGTGGGGGAGCCGTGCAGGCCCATCTTCTCCTCGTGCTTGCCCACGGAGAAGCCGGGGAAAGTGTTTTCCACGATGAAGGCGGAGATGCCCTTGGTGCCCTTGGAGGGGTCGGTCATGGCGAAAACCACAAACACCTCGGCGGCATAGCCGTTGGTGATGAAAATCTTGGAGCCGTTGATGACATAGTGATCGCCGTCCAGCACCGCAACGGTGGTGCCCTTGGAGGCGTCAGAGCCGGCGTCCGGCTCGGTAAGGCAGAAGGCGCCCAGCTTGCCGCCGGTGGTGAGCATGCGCAGATACTTCTGCTTCTGCTCCTCGGTGCCGTTCTGGATGATGGGGCCGCAGCACAGGCCGTTGTGGGTGGCCACAATGTCGCCGGTGGACGCGCAGACCTTGGAGATTTCCTCCACGGCAATGGCGGCGGACAGGTCGTCCGCGCCGGCGCCGCCGTACTCCTTGGGCACGCTCATGCCCATCACGCCATAGCGGAACAACTGGTCGATGGTCTCCTTGGGATACTTGCAGGTGCGGTCGGTTTCAGCCGCAATGGGCTTAATCTCATTCTCGGTGAACTCGCGGGTCATTTTCCGGATGAGTTCTTGCTCTCTTGTCAATTCAAAATCCATGTCAGTCTCCTATTGCTCTTATTTTTTAGTCCTGAATGCCGGCAATGTATTTTGCCAGCTCTTTTTTGCCCTCGATGTTGCCCTGACGGGCAATCATGACGCGCTGGGCCTGGGGAGAACCCGCACCGTGCATGGATTCCGTGCGGTAACCCACAGCGGCGGAGCCCAGGCAGATGTTCTCCAAGAACCGGAACACACGAGCCCGGTCCTCAGCGGATACGCCTTCCTTGGTGGCAAAGAACTTGTGGCAGATTTCTCCGATGGTTTCGCCGTTGTTCCCAACCACCGTGTCGGACTTGAAGTCCGTCTCGGAGGGCAGGGTGACCATTGCGCCGCCGGCAATATCTTCCGCCAGACGCACGATCTCGTAGGGGAAGCGGGTGATGTTCTGCTTACAGACGTTGGCAAGCAGGAGGTCGATCTGGTAGTTGCCCGCCTTGGTGGGGCAGCCCTCGCAGGAGCAGGCGATGCCGCAGGAATACAGGGTTTCGTTGAGGTGGGTCATCTCGATGAGCTTATCCTTCACCGCGCTGGCCTTCTCCACGCCGTTATACTCTGCCGCCAGCGCCGCCGCGCCGATGACCACGTCGCCCACGCCGACCTTGCAGCCGCCGTAGCTCTGGCGGTGATACCCGGCAAAGCGCTCCACCATCATGCCGGCAAACTCGTGCTCACCGTTGAGGAACAGATACTCGTTGGGAATGAACACATGGTCCAGAACCACCAGAGCTTCCTGACCGCCGAAGCGGGCGTTGCCCAGGTCCACGTCCGCGTCCTTCTCCATCTTGCGGGTGTCGCAGGACTGACGGCCATAAATCATGTACATGCCTTCCACGTCGGTGGGGCAGGCGAAGCTCACGGCCCAGTCCTTGTCGTCGGGACCCATGGCGATGGTGGGCATGAAGATGTGCCAGTGGGAGTTGACGGAGCCGGTCTGGTGAACCTTGGCGCCGCAGACCACAATGCCGTCGTCCCGGCGCTCCACCACGTGGAGATACATGTCCGGGTCGGCCTGCTGGTGGGGAGCCTTGGACCGGTCGCCCTTGGGGTCGGTCATGGCGCCGTCCACGGTCAGGTCGTTGTCCTGCACCATGGTGAGGAACTTCTTGAAGTTCTCATGGTAGGAGGTGCCGTGGGCCTCGTCAATTTCAAAGGTGGTGGAGAACACGGCGTTGAACGCGTCCATGCCCACGCAGCGCTGGAAGCAGCTTGCGGTCTTCTGACCCAGCAGGCGCTGCATTTTCACCTTGTTCAGCAAATCCTCGGTGGACTGGTGAAGATGGGTAAAGCGGTTGATCGTGTTGCCCGTCAGGCTGGATTTGACCGTCATCAGGTCGGTGTAGCGGGGGTCGTGGGCCAGACTGTACGTCATGGCCACACAGTTGATGCTGGGGCGAATCATGGGGTGATCCACCCAGTTTTCAATCTTCTCACCAAACATGTACACACGGGTTTTCAGTTGGCGCAGACTTTCCACATATTCTTTTCCTGTTTTTAGTGCCATTTTTATTCCTCCTTGTTACTTGTTGGCCAAATTCTGATAGCTTTCCAGACGCTCTTTGGCGTCCTGTTCCGCCTTGGCATACAGCTCCTCGGCCTTTTCAGGGAAGGATAGCTTCAAGGATGCATAGCGGTTTTCACCCAGCAGGAACTGCTGGAAATCTCCGGTGGGCGCTTTGGAGTCCAGAATGAAGGGATTCTTTCCCTCCTCCTTCAACTGGGGATTGTAGCGGTACAGATGCCAGTAGCCCGCTTCCACGGCTTTTTTCTCCTCCAACTGGCTCAGGCCCATGCTGGCTTTCATGCCGTGCTCAATGCAGGGGCAGTAGCAGATGACGATGGACGGGCCGTCATAGGCCTCGGCCTCGCGGATTGCCTTCAATGTCTGGGCGGGGTCCGCGCCCATGGACACCTGCGCCACGTACACGTAGCCGTAGCTCATGGCCATCAGGCCGAGATCTTTCTTCTTGGTGACCTTGCCGCCGGCGGAGAACTTGGCGATTGCGCCCGCAGCCGTGGACTTGGAGGACTGCCCGCCGGTGTTGGAATACACCTCGGTGTCCAGAACCAACACATTGATATTTTTGCCGGAGGCCAGCACGTGGTCCAGTCCGCCGTAGCCGATGTCGTAAGCCCAGCCGTCGCCGCCGAAGGCCCAGACGCTCTTTTTGGTCAGGAATTCCCGGTTGTCGCGGATAAACGCGGCTTCCGCGCTGCCATCGCTCTCCAGCGCAGAGAGCAGCGCGTCGCTGACGGCGCGGGATTCCTCGGCCACAGCGCCCCTTTTGAGATAGGCCTCGCAGGCTTCCTTGGCGACGCCGCGCCCGGCCAGAGTGCTGACCTTCTCCACCAGCTGGCGCTGGATGGCCTCCTGTCCCAGCAGGTATCCGTAGGCGTATTCCGCGTTGTCCTCAAACAGCGACATCGCCCAGGCGGGGCCACAGCCGCTGCAGTCGGTGCAGTAGGGAGAGGAGGGGGTGGAGCCGCCGTACGCGGAGGAGCAGCCGGAGGCGTTGGTGATGTACATACGCTCGCCGAAGAGCTGGGTCACCAGCTTGATGTAGGGCGTCTCTCCGCAGCCCGCGCAAGCGCCGGAGAACTCGAAATAGGGCTTTGCAAACTGGGAGTTTTTCACGGTCTTTGCGTTCGCGGCATCTTTTTTGACAGTGACCCGCTCCGTGGCATAAGTCCAGTTCGGGGCCTCCTTCCGCTGGCTTTCCAGAGGCTCCATGACCAGCGCCTTCTCCTTGGCGGGGCAGACATTGGCGCAGCTTCCGCAGCCAGTGCAGTCATAGGGCGAAACCTGAATGCGGAACTGATACCGGTCCAGGCCTGCGCCCGCGGCCTTTTTCGTTTCAAAGCCGGCGGGGGCGGCGGTCTTCTCCTCCTCATTCAGCAGGACGGGACGGATGGCGGCGTGGGGGCAGACCAGAGCGCACTGGTTACACTGGATGCATGCGTCCATCTTCCACGCGGGGACCTCCACCGCGGCGCCGCGCTTTTCGTATTTCGAGGTCCCGGCAGGCCATGTGCCGTCCTCCAGACCGTATTTTTTCAGGGTGGACACGGAGAGGCTGTCGCCCTCCTGGCGGTTTATTACCTCCACGACCTCCTGAATGAAGGCGGGGGCGCTGTTCTCCTTGGCCTCGTCCTGCGCGGTGAGCCAGGCGGCGGGAATCTGCACTGCGTGCAGTCCGTTGATGCCGCGCTCGATGGAGGCGTTGTTCATGTCCACCACGGCCTGGCCCTTTTTCTTGTAATAGGTCTTGTAAATGGCGTCCTTCATTTCCGTCACGGCTGTTTCAATGGGAATCACGCCGGTGAGCTTGAAGAACGACGCCTGCAAAATGGTGTTGGTGCGGCTGCCCAGCCCCAACTCGCGGGCGATACCGATGGCGTCGATGATGTAAAGCTTCGCCTTCTTCTCGGCCAGGGCCCGCTTCATGGAGGCGGGCAAATTTTTCTCCAGTCCCTCCTCATCCCAAGCGCAGTTCAGAAGGAAGGTACCGCCCTCCTTCAGGTTGCGCACCATGTCGTACTTGTTGACATAGGAGGGCGTGTGGCAGGCCACAAAGTCCGCGTTCCGCACCAGATAGGGCGAGCGGATGGGCGCCTTGCCAAAGCGCAGATGGGACTGGGTCAGGCCGCCGGACTTCTTGGAGTCGTACACAAAGTACGCCTGGCAATGGAGGTCCGTTGCATGGCCGATAATCTTGATGGAGTTTTTGTTGGCGCCCACGGTACCGTCGGAGCCCATGCCCCAGATCTCCGCGTCGGTCTGCCCGGCGGGAGCGGTTTCGATCTCCCGGGCGACCGGCAGCGAGGTATGCGTCACATCGTCCACGATGCCGACGGTGAAACCGTTTTTGGGAGTCTCCTGCTTCAGATTCTGGTACACCGCCAAAATTTGACCCGGGGTGGTGTCCTTGGAGCTGAGTCCGTAGCGGCCGCCCACGATTTCCATGGGGATGCCCCGCTCCTTGTAGATGGTGCACACGTCCTGATACAGCGGCTCGCCCATGGCGCCGGGTTCCTTGGTGCGGTCCAGCACGGCAAGGCGCTTTACGGTGGCGGGCAGGGCGGCGAGGAAGTGCTCCGCAGAGAAGGGGCGATACAGATGTACGTTCAGCAGACCGACCTTTTGGCCCTGGGCGGTAAGGAAGTCCACCGCCTCCTTGGCAGTCTCCGCGGCGGAGCCCATCAGGACGACGACCCGGTCCGCATCGGGTGCGCCATAATAATCGAACAGTTGATACTCCCGGCCGGTGAGTTTGCCGATCTCCCGCATATAGCGTTCCACCGCTGCGGGAATCGAGGCAATCTTGTCGTTGCAGGCCTCGCGGCACTGGAAGAAAATGTCCGGGTTGACGGTGGTGCCCCGGGTGGCGGGATGCTCGGGATTCAGGGAGTTTTTGCGGAAGGCCTTCAGCGCCTCTATGTCCACCAGAGGACGCAGGTCCTCATAGTCCAGAGCCTCAATTTTCTGAATTTCATGGGAGGTGCGGAAGCCGTCGAAGAAATGCAGCACCGGCATACGGCAGTGAATGGCGGACAGGTGGGCGACGGCGCCCAAATCCATCACCTCCTGCGGAGAGGAGGACGCCAGCAGGGAAAAGCCCGTGCTGCGCACGCCCATCACGTCGGAGTGGTCGCCGAAAATGGACAGCGCGTGGACCGACAGGGTTCTGGCTGAAACGTGGAACACGCCCGGCAGCATCTCGCCCGCAATTTTGTACATGTTGGGAATCATCAGCAGCAGGCCCTGCGAGGCCGTGTAGGTAGTGGTCAGCGCGCCGGATTGGAGGGCACCGTGCACCGTGCCGGCCGCGCCGCCCTCAGATTGCATCTCCACCACCTGCACCGGCTGACCAAACAGGTTTTTCTTCCCGTTGGCCGCCCACTCGTCCACATGCTCCGCCATGGGGGAGGACGGCGTGATGGGGAAAATGCCCGCGACCTCCGTAAATGCATATGAGACATACGCGGCAGCCTGATTTCCGTCCATGATTTCCAGTTTCTTTGCCATATTCTTTTCCTCCTTTTCAATGCCCCTCAATGAAAATCTCAGCGTAAATTACCATACAATTTTTAGAATTACATTTTATTTCTTTGATTGCATGCAATTATAAATTTATGAATTCAAAATGTCAATATGAAAAGTTTTTTTCAGAGGAATCAATAAAACAGGTGGCAACTATCTGTGCAAAAAGCTGCAACTGCATTCAATTTTAAAAATTGAATAAATAGAAACAGATTGACCGGGTTAAACGAATAATGTATACTATTTAAGATGTAACATTTAAACACAAAAGAGGGTGATTCCGATTTCTTCCCAAAGTGCAGTCGCATATGAGCGGATTAAAGACATGATTTTCCACATGGAACTGCTTCCCGGAGCACGCATCCCAGAGCTGCAGATTTCATCCATACTGTCCATCAGCAGGACCCCCATTCATGATGCGCTCCGCCGACTGGAGGCGGAGGGGCTGGTGGTCATCGGCCATAATCGCGGTGCGTCGGTTACTTGTTTTTCCGATGAGGAAATCCGCGAGATTGGGACGATCCGGCTGGCGCAGGATATTCTTGCGGCGGAGCTGGCGGCCCACTATGGCAGCGCGGCGGATTTTGAAGTCCTGTGCAATCTGGCTGACCAATGTGAGCAGGCGGCCGGCCGGGGCGAAGTCTACGAGCGGATTCGCACGGACTGCGATTTTCATCTGGCCATCTCCAAAATTTCCGGAAACTCCAGACTGATCAATCAGCAGTATGCGGTTTATCAGCAGATTCATCTCATACAGATTTCCAAATACACGGATGTGGAACACAGCCTTTTGCAGATTCATCACCACAGACCGATGGTGGAGGCGATCCGCGGCGGAAGGCTGGACGAGATCCGAGAGCTGATTTGCCAGCACACCAAGGATTTTTACCGCATTGACCCCTATTTGCTCAGGTGCTGGCGCAGAGAGCCCGGACCTGCGGAGGAATGATGCGGGGGAAGGGTCCACAGTTTGTTTGAGGAGGAATGAATCGGGTGAAAGACAGCTCTCAAGCTTCCGCGGCGGCAAAACCCACCCGGCGGCAGATGCAGGCGATGCAGACCAAGCAAAAAATTTACGACGCGGCGGTCAGAGAAATCAACATAAAGGGGTTCCACAACGTCAGCATTGAGGACATTACCGCCGCAGCCCACGTGGCCAAGGGATCGTTTTACACGCATTTTCCCTCTAAAGAGGCCCTCGTGCTATACACATTTACACAGTCGGATACGCTTTATAACGAGGCGTATGAAAAAGTCAAGGAGATGGATTTTCTCTCCGGTGTGACCGCGTTTGTGCGCCTGACCTATCAGGAATACGAAAAGCGGGGGAAGGGAATTATCCGCGCCATGATTTCCAATTACTTTACATGGGAAGACCGTAATTTTTACGACCGGGACAGGCCCTTGCTGCAGTGTCTGAAAAAGCTGGTAGAGCGCGGTCAGAAAGCGAATGTGCTCGACGCTGGCGTAGCGGCAGACCGATATGTGTTTGATCTGCTGTCTACTATGATTGGCGTGGAGGTCCTCTGGTGCTTTGACACCCAAAATCTGAGCTTGACGGAGATGATTTCGGACGCCGTGGCGATGACGGCCCGGGGCATGCTGATCCAAGCCTGAATCCGTTTACTGAAAAAGCTCGCCCAATCAATCGGGCGGGCTTTTTATGACCAGAAAAACAGCACAAAAAAGCTGACGATTGCAAAACGATTTGCAAAATTGCAGTATCCTGTATAAATGCCGCTCTGTTTTTTATATAGTTTTACGGCTTTACAAATGGTGGGCTTCTCCATATAATGAATCAAAGTCATTGAATCTTAGTCGCTAAATTTTGCCGGAGATGTTTTCGGCGGCATTATGATGAGGAGGAACCTATTATGGACATGAGTTATTTGAAAGACATGCCAATCGCGATTCTCGGCGGCGGCGCCGTGGGCAAGACGATGGCGGCGGACTGTGCGCTGCAGGGCAAGGAGGTCCGTCTTTGGGACCAGCCCCGCTTTGCCAAAACCAACTTCCTGAACATTGAAAAGACCGGCATTACCCTGAGCGGCGCTCAGTTCAGCTTCTTTGGCTTCAAACGCACCGGCACCGCGAAGGTGGCACTGGCCACCGACGATATGGCCAGCGCCGTGAAGGGTGCGGGCATCGTGGTGGTGGCCACGGTGGCCGTGGCGCACGAGGACATCTTCCGCGAGCTGATTCCCCTGCTGGAGGACGGACAGGTCATTCACATTCTGCCGGATAACTGCGGCACCTTCATTTTCCGCAAGCTGATGCGCGAGATGAACTGCACCACAAAGGTCATCGTTGGCGCATGGTATACCGCGCCCTACGGAATCCGGGTTGTGCGCCGGGGCGGCGTTGTGACCAACGAGTGCAAGGTGGAGACGCGTATTACCACGATTCGTGGCTGCGCCATGCCTGAAACCGACACCGACGCTTTTATGGCCTCCGCCTTTTACATCCCGGCCTTCGACGCCATTATCGACGCAGAGGGCGAGGTCACGATTTCCAAGACGGGGGAGAAGTTCCACCACGGCTTTGTCCGCGCCAACACGATTTTGGATGTGAACCTGTCCAACGTAAACCCGGTGATCCATGTGCCCGGCGCGGTTTTGGGCGCGGCTGTCATGCAGAACTTTGATACTGTTCTGGGGCAGGAAAAGAAGAACTACTCTCTGTACGGCTTTGCCCTGTGCCCCGCCATTGCCGAGGTTCAGGCCAAATTCTGGGATGAGGAAAAGGCGCTGGCGAAGGCAATGAACGTCGGCCTGTGCACCGTCAATTACGAGGACTTCTTCTCCCGCACCACCATGTATGGCAAAGAGTACATGGGCCCCGACTTTGCCGTTCCCTTCACCGAGCGGTACGAAAACTTCTATGGGGACGGTCCCTTTGATCTGGAAAACCGCTACATCACTGAGGACGTGCCCGTGGGGTGCTATCTGATGAGCCAGTTGGGCAAGAAATACGGCGTTGCCACGCCCGTTATCGATTCTATGATTCTGCTGGCCAGCACCATGATCAAGCGCGATCTTGGCAAAGAAAGCAAGTACACTCTGGACTATCTGGAAATCGGCCACATGACCCACGAGCAGCTTCAAAAGTATCTGCGGGAAGGCGTCTTTACCGCGAAGTAAGGGACCCAAGAGAAAGGCCCGCCGGTCCTCCGCTGCCTGAAACCCGCCTGTGTGCGGAGCGCAAACCTTCGTTTGCGCTCCGCACATTTTTATGTCATAGAAAGCGCCAAGCGGCGTTCCAATTTTTAGGCGCAAAATTTTTGCGCAAACTTGCCCTGCAAAAAGTGCAAAATTTTGCGCTTACGGAAGATGGACGTTCTGTACAATAATCGGAGGACGTGCCTTTTAAACTTGTGCAATTTGTCAAACTCCACAAAAAGCTGTTGTCAAAAGGTCCGCCGCCCATTTATCCGGGGCCGGTTTTTTCTGTTTTGCACAAATCTCGTCAGATTCACCGGATGAGCCCAGTGCAGTGGCACTGGTTTTGCTAAATAGAGAGTACAGATGAGGCGTGTGAGGGCGGAAGCGCCGCCCGAACCGTACGGAACAGGAACAATCTGACAAGGAGGCTATCTGATTATGGAAAAACAGTATATGCGGCGAATTGAGGCGCTGCGCCGACAGTATTTGGGCACCCGCGTTGAGATGGACGTCTACAACGCCAAGTACCTCACGGAAGGGTTCAAGGAAAGCGAGGGACAGCCCTGGATTATTCAAAAGGCCATCGGCTATCGGAATCAGTGCCGCAAAAAGAACATTTACATTCAGGACAGCGAGCTGCTGGTGGGCGGCGTGGCGTTCAAGCCCCGGGCAGGCATTTTGTGCGCGGACAGCTCCGCAAGCATTATTGCCAACGAGCTGGACACCATCAGCACTCGGCGCTTTGACCCCTTCTATCTCAGCGAGGAGGGCAAGCGGGTTTACACGGAGGACGTCCGGGATTACTGGAAGGATAAGTGCGTGCTGGACCGCTGGCGGAAGCTGGCACCCGAGGACATGGAGACGCTACGGGACAACGGTATTATCTATATCGACCGCAAGGCCGTTCGCGGCTATGGCGAAACCACCCCCAGTTGGACTATGGTTTTGCAAAAAGGCATCGCCGGAATCCGCAAGGAGGCGGAGGAGGCCATGGCGAAGCTGGACGATTCTGTGCCCGGCGATCTGGAGAAGATGTTCTTCTACAAATCCGAGCTGATCGTGTGCGAGGGGATTATCACCCTGGCAAACCGCCACGCTGATCTGGCCGAGGAGCAGGCCACCGCGTGCGCTGACCCCGTCCGCAAGGCGGAGCTAATGAAAATTGCGGAGGTCTGCCGCTGGGTGCCCGAGCATCCTGCCCGCACGTTCTACGAGGCGTGCCAGAGCATCCTCTCCTATGAGTATGCCATTTTCATGGAGCAGAACGCATCTTCTTACAACCTGGGACGTTTGGATCAATACCTGTATCCGTATTACAAGGCCGATCTGGCCGCCGGCATCCTGGATGAGGACGGCGCGCAGGAGCTACTGGACTGCATGTGGATCAAGGTGGCGGAAATGAGCCTGTTCCAGGACGAGGTCACCGCCCAGTACGCAGCCGGGTACTGCATTACGGTTCAGACCAGCTGCGGCGGCATCGACCAGTATGGAAACGACGCGACCAACGAGCTGTCCTACAAAATGATTCAGGCCACCATGGATGTGAAGTTCAAGGAGCCGAATCTCTCCGTTACCTACAGCCTGTCGAAAAACCCCGATTCACTGCTGCATAAGGCGGTGGAGGCCATCAGCATGGGGCTGACCATGCCCGCCATTTATTTCAACGACGTGGGGATCCGCATGATGCAGAACAAGGGCGTGCCCCTGAGCGAAGCTTGGGACTGGAACCCCTGCGGCTGCGTGGAAACCAACCTGTCCGGCCGCATGAAGCAGTATACCGACATCGCCGATATCAACATGGGCGCCATGATTGAGCTGGCGCTGAACGACGGCGTGAGCCGCGTCACCGGAAAGCAGGTGTCCGTATCCACCGGAAACCCCTCTGACTTCAAGACCTTTGAGGAGTTTTTCAACGCGGTCAAGACCCACATCAGCTATGTGGTAAACGTCATCGTCTCCGGCAACCAGTTGCTGGATTATCTCAGCATGAACTATCGAACCGTGCCGGCCCTGTCCTTGGGGTTCCCCCAGTGCATGGAAACGGGGCTTGATTACAGCCAGCCCGGCGCAACTAAATATTCCTGCGGCGGCGGTGTGATTACCGTGGGTCAGGCGGATATTGTGAACTCTCTGGCGGCTGTGAAATACCTGGTGTATGACGAAAAGAAAATCACCATGAAGCAGCTTTGCGATGCGCTGAACGCCAACTTTGAGGGCTATGAGGACATCCGGGACATGTGCCTGTCCGCGCCCAAATACGGCAACGACGACGAGCGGGCCGACTTCTGCGTGGGTGAGGTATTTTCCTATGTGGTGGATGAGTTTGAAAAATATCAGACCAAGTTTGGCAAAATGACCTGCGGCATGCTGCCGGTATCCGGCAACACGCCCATCGGCCAGTGGGTCGGTGCGCTGCCCTCCGGACGCAAGGCGGGCACCCCCCTGACCGACGGCATCGGCGCCACCGGCGGCACCGACGTGAACGGGCCCACCGCACTGTTTAAATCTGTCAGCAGAATCCCCCATGCGCGCTATACGCAGGGAACGCAATTGAATCTGAAAATTGAGCCGGAGCTGATGACGGGCGAAACCGGCATCGCGCACATGATGAACATGATGAAGACCATGTGCACGCTGGACGTTTATCACGCCCAGATCAACGTGGTTGATAAGGAGACGCTGCTGGACGCCCAGGAGCATCCCGAACAGCACCGGGACCTGCTGATCCGCGTGGCGGGGTACACGGCGTTTTTCGTGGAGCTGAGCCGCGAGACGCAGAACGAAATCATTGGCCGCACCGAAATCCGCGACTGGGCGGGCGTAAGATAAGAAATATGAAGGGGGCGCTGGGGCGCAATGGAGATATTCGAGCCAAACAGAGAGGGGACCATCCTGCGGATAGAGCGCTCCTCCATTCACGACGGGGACGGCTTTCGCACCGTCGTATTTTTAAAAGGCTGCCCATTGCGCTGCCAGTGGTGCTCAACCCCGGAAAGTCAGTCCTTTGAGATTGAGCGGGCCGACGCGTATTCCTACGGTGAAAAAATGACTGTGGCCCATGTACTGCGGGAGGCGCGAAAGGACTCGCATTTCTACTTTATCTCCTCCGGCGGCGTTACGCTGTCCGGAGGAGAGGCCCTGGCGCAGCCGGAATTTTCCCTCGCGCTCTTGAAAAATTTCAAGGCTGAGTGCTTCAACACCGCCATAGAGACTTCCTTTTTTGCGCCGTGGGAAAAAATTGACGCGCTTTTGCCCTATACGGACACGGCGTATGTAGACCTGAAGCTTTACACGAAGGAACGGCATCAGTGCTATTGCGGTGTGGATAATACGCGGATTCTGGAAAATATGACGCGCACCAACGAGGTAAAAAACCGGCTCCGTCTGGTGATTCGCACGCCTATCATCCCGGGGGTGAACGACGATGAGGAGGAGCTGGAAAAGATCGGCGCGTTCTGCGCGGGACTCACAAACTTGCATCACGTGCAGTTGCTGCCTTATCACCGCCTGGGGACGGCGACCTATGAAAAACTGGGGCTCGACTATCCCCTGAAGGACGTTTTGCCGCCAAGCGCGGAGCGGATGGAGCATTGCCGCGGCGTGATTGGACATTTTGTGGAGCGCGTGATTTGAAAAGGCGCGGGCGCGGGGAGGGATAGTTCGCGCGCCTGCCGGGAGAGATGAATTTACATAGCTTGGAGGATACGCCTATGAAACAAATGGTGGACATTCGCGTTTTTGACGAGTGCCGCGGCGCACATTCCCACGAGCATCCTCAAATTCTCGTCCCTTTGCGCCAGACCATGCGGGTCCTGGCGGGCGACGCCGAGTATGAGGTGACTCCGCAGGAATTATGTTTCATCCCCGCTAAAATGCTTCACCGGTGCGATTATTTGGGAAAGCTGCTGGCGATGAACCTGTCGGAGGATATGGCCAACAGTAAGGATGCAGTTCTGCTGTCCTCTCCCATGATTATTTCCATGCAGGGGCAGATCATCCAGCTTGTGGATTTGATTCAGGCCGAGCTGAAGCAGGATCCCAACAGCCGGTCGGTCCGGCATCTGTATGCCTATTTATATAGCAAGCTGATCGAAAATTGCGCCGCGCCCTCAATCCGCTATATCGGAGAGCACTACGACCTGCCCATTACCGTTAATCAGTTGGCTGGAATCGAACGATATAACGTGACCTATTATAATGGCTGGTTCAAGCAAAAGACGGGCTTTTCCCCCAGCTTTTATCTGCGCTGCATCCGCATCAACCGGGCGAAGGAGCTGCTGACAAACACCAGATACAGTGTAATGGAAATTGCGGTGATGGTGGGCTATAGCAGCAATTCCACCTTTACCCGCGCTTTTCACAGCGTCACCGGAATGACGCCGAAGGAATACCGGAACTGCCCCTGCTTCCAACAAAGTATCGGATGAGCGGGGCAGGATGCGGAATGGTCCGCCGCTTCCAGCTTTGCGAGAGGCGAGCGCTCCAGACTGTTTAATAACATTAAGAACCGTAAAATTCGCACGCAGTCTCTGATCTTCTTTTTATTAAATGAGTAT
Source organism: Oscillibacter sp. UBA6647 (assembly GCA_002455655.1). Taxonomy (GTDB): domain Bacteria; phylum Bacillota; class Clostridia; order Oscillospirales; family Oscillospiraceae; genus Oscillibacter. Next base: position 4,702 of record DKLF01000037.1, on the reverse strand, counting down.
GACCGTCGAGCATCCGGGAATTGTGTGTGTTTCCCGTAGGTTCGGCATTCTGGATATAAAGTCAAAGGAAAGGAGAAGAAAAAGGAAAGCCTCCGCTTTACCGGATAATCGCGGGTTACTGAAAAGCACCCAAAAAAGGAAAAAGAGAGGAAACTTTCAAAAATGGAACAAAAGAGAAATGTGAAGATACGGCCGGTCGTGATGTCTGTCACGGTAATCCTCTTTGTAGCGATGCTGATTGCCATTGTTGTAAACGCAACAGGCTTTTATAATGTGCTTAATAATATGGTCATGAACAACCTGATGTCGAACCTTGGGTGGTTCGTCAGCCTGGTCATGCTGTTCATGGTCATTTTATGCGTTGTCATCATGGTTACGCCTTTGGGCAAGATCAAGCTGGGCGGCCCCAATGCGAAGCCCAAATTCACCTATTTGCAGTGGTTCGGAATCTCTCTGTGCACCGGTATCGGCGCAGGTGTGGTCTTTTGGGGTGCGGCAGAGCCGCTGCTCTTTGCCATGGAGCCCTCTCCCAGCACCGGGCTTCTCCCCGGCAGCAACGGCGCCGTATTGTGGAGTATGCTGCATTGCTTTTTGCAGTGGGGCCTGACACCCTATGCCAGTTGCGTAATTATGGGCGTCATTTTGTCCTATGCGATTTTGAACATGGGTGCGCCCTTTAAGGCCAGTTCCTGCCTGATTCCCATCTTTGGCAGGGCTGTGATGAAAAGCCGCTGGTGCGACGTGTTTGATTCCGTTTCCACGTTTGCCCTCACCGGCGCGGTGGCCGGCGGTCTGGGCTATGGAGCCATGCAGCTCTCCGCCGCTGTTAAGGCGTTTTCCGGCATCGAGCCCAGCATGACGATTTATGCGGTGATTATCGTGGTGATGTTCTTCTGCTACAACGCATCCGCTCTCAGCGGTCTGCGCAACGGCATCACCAAGCTCTCTAACTACAATGTGCAGTTTTTCTTCATCCTGCTGTTTTTTGTGATCCTAGCGGGGCCTACGGAGTACATCTGCAACCTGTTTACCGAAAGTCTAGGCGAATATTTCAGCGAGTTTTTCGCCGCCAGCCTTTACACGGCTCCCTATCCCGACAGCGGCATGTGGCCCCAGAACTGGGACATGTACTGGTGGGTGGACTGGATGGCCTACGCTCCGCTGCTGGGCCTGTTTATGGTCCGCGTGGCCTATGGCCGCAGCCTGCGGGAGTTCATTCTGATTGAGTGGCTGTTCCCGGCTCTGTTTGGTATCGTGTGGTTCTCCGCTTTTGGCGGAACAATCCTGCACGCACAGCTGTTTGAGGGTGTGGATTTTTACAGCATCTATCTCGCCGAGGGCGCGGAGGCGCTGACGCTGTCCATGTTCAACGTGCTGCCGTTTTCCACGGTTGCAAAAATTGTGATGCTGTGCATCATCACTATCTCGCTGGTCACCCAGTGCGACTCCATGACCGTGACGCTGGCCAGTATGTGTGTAGAGGGGAGCGATGAGAACACCGAGGCTCCGGTTCCCCTAAAGTTGTTCTGGGGACTTGTCTTCGCCGTGATTGCTCTGGTATTTACCGCATTGGGCGGCATCAATGGCGTGAAGACCATCAAGTCCTTCTGCGGTATTCCGCTGACATTTGTCTGCTTGTTTGTAATTTTGGGCTTCCTGCGCTATATGTCCAAGCGGCCCCGCAAGGCGGATGGAGGCTATGTGGACGAGGATAGCGTGGCCAACGCTCCCGACAACGGCGTGCCTCCGGCAGCAAAGAGCAAGATCAAATTTCTAGCAAAGCTAGGCTTCTAAAAAAATTTTAAAAAGCGCGGTCCTCCGCCGTAGCAGGGGACCGCGCTTTTCTCCCGGAAAATACAGTTAGACAATGCCGTCCGATTTTGCCGGGTCAATTTTATCCCGTTTGATACGATATTGCAGGTTTTGCCGGCTGATGCCCAGCATCCGGGCTGTCTGGGTGATATTTCCGCCATTTGCCTGCAAGAGGCGCGTCAACTCATCTCTTCCCATTTTTGCGCCGATTCCACCGATAATGGCGCTTTTGCGCTGTTCCAGCCATCCCGGCGTTTCTTCTGAATCCCCGTGAAGGATGTGGTCCGGAAGCATCTCTTGGGGGATGACCAGCGCGTCATCCGGCAGGATGTTCATGGCGTATTCAATGGCATGCTGCAATTCCCGCACATTGCCGGGCCAGCTATAATTGCAGAGCCGCTCCATTGCGTCGGGGGCAATTTCCTTGATATTCTTCATCATCTTTCGATTTAAAGACAGGACAAAGTGCTTGGCAAGCAGAGGAATGTCGCAGGCCCGGTCCCGCAAGGGGGGAATAGTGATGTTTACCACGCCCAGCCGGTACAGCAGATCGGGCCGCAGTTTTTTCTCCCGCACCGCCTGCCACGGCGAAATATTGATATTGGAAATCATCCGCACATCCACCGGAATTTCATCGATTCCGCCCACCCGGCGGACCACGCCCTCCTGAAGCACGCGCAAAAGCTTGGGTTGCAGTGACAGAGGCATGGAGTTGATTTCATCCAGCAGCAGCGTCCCGCCATCGGCCTGTTCAAACAGGCCGACACGACGCTCGGCCCCGGTATATGCTCCTTTCTCCGTTCCAAAGAGCATAGACTCCAGCAGGTTTTCCGGAATGGCCGCGCAGTTGATCGCCAAAAAGGGCCCATCGGCGCGATGGCTGGCATTATGAATCCCTTGGGCAAACAGTTCTTTTCCGGTGCCGGTTTCACCGCAAATCATAATGCCGGAATCGGATTTGGCGCTTTTTTCGCATTTTTCCATGCACGCTCGCATGACGGCGCTGTTAAAAACAATATCCTCGAACCGATACTTGGCGGAAAGAGGGCTGCGTCCGCCTCTGCGCCTGTGTTCGTCATGCCCCAGAAGCTTTTGCTGCAACTCAATGACCTGCCGGTTCAGCCGGTCCACCTGCGTCCAGTCCCGCATCACGCTGAAGCCACCGACAACCTTGCCGTTCAGGATGACCGGGTAGGTATCGTCCATCACCGCCACCTCTTTGCCGTGCTTGGTGACATAGTGCTGGCGGATGTTCAGCCGGGGCTTGCACTCCCGCATCACGCGGGGAATTTCCAAATCGCTCTCGTTTTTCACCGTGTAAACGTCCTGAAGGTTTCTGCCAACAATCTCCTGCGCCAGAGTGGATTCAAGCCGCGTCGCAGCATCGTTGAGCAAAAAAACGCGGCCCTGTTCATCGCACAGGATCACCGAGTCGCTGACTTGGTTGATGGCGCACATCAGCATATCGTGGCAGATATCATTCCGCGCGTCCCGAAATACCACCATGCGCACACCGGCGGGCAGGTCCTCTACTTCCGGGGAGGGGCATTGCCGGAGATATTCCCCAAAGGAGATATTGCAGTATTCCTCGGAGGGAAGCGCACCGCAGAAGGCGGGAGCAATTTCCAGCAGGGACCCTCCGGGGCGGCCGAGCCCTCCGAGCAGGCGCTCGCCGGTTTCGTTGATCTCCAGAAGCAGGCAGTCCCGGTCAATCAGCGCCGCGCCAAGCCCGCATTGGGAGAGTGTGTTCATTGTATCTAGACTTTTCATGGTTTGCACCCCTCACCCATTGGTTTTCTTAATCATACAGTATTTTTTGGTTCCGCACAAGGGAATTTGCATTGTCCCCGTCACGATGTGGGGCTGTGCTTACCGAGGGGGGCAAGGGTGCGCATATACACCTCGTTCATGGGGCTTCCCCGGCCTTCATGCGTGCCAGTATTCCCCGTACCAAGACCGTTCGCTCATGGTTCGGGCCCAATAGCTTTTCAAATATGTGCATTGCGGCGGAAAGCGCGTCTGATGCCCGACCGCGCTCCCCCATTTTTTCATAAACCCAGCACAAATTTTGACAAATGCAGGCATACTCCAGCGTCTCTCCGCAAAATTGCCTGATGTGTCTTGCAGATTTGCGATAGAGCATTGCCGCGCGGCGAAAGTCCCTTTCGGAAAACAGAAAACCGGCAAGAGTGTTAAGAATGGCGGCGTAATGGACGTTTTCATCCTCGCGGTTTTTTTCACATTCCTGAAGCGCCCGATTCAACGCCCGCATTGCCCGGGATTTGTCCCCTGCGGCATGGTAGAGGGCCGTAAGATTGCTGTAAATAACCGCCGTTTCGTGCCGATGCTCCGGAAGAATCTGAAGCAAGGGCAGAGCCTCCTGCAAGCGGCGGATAGCGGACTCCGGTTGACCGTCCGCCCAATATGCCATGGCCAGATTCTTCAAAACCCCCACATAGGCGTAGGTTTCCTGTTTCCGGTCCCTCCAGCACAACTCCGCTGCTTGCAGCAGCACTTCGATTGCCTTCCCGTTTTGTCCCATCAGGCGATAGGTTCCCGCCATGTTGTTTAGGAGGGCGGCATATTCGCCGCATGCAAGGCCCGGATGTGCGTCGGCCAGCGCCCTTGCTTTTTCAAACGATTCCAAAGACTGGGGGAGACGGCCGCTGTCACGGCAAAACACGCCCAGCTCGTTGTATGAGGCAATATATTCTTCTTGGTGGGAATCAGCCTGCCGCAGGCGCTCCGGCGAAAACCACTCGGTAATTTTGGAATCTCTCTGGGCAAGGCAGGCATTCAGATTGGCAAAAAGGATATCCAGCTCGTTTTGCGTGAAAATCACCTCCCATTAATAATTAGTAGCCTAGCCATGAGCAAAACTTCAAATACG
>DKLF01000100.1 GCA_002455655.1 Oscillibacter sp. UBA6647 | reverse complement strand
CTTGTTTCACCTTGGGAAGACTCAGTACTCAAGGTGTTTTCAAGACAATTAAAGGAGTGTGTTTTTTATGTCCCAGCCAGAAACCACCACAGCAGGCCGCACCCATGCAAAATCCCGTACCCACCGGCTCACCGTCACCGCCATGCTCAGCACCGTCGCCCTTGTCCTGATGACTCTGGACTTCTCGGTCCCCTTGATCCCCGCGTTTGTCAAGATGGACGTGTCGGAGCTTCCCGCTCTGCTGGCCGCATTTAGTCTCGGCCCGTGGTACGGTGTGGCGGTTTGCTTCATCAAGAACGCCCTTCACCTTCTGCAAACCTCCACCGGAGGCGTGGGCGAGGCGGCAAACTTTATGATGGGCGCCGTTTTTGTGGGCACCGCAGGCGTTATCTATCATCGCTTCGGCCAGCACAAGAGCCGCAAGGGCGCATTGGTCGGCGCGCTGATCGGGGCGGTGTGCATGGCGCTCATCTCCGTGCCTTTGAACTACTATTTTACTTATCCCGTCTACGCCAAGTTCATGCCCATCGATGTGATTCTGGGTATGTATCAGGCCATCCGTCCCTCCGTGAACGGACTTTTGGAATGTCTTGTCACCTTTAATATGCCGTTTACCTTCCTGAAGGGAGTTCTGACCGTGGCGCTGTGCTTTTTGATTTACAAGCCCCTGTCTCCCCTTCTGCACAAGTAAGCGCTTTTCCGGCATGGCAGGCGGTACAAGCCGCCTGCCATCTCCGCTTTTGAAAGGAGCGTTTTCCCTTGAGCAACGAAACTATGATTCCTCAGACCGAGCCTTCCGGCCCGGAGGAGCTCTCAGCCCCTCCGGAAAAAAAGATTTCCCGTGCGCGCCGGTGGCTTCAAAAAGTGCTTCATGACGCACGCACCCCCGTCCGGCTTCTCTTTATGCTGGGGCCGTGGGTGGCGTATCTGTGCGTGGAGTATCTGAACGAAAACAACCCCTTCACCGCCTTGAATGCCACCCAGCTTCTTTTTTCCGCCTTCTGGTACTATCTCATTTTCTGGGTATGCCGGATGCTTACGGGACGGCTCAAGACCGCCGCAGGCGTGGGCGCGGTCTTTTGCTTTTTGCTGGGGGTTGCGAATCATTATGTTTTGAAGTTCCGGGGACGCATCATTTTCCCTGTGGACTTGATGACGCTGGGCACCGCCGCCAACGTGGCCACCGGCTATGATTTCAGGCCGGATAAAACCGTTTGGCTGGCAGCGGCCATTCTGGCGGTGTACCTGTTGCTGCTGGCCCTGATCCCCAAGCAGACCAAGGGGCGGCAAAAGCTGCGGCGGGTTACGGCTTTTAGTTCTTTGGCTGCCTCCGCCGTCTTTTTGTACGCCTTTTTCTGCACGCCGCTGCTCCCAAGCGTTGGCATCTGGGCGCAGCAGTGGAAAACCCAGCAAAACGGCTTTATGCTGAATTTCATGACCGCTCTGCGGTATAGCTTTGTCTCCGCGCCGGATGGCTATTCTGCGGAGGAGGCCCAAAAAATTGCCGGCGGGACCTTTGCCGGGACCGTGAGCGGAACGGTGTCCGCTGCGCCGCCAGAAAACCTGCTGGTGATTATGAACGAGTCCTTTGCGGATATGCAGGCCAGCTTTCCCAATCTGGAGCTGACGGAGGACCCCCTGCCTTTCCTCCATTCTTTGACGAAGAACACTGTGAAAGGCACGATGATTTCCCCCGTCACAGGCGGCGGCACCGCCAACGTGGAGTTTGAGTATCTCACGGGCGACTCTCTGGCATTTCTCCCCTCCTCCACTGTGGCCTATCAGCTTTATTGCTACGATGGAATGCCCTCCATGGTGTCGCAGATGTCTTCTCTGGGATATCGTTCCGTGGCCTTCCATCCCTATCTCTCCTCCGGCTGGAACCGCACGTCCGTCTATCGTTGGATGGGCTTTGACCGTCAGATGTATCAGGAGAACGTGAGGGATCCCCAGTACATAAGAAACTACATCAGCGACGCGTCGGACTATCAGCAGCTTTACCGTCTCACCGATGAGACGAACGGCCCTCTGTTTGTCTTCAACGTGACTATGCAGAACCACAGCGGCTACTCTCAGGGCTGGAACAATCTGGAGCGCGCCGTGGAACTGGATGGGGCCAGCAAAGGCTCCTCCGCCGTGGCGGCCCAGTATTTCTCCCTTATCCGAGAGAGCGACAATGCCCTCCGTGAACTGATTGAGCACTATAAAGCTTCCGACGAGCGGACGATGATCGTCTTCTTTGGCGACCATCAGCCTCCCTTGGGAAACGACTTTTATGAGAAGCTATATGGCAAAAAGCTGGACGACCGCACGGCGGCAGAGGTATTTCAGCAGTATGAAACGCCGTTTTTCATCTGGGCCAACTACGATCTGCCGGAGCAGCAAGACGTAACCATCAGTGCAAATCTGCTGGGTACGCTGACCATGGACTTGGCGGGGATTCAGCCCACCGGCTACGAGAAGCTGCACCAAAAGCTTCTGGACACACTGCCAGTCAACTCCACCGTGGGCTTTGGGAAAGCCGACGGCACGCTTCTTGGCGACACGGAGGAGAGCGGGCTTTCCCAAAAGGAGGAGCGTCTTTACAACAGCTACCGCATCATGGCCTATAACCATCTGTTCGACAACGGAAACCACCCCAAGGGGTATTATGGGCCGACTCCGAACCCGGAGGGATAACCCTTCCATGCCCCCAAATCTTTTATAACACAAAGCCGCCGGTTGGCGCGGAGACGTTTGTCTTCGCCGCCAACCGGCAGTCTTATTTTCTTTTCTTTGCGGTCAAGTCTCCAATTTTCGATCATACAGGTCCAAAAAGGAATATTCCTTTCCCCGGGACTTCACGCCCACCATGGTATCCAGTTGTACCCCGTGGATGGCGGCGAAAATGGACTTTTCCACATTGGGATTGGTCTTTTTCAGCTCCCGGAGCAGGACCTTCATCTCCTGCCGCTTGCTGTGGCCTACCCCGTCATCGGCCGCGTCCCGTTCCTCGGTAAACCGGCAGGCACACTGTAAAAATTGCAAGTGATTGTAATTTTTCCAGGAAATGACGTCCTCCTCGTGGACACAGTACAGCGGGCGAATCAACTCCATCCCCGGGAAGTTTTTGCTGTGCAGCTTGGGCGGCATGGCCTGAATCTGCGCGCCGTACAGCAGGCCCATGAGGGTTGTTTCCACCACGTCGGAAAAATGGTGCCCCAGAGCGATTTTGTTGCAGCCCAGCTCCTGCGCCTTGGCATAGAGGAAACCCCGGCGCATCCGCGCGCACAGGTAGCAGGGATTGCGGTCTGCCTGCACCGTCACGTCGAAAATATCGCTGTCAAAAATCGTCACGGGAATCTCCAGTGCGGCGGCATTCTCCTCGATCAGCCGCCGGTTCTCCGGGGCATAGCCCGGGTCCATCACCATAAACGTCAGCTCAAAGGGCCGGTCGGTATGGCGGCGAAGCTCCTGCATCAGCTTTGCCAGCAGCATGGAGTCCTTCCCTCCCGAGATGCACACGGCGATTTTGTCTCCGGGAGCCACCAGCTCATACCTCTTCACCGCCGCGATAAAGGGGTTCCAAAGTGTTTTACGGTACTTTTTAATGATGCTCCGCTCCGCGGTTTCACAAGGGGTCAGGTCCTTTGGCATAGTTTTCTCTCCAATATGTGTAAAGTTATCTAGCTTGACTGCAAAAGCAGCAAACCGAAGGTATCAGAACCAGATGGCGGCCAGTTTCAGCAGCGACGCAAAGGTCCGCCGGAGCCACGAGCGCTTCTTCCAGTCCTCCATGGTGTAAAGGGCACTCTGGGCCATCACGGCGTCCATGTCCTCCAAAAGTTCCTCCACCACCGGCATGTCATAAAGCAGGGCGGCGCTTTCAAAATGGAGTTGGAAGGAACGGTAGTCCATGTTGGGACTGCCTACCAGCGCCATTTTCCGGTCCACCAGCACGCTCTTTGCGTGGATAAAGCCGGGGGTGTATTTGTAAATTTTCACCCCATGGCGCAAAAGCTCGCCCCAATAGGTTTCTGCCACTACATAAGCGTATTTCTTGTCCGGAATGGCGGGCATCATCAGCCGCACGTCCACGCCGGAGTCCGCCGCAATGCACAGCGCCTGCTGCATGGATTCCTCCACCGCGTAGTAGGGCGTTGTGATATAGAGAAAGCGGGTGGCCGAAGAAATGAGCTGAAAAAACGTATCCTCCATAGGGTTGTCCGGGTTGTTCAGCGGCCCGTCTGTAAATGCCTGACAGAACCCCGGGGTCTCCGGTCCCTCCGTCCGGGGACGGTAATAATCGTCCTCGTTGGGCAGGGTGTCGTACATCATCTCCCACATCTGGATGAATTGGGCCGCCAAAGCCCATGCCCCGTCCCCCTCGATGCGGACGGCGGAATCTTTCCACCATCCAAACCGCTCGAACAGGTTTGCATATTCGTCTGCCAGATTGATGCCCCCGGTATAGGCCCAGTGTCCATCAATCACCGCAATCTTGCGGTGGTCGCGGTAGTTGAAGTAGATGCGGTTCACATAGCGGTGAACCGGGTTAAAGTCTCGAATTTCAATGCCCGCGTCCTGAATGGACTGAATCATGTCGTCGGAAAAGCGGGTAAGATTCCCGAAATCGTCAAAAATCACGTGGATTTCTACCCCGGCGGCGGCCCGCTCCTTCAGTGCGTCCAGAATCCGGTCCCAGATTTTCCCCTCGGCAATGATAAAATACTCCAGAAAGATATACGTCTCCGCCTGCTGGATATGGGCAATCAGATCGTCAAAAAATTCCATACCGTCGCCAAAATATTTGGCGGAAGTCCTGTTGTAAAGCAGAAAGTCCCGCTTTTGGAGATAGG
>DKLF01000146.1:988-29049 GCA_002455655.1 Oscillibacter sp. UBA6647 | reverse complement strand
GCGATCAAATCGCGCCGTCTCTCCTTATTATATATTATATATTGCGGATAAGAACGGCCTATCGCTTAAAAAACACGGCAGAAGCTTTTGCCGGAGTTTCACCTGTTGGACCGCCTCCAGATTTTCTGGTCCTGAGCGGCGGCAATCAGCGTATCCTGAAAATCCGGATGAGCAATGGAGATCAGCAGCTCCGCCCGCTCCCATGTGGAGCGTCCCGCCAAATTTACCGCGCCGTTTTCCGTTACAATGAAATAGGCCTGACTGCGGGGGTCCGTGACAATATCTCCGCTGAAGTGGGGCAGAATGCGGGAGCGACGGACGCCGGATTTATCCACATAGGAGGAGGTCATGCAGATAAACGCCTTGCCGCCCCGGGACATGGCCGCACCGGTAAGATAGTCTAACTGGCCGCCGGTGCCGCTGATATGGCGCAGCCCCGCGCTTTCGGCGCACACCTGCCCATAGAGGTCCGCGGCAATACAACTGTTGATGGAAATCATGTCGTCAATCCGGGCGATGGTTTCTGGCGCGTTGATGTATTCCAGCGGCGCGGCCGCAATGCCGGGGTTTTGGTCCACCCAGTCGTACAGGGCCTGAGAACCGAAGACAATGCCAAGCATCCCCTTGTTGCGGTGGATGGCGCAGCGGGCGCCGGTGAGTTTACCGGCGCAATGCAGCGCGTAGTACGCGTCGCCGCACAGCTCTGTGTGCATCCCCAAATCCTTCAGGTCGGATTGGGCCAACAGAGAGCCAACTACGTTCGGCATGCCCCCGATGCCAAGCTGAAGCGTTGCCCCGGAGGGAATTTGAGGTACAATTAGCTCCGCGATTTTTAAATCCTCTTCCGTGGGCTTGGGAACGGGAAACTGAGGCAAGGGCAAGTGCGTGCCCTCTACCACAAAATTTACCTCCGAGATGTGAACGGACTCGTCAAACCCGCCTAAAATGCGAGGTAGGTGCTCGTTTACCTCCAGAATAACCACGTCCGCCTTCTCCAAAATTCCCCGCGCCACGCCTGCTGCGCAAGAGAGATTGAAGTAACCGTGCTTATCCATGGGAGGCACGCACATCATGGCTACGTTCACGGTAAGAAAATGACGGTAATAAGCGGTCATGTTCCGAAAAATCATGGGAATGTAATTGCAAAGGCCCCGGTCGCAGAGTGTGCGCTCGTAGGCGGAGCAGTGCCACGAGTTGTACAGGAAGTGCTCCCTGCTGGGGTCGCACTCCACCGTCTGGAGGGGAGAGAAAATCAGGTTTCCCCGGATTTTGACATCTGACAGCTCGTCACGGCGCTTCGCCAGCGCCGCGTCCAAAAGCGTGGGGAAGCAGACGTTGGTGGTGTAGTCCACCCAATCGCCGGACTTCACCGCCCGGACCGCCTCTTCCGGTGTGCGCAGCTTTGCGCGATACTCCTCAAAAATGTCCATCTCGGCAGTGTCCTTTCCCAATCCGGCTCCTTCGTTTAGAAGGGCCGATATTGTGTTTAGTATAGCATCTGCACCTCGCCGTCTCAAGATTTTTTTCCCGAAAGTGCGGGCGAGTTTGCTTTGTCCGCACCTGCAGGGAAAACAGAAAAACAAAAGTAATCCTTTACTTATGTTTTTGCTTAAAAAAATTTTTGCTCAAAATTTTAGGGGCAAAGTAGTGAATGAAATTCGAGCACATTGATAATTGTTCAAAAAAGTAAAACTATTTATAAAATACGAAGTTGCCAGAGAAAAAATTGAAATGAATATATATTCATAATATTTTAAAATAGTTGAATAAAAAACACACAAAACCAAAAGTTACAGAATAAGCAATTATTTTCATAAATAATAAATTGTTAAAACCTAAGGGAAAGTGGGTTAATGGGCGAGGGGATTTGGCGGCCCGTAAATAAAAAAGAGAAAAAACCATCGAAAAACCTCGAAAAAGGTCGAATACACAAATTCAAATGAGAATGCGTATTATATATCGCATAAATCACGGCAATTTGCTTTAATCTCGCAAAATATCTGTATAATTCGAGTAAAAAATGTAATTTTCGACAAATTATGAAGATTTTTGTTGCTTTTTATACTAAAACACCTTATAATATGGCATTGATATACCAGTCGCGCGGAGGATTAGAGGCCAAAAAGTGAAAAGGCTTTCTCCAGCGCGGAGCCAAAGGCGAAGGGGGCGCGGAAAATGGACTATGTAACCAGCAACTCGGAATTGATGATGGAACGCTCCATGCGTTTCCTTTGGGCAAAACAGACTGCGATTTTGGATAATATTTCAAATGCGGAGACGCCGGGGTACAAGGCAAAATACGTCACCTTTGAGGAATCCCTGAAGAAAAGCCTCAAATCTGCCTCGGGAGCGTCGGCCCCTGCTGCGGCGTTTCGCAGCGTGCTGGAAGACGCCCGGCCCACCGTTCGCACCGCCAGCAGCGAGAGCACCCGCATGGATGAAAACGGCGTGAACATGACGGAGCAGGGCGTGGAGCTGGCGCGGAATACCTATCAGCTTCGCTATGCGATGAATTCCATCAGCAGCAACCTGAGTATCCTGCGCACCGCCATCAAGGGCCAGTGACCCCGCGCGGACTTGTGAGGAGGAAATGACATGGCTTTTTTAAGCTCTATGAACATCATCGGCTCCGGCCTGACGGCACAGCAGCTTCGGCTGGACGTGGTGTCGGAGAATATTACCAATATGAACACCACCCGAACGGAGGCCGGCGGCGCCTACCGGCGCAAGATGGTGGTGCTTGAAGCACAGGACGGGCGGGACAGCTTTCGCAATGTGCTGGCCCGCAGTTCTCTTTCGTCCAACGCGGGGTATAACACCGCGGGAGGCGTTCGGGTGACGGAGATTGCCGAGGACCCATCCGACCTGAAGCTGATGTACGATCCCACCCATCCCGACGCCAATGATGACGGCTATGTGGAGATGCCCAACGTCACGCTGGTGAAAGAGGTTACGGACGCCATGGCCGCCACGCAGGCGTACTCCGCCGGGGTTACGGCGCTGAACTCCCTGAAGACCGTGATCAATCAGGCGTTGGAGATCGGCAGATAACAACAAGAAAAGCGCGCCGCGCGAATGAAGGCGGCGATCCGGCAACGTTTGAGATGCCGGAAGAGGAGAGATTTTGATGAGCACAGAATTTACAGGAATTCAATCCACCATCCGGCCAATTTCCGACTTGTCCGCACTGAGCGGCACGCAAAAAGCGGACGGCGGGGAAACCGGCGGGGTTTTCGCGGATATTTTTCAGACGGCCATTGACAATGTGAGGTCCACCGACAAGGAAATGGTGGAAGCACAGTATCTTTTGGCCACCGGCCAGTTGGACAATCCTGCGGAGGCGACCATCGCTGCCACGAAGGCCACTGCCGCCGTGGAGCTGCTGATTCAGTTGCGGAACAAGGCGCTGGACGCCTATGGTGAACTGAATCGTATCAGCCTGTAACGGGCGGCTTTTAAAGTTTAGGTGGGGGTAAAGCAAATTGCAGGAGACGCTGAAGGGCTTTGGCGGAAAACTTAAAGAGTTTTTTACCAAGATGAGTAAAAAAACGCGGATAATTTTAGGCTGTGCGCTGGGTGCAGTGATTTTGGCGGGCGCTATTTTTGCCATTGCCATGAGTCATAGGCCCTACGCTGTTTTATTTACGGGCTTAAGTCCGGAGGAGGTTACCTCCATTTCCGCTTACTTGCGGGATAACGGCGCCACGGACTTTCAGGTGCAGGGCACGGACACCGTTTTGGTGCCCGAGGCGCAAGAGGAGCAGTTAAAAGCAGACTTGCTGTTGGCGGGCTATCCTACCTCCGGCTTTGCATATGAGACATATCGGCAGGGTGTGGGCGCCATGTCTACGGATTCTGACCGGCAAATGGCATATTTGCAGGACTTGCAGGACCGGATGGCAGGCGTCATTCGGCGCTTTGACGGCGTGAAATCCGCGGTGGTCAACATTACGCAGGGGGAAGACCGGCGCTATGTGCTGGACAGCAGCAATATGGTAAATGCCTCGGCCTCGGTCTTTGTGACCATGCAGGGGAACGGGGCGCTTCCCGACAAGGTGGCATCCGCCATCCGCTATCTGGTGGCCCACTCGGTAAAGGGCCTTGTGATTGACAATATCGCCATTTCAGATTCTCTGGGCAACGTTTATTCCGGCGCCGCCGGTACTGCCGGGGCAACGGATGCGTCCGAATTGAAGCTGCGGCTGGAGGAGCAGGTGGACAACAAGGTCCGCTCTCAGATCATGATTGCGCTCACTCCGTTTTACGGCGCGGATAACGTTCGTGTGGCGGTGAGCAGCACCGTGGACGTGGACCACACCGTGGGCGAGAGCACAAAATACACCCTTCCCGACTGGGCGGGCGACGGCTCTACCGGCGGAGAGGGAATTATCGGCTCCAAGGTCTACGATCAGGAGGTTGTTCGAGGAGACGGTGATGCTGCCGGAGGTGTGGCGGGAAACCAGACCAACGCGGACATCAATACTTATGTCGAAAACCAGACCGGTGTGGACGACGGGAAAACCTACATCAAAAATCAGGGTGAAACCAATTACAATGTGGATACCAACAAGCAGCAGACGGAGCGGATTGCAGGCGTGATTGCTGACTTGATGGTGTCCGTCAGTATTAACAGCGCGGTTTCCGGCAGCATGACGCCTGCCGAGCTGATCAGCCACGTGGGCCATGCCGCAGGCATTGCGCCCAATGAGCAGACGGACAAAATTTCCATTCTGTTGGCCCCGTTCTACGATCCGGACGGAGGAGTCGTCCCCGGAGGAAACGAACTGAACCTGCCTCCGTGGGTGCTTCCGGCCGCCATAGGCGGCGGAGCGCTGTTGCTGGTGCTTTTGCTTCTGCTGGCCATTTTGGGGAGCAGACGCAAAAAGCGGAAGGCTTTGGCCGCTGCATCCATGGTGGCGCAGATCGCCTCGCCGCAGGTGGCGGAGGTCGAGGTGCCTTTGAATGGCGCGGACATTATGACCGTCAAAACGGAAAAGAGCATTCAGCTCCGTCAGAGTATCCGCAAATTTGCGGAGGATAATCCCGAAATGGCCGCGCACATGCTGAAAAATTGGCTGAGGGGAGGCGAAGAGGATGAGTAACTCCAGAAAGACCAAGGGCGGCGCAAACGCCACGGCTGAAAAGACGCAGACGGCGGCAGCCAACTTTGCGGGTGAAAATCGTGACGAGATGCCCCGGCCCCAGCAGGCTGTGAAGGAAAAGCCGCTGCCCGTTCTCTCCGGACCTCAGAAGGCCGCGGCGGTGATTGTCTCGCTGGGTGCGGACAAAGCGTCACAGATCTACAAGTTTATGGACTCCGACGACGTGGAAACCTTGACGCTGGAGGTAGCGAAGCTGGGGTATCTGGACTCCCGCCAGACAGAGGATATTCTCGGCGATTTTTACGAGCTGTGCCTCACCAACAAGGCGATTACCGAGGGCGGTCTGGAGTATGCCAGAACGGTTCTGGAAAAGGCATTTGGAGAGCAGACGGCAAACCAACTGCTGGAAAAAGTGGAAAAGTCCATGAAGAACCGGCAGTTTGCATTCTTGGACAAGGCAGACGCCAAATCCTTGTTTTCCGCCTTGCAGTATGAGCGGCCCCAGACCATCGCGCTGGTGCTGTCCTATGTCAGTCCCGGCAAGTCCGGCAACGTGGTGGAGCAGCTTGACCCCGCCAAGCAGATCAAGGTGGTGGAGAACATGGCCAAAATGGAAAGCCCTTCTCCCAGCACCATGAAAATTATAGAGGCGGAAATGGGGCGGCGATTCTCTACCATCATCAGCAGCAAGCATGTGAAGGTTGGCGGCATCGACTTTGTGGCCGACATGATGAACAATATCGACCGTTCCAGCGAGAAGAGCATTTTCGACGGCTTGTCTATCTACAATCAGGAGCTGGCGGACGAAATCCGCAAGCGGATGTTTGTATTCGAGGATTTGGTCAATATGGACGACCGCTCGGTCCAGCGCTTCCTGCGGGACTGCGACCCCAAGGACATTGTCCTCTCCCTCAAGGCCGCCACCGACGACGTTTCCAACAAGCTGCTGGCCAATATGTCCACCCGCATGGCGCAGAACATCCGGGACGATCTGGAGATTACCACCAACGTCCGCATGAAGGACGTGGAAGAAGCGCAGCAGCGCATCGTGGATGTAATCCGCAAGCTGGAGGAGCAGAACGAAATTATCATCATCAAGGGCGGAAAGGACGACATCATTGCGTAACGGGAATGTCCTGAAAAACTTTATAAAACCCAAGGCGGAGCCCTATCTTTTTCCCGACAATCTTCAGGATGAAACGCCCGCTGCGACACAGAGAAACGCGGAGGAAGACCTGCGGGAGGGCTTTTTGGACGAGCTGTTTGTTGACGGTGCGCCCCGGGGCGGGGACGCTCCGGCGAAGGAAAAGGACAGCTTCCGGGAGCCGGAACAGACGGAGGAACCGCTTGCCGCAGCCGGCCGGATTCAATTTGCAAACGTGCAGGCCGAGGCGATTCTGGCAGCGGCGAAAGAGGAAGCAGAACAAATGAAAGCCGCGGCTGGGGCCGAGGCCCGGACCATGGCGGAGAAAGTTCGGGAGGATGCCCGCCGGGAGGGCTACCGCGAGGGTTATACCGAGGGTATGGCCGGGGCGGAGCAGGATTTGGCGGAGCGGCGCGAGACACAGGCCGCCAAGCTGGAGCAGCAGCTTCAAACCTTTTTGGAAAATATCGCTTTGGCGCAGGACGAGTTGATGGATGACGCCAAGACCGACATGCGGGACCTTGCGGTGGCGGTGGCGGAAAAGGTGGTGCGCATCAGCCTGAAAAGCTCCAGCGGCGTCATCGCCAAGATGATTCAGGATGCCACGGAGAAAATGAAAAAACGGGAATGGGTCCATATCTACGTCTCCGGCTGCGATGCCAAGGGCCTTGCCCAGATTACCCCTCGGCTGACCCGTGCACTTTCCGGCCTGTCCGACCATATCCGCATCATTCCCGTGGCGGAAGAGGAGGGCGGCACCTGCATTATCGAAACGCCGGACGCCATTATCGACGCCAGCGCCCCTACGCAGATGGCCAATATTCGGGCGATGCTGGAAAATATCTCGCCAGACGATGGTCCTTCTAAGAACTTCGGACGACGCCCGGGCGACCGGTGAAAAAGGAGCAGCCGTGTTTGGTCAAATGATCCAGCAGCTTCAAAACGCCGATACCTTCAGCCTGACGGGAAGGATCGAGAATATCGTAGGCATGTCCATC
This sequence comes from Oscillibacter sp. UBA6647, assembly GCA_002455655.1. Taxonomy (GTDB): domain Bacteria; phylum Bacillota; class Clostridia; order Oscillospirales; family Oscillospiraceae; genus Oscillibacter. The sequence goes on along the minus strand of DKLF01000146.1, from coordinate 21,805 downwards.
GAGGCCTCGGGTAAAAACGCGGCTGTGGGCGACATCTGCCGCATATACAACGGCGACACCGGAGATCAGGTGACGGCGGAGGTGGTGGGCTTTAAAAACGACCGCATCCTCCTGATGCCTTACTCCGACATGAGCGGTATCTCCGCGGGCAACTTTGTCCGCAACACGGGAAAGCAGCTCACCCTCCCTATGGGGCCGTTTCTCAGAGGGCGCATCATCAATGCGCTGGGCCAGCCCATCGACGGCGGCCCCGCCTTTGAAGCCGGGACCTCCCACTGTGTGGAGGGCAAATACATCAATCCTCTCTCCCGCCCCGCCATTACGGAGCGGATGGAGTTCGGCGTGAAAGCCATCGACGGGCTGCTTACCATTGGTAAGGGCCAGCGTATCGGGATTTTCGCAGGCTCCGGCGTGGGCAAAAGTACCCTGATGGGCATGATCGCAAGAAACGTGAAAGCCGACATCAATGTCATCGCCCTGGTGGGCGAACGGGGCCGGGAGGTTCTGGATTTCGTCCGCAAGGATTTGGGCGAGGAGGGCATGGCCCGGTCCATTCTGGTGGTGGCCACCTCCGACCAGCCTGCGATGCTTCGCAAAAAGTGCCCGTCCGTGGCCACCGGCATCGCGGAATATTTCCGGGATCAGGGCTACGACGTGCTCTTGATGATGGATTCCCTTACTCGGTTTGCTATGGCCCAGCGGGAGATCGGTCTTGCCGTGGGCGAGCCGCCCGTGGCCCGGGGATACACCCCCTCTATTTACGCCGAGCTTCCTAAGCTGTTGGAGCGCAGCGGAAATTTCGAGCGCGGCTCCATCACCGGGGTTTATACCGTTTTGGTGGAGGGCGACGACACCAACGAGCCCATTGCCGATACCGTCCGGGGCATTCTGGACGGGCATATCGTTCTCTCCCGGCGGCTGGCCGCCGCCAACCACTATCCCGCCATCGACGTGGGAGCCAGCATTTCCCGGTTGATGACGGATATTGTCCCTCTGGAAAACCGCAGAACGGCGGGCCGCGTTCGAGATATTATGAGCGTCTATGAAAAAAGCTCGGATCTGGTGTCCATCGGCGCGTACAAGGCGGGGACGAACCCCAAGCTGGACTACGCTTTGAACAAAATCGACGCCATTGACAGTTTTTTAAAGCAGGGCATTGATGAGGCGTTTTCCTATGAGGAAACCATGGGAGAGATGGAGCGCATCCTCCAATAAAGGCCGGATTGCCGGGAAGGGGACCTGAGGCGTGAAAAAGTTTTGTTTTTCGCTGGACACCGTGCTGGATTACCGTCGACAGGTTCAGGACTCCATTCAGGTGGAGCTGGGCGCGCTGACGGCGGAGGTCCGGCGGCAGGAAGCCGCGCTGGAGGCCACGCGGCAGAAATATGCGGAAATCAACCGGGAGTACCGGGAGAAAAAGGCCAACGGCATGCTGATTGCGGAGCTTCGGGCCTATGAAACTGCGCTGGAAGTGCAGGAGGCCATGTGCGTTCGAGAGGCGGGAAAGCTGAATATCCTCCGGCGGCAGGAAGAGGCCAAGCGCCGGGAGCTGGTGGGCGCCAAGCAGGACGCTTCCTCCGTGGAAAAGCTGCGGGAGAAAAAGCTTTTGGCCTATACAAAGGAACTGGAAAAAAGCGAGGAACAGTTTATCGATGATTTGGTGTGCGCCCGCAGCGGAATTGCGCGGAGTGCAGCGCCCTAATCATAAATCGCGGCCCCATTTCATTGAGAGGAGGTGAGAAAATGACGATGACGAACGAATTGCTGCAAATGATACAGGTTTATGCCCAAACCCGAACACAGAAAACCGACGTGGCGGACGACATCCAAACATCCCAAAACGGCGCGTCCGACTTTGAAAAGCTGCTGCGAAACCGTACGGGCGCGGGACGGACAAAGACGGTAGATCAGCCCGAACTTGGAAAAGCCGAGGAAGAGCAGTCGCAGGACCCACAGGATGAAGCCCTTCGGGAGGTGACGGCGGCGATGGCGATGCTGATGTCTCAGACCCAGCCACCGCAGGTGCAAACCGCGGAGCTTTTGCCGGAGGGATCCACGCCGCAGGCCGTGGCGCCCGCAGTTTTGCAGATCGGGGAAGAAACGGCTCCGGCAGACAACTTTGTGGAAACCGGGCTTTTGAACGCGGGAAACCTTGGCGCAAAGCAGGATAACCCGTTGGGACGGAACACGACCGCTCTTTACACAGTCCGAAACCCGGAGGCAGGGCAGGACGCGGTGCTTTCTCAAAGCACTCAAACTGCACAGGCTTCTCAAGCTACACAAATTCTATCTTCGGAGAATACGGGTGCACAGTCCGGTGGCGCGGATGCGCAGGCACAGAGTGAATACGCCGACCTGCTTCGTAGTTCCCAGAGCAATGAAGCCCTTCAGCCGGAAAATGCCGCCGTGGGAGCGCCACAGCCCCTGTTCCGCGAGACCGACGCCGTCCCCGTGAAGGTGGGCGAGCCGGTGGCGGACACCACCCGGACGGATTTGGACGAGCAGTTGACAGAACAGGTGGGCAAGGCACTGAAGGACGGCGCACAGCAAGTCAAGCTCCGCCTGAACCCCGATAATCTTGGTACGCTGACCATTGACCTGACTCGGACGCAGGACGGCGCGCTGCAAGTGGTGTTCCACACGACCACCGAAAAGGCGGCGGACCTGTTGAGCCGCCACGCGGACAGCCTGAGCGCCCTGCTCCAGAACAACAGTCAGAGCACGGTGCAAGTGGAGGTCCGGCGACAGGAGGAGACCCAGCAGTATCAGCAGCAAGACCAGCAACAGGATCGGCAGCAGGAGCACAGCCGCCGCCAGCAGGACCAACGCCGCCAAAGCGGAGAGGATTTCCTCCAGCAGCTTCGGCTGGGTCTGGTGACACTGGACGGACAGGTGAGCTGAACGATTCGGATTTTCTAAAGAAAGGAGCGACTCAATGAGCGACTTTATCGGCGATATCGCAAATATTGGCAGTACCAATTCAACGTCCAGCAGCAAGTCCGGTTCAATGAGCTTGGAAATGGAGGGCTTTTTGCAACTGATGATTGCCCAGTTCCAGAATCAGGACCCGGAAAACGCTGCCTCTACCACCGATATGTTGAATCAGATGGTGCAGATGTCTATGGTGCAGGCCATTACCAACATCACGGACGCGGTTACGCTGAACTATTCCGCATCTCTTGTGGGTAAGGAAGTGACCATCGGCACCTATGACTCGGACGGAAAGATGCAGGAGCTTGTGGGAACCGTCACCGGCACAGGCACATACAACGGCAACCCCGTGGTATTTGTGGACGGAAAGAGTTACAGCATGAGCAGCATCATGGCAGTGGGCCGTCTGCCCGACTACAAAGAAGACGCGTCCGGGGATACGACCACCTGAACCCAAGCAGACCAACTCTGCGTTCTGATGGCGGAGAGAACGGTTTTACTCCATCAATCAGACTGTCAAAGGAGTGAGAGCAATGATTGACAGGATATCTCCCCTGCAAAACGGCGGATTTTCCGCAAAGACTTCTGCCCCCAAGGCGGAACAGACCTCCTTCGGAGAGAAGCTTTTGCAGCGCCAGCGGGAGAGCCAACCCGTCGCATTTTCCAAGCACGCCCGTGAGCGGGCAGAGCAGCGCGGCATCTCCGTGGACGAACAACTGATGGATCGGTTGAGCGACACGGTGGAAAAAGCCCAGGCCAAGGGTGCAAACAACATTCTGGCCTTTGATACCACCCGGGCGTTTATCATCAACGTTCCCAACGGACGGGTAATTACCGCCATGTCTCCTGAGGAGATGAAAGAAAACATTTTTACAAACATTGACGGCGCCGTGATCCTGTAAAACAGAGAGCAGGACCGGAAGGATGCTCTGGGGAGGGTCCGATTGACCAGTCCCCGGCGGCGCCAACCGAAAGGAGTTATTTTCCATGACAGGTGCAATGTATTCTGCAATTGCGGGCCTGAAGGCCCACATGAACAAGCTCAGCGTCATCGGCAACAATATTGCCAACATCAATACCCCTGCCTATAAAAAGGCACAGACCCTTTTCAGCGAAGCGATTTACACCACGCTTTCTGCCGGTTCCAACGGCACGACGAAGGTGGGCGGCGTGAACCCCTCTCAGGTGGGCTACGGCGTGAGCATCGGCTCCATTTCCATGGACATGAGCACCGCCAACTTTAATGCCGACGGTGACTCTATGCACTGCATGATTATGGGCGACGGCTTTTTCCTCACAGGGCAAAAGCCCGGCGCGGGCACAACGGCAAACACGCTGACGGAGACGGATGCCCAGAATCTGGAGCTGAGCCGCGTGGGCGACTTTAAGTTCGACTCTCAGGGCTATCTGGTGGATGGCCGGGGCAATGTGATTTACGGCTGGGTTACTACTTCCGGGAACGAAACGGCGGGAGTGATTGCCGACGCGGACAATCCAAAGACCAGCGGACAGTTGGTGCCAATTCGTCTGCCCCTGATGGCGGACGGAAAAAATCCTTCCGGCGTTACATCCGGAACAGCGATCTATCCCGGAATCGAAACGTCAGGCGGCATGAATGTGTATCCCGACTCAACTTGGAATCTGGAGCCCGCCTCCATTGACAGCATCGCCATTGACAAGGCCACCGGCAAAATTACCGGCAACATGAAAGACGGCGGCGCGCCTGTGGTGATTGGCTATATCGCGCTGGCAAATGTGGCCAATCCCAGCGGTGTCACCCGTATAGACAACGGCTATTACAAGGCCGGAGAAGGATCTGGAAAATGCACCGCCGTCTCCATCGGCGGCGCGGTGACGGCCAAGGTCAATAACAGCGCGGAAGCGGATGCTGAGTCCATCCACAGCGCCGGAACCACCACGCTGCAGGACGGCGGTCTGGAATCCTCGGGCACAGATCTTGCCACCGAAATCGCGGAGATGATTACTACCCAGCGCGGCTATCAGGCCAACACTCGCATTATCACCGTCACCGACTCCATGCTGGAGGAACTGGTGAACATGAAGCGCTAATTTTCGGAAACGAAACCGCATGAAACCTATCGGCGGGCCGCCGGACACGGGGAAGCCCCCGTGTCCGGGGTACGCCGGCGATTGGAAGGAGAAGCGTATGATTGTCTTGACAAAGATGAACAGCGACAGGTTTTTGGTGAACCACCTGCAAATCGAGTGCATCGAGCTGATCCCCGAGACAAAAATCGTGATGATGAACCGCAGCTACTATCTGGTGCGGGAAACGGCAGAGGAAATCGTGCGCAAAATCGCGGAGTACAACGCCAAGGTGCAGGATATCTCCCGCGCGGTGAGAGTAATCGGTCAGCGCTGAGGAAAAAACGCAGCGCTTTCGGGTTTCTACGGGGCCGACCTGATCCGTGCGCACGGAAGCCGCGCGTCTTTGGTGCGCGGGGATCAGGCAGGCGCTTATAAAAATCGGGCGGCGGCGCGGGTGCGCCCTTTGCCCGGCAGGGGTGAGAGACAGATGAATATAACCTATATTATCGGCACGGTAGTGGCCATGGGCATTATGATCGCGGGCATGATGTTCACTACCGACGCTAGCGGCGCTTTTACCACAAGCGCCAAACAGCTCATGAACTTTTTGGACCCGGCCAGTATCCTGATTACCGTGGGCTGCACGTTTGCGGTGGTGGTGGCGAGCTTTCCGCCAAAAATGCTGAAGAATTTGCCTCGGCATTTCCGGATTATGCTGAACACCAAGAAGTACGACCCTATGTATTACATTGATCAACTGGTGGAGCTGGCGCAGGTGGCCCGGAAAAACGGACTTTTGGCGCTGGAGGAAAAGGCCAATGCGCAGGACGACCCGTTTTTCAAGCAGGCCATTATGCTGATTGTGGACGCCAACGACGCCGACAAGGTGCGGGGCATTCTCAATAACGACATCGAATGCATGTCCGCCCGCCACGACGGCGTGGCAGGAATGTATGAGCGCGGTTCCTCCGTGGCCCCAGCCTTCGGCATGGTGGGCACGCTGGTGGGCCTTATTAACATGCTGAAGAACATGAATCTCTCCGGAGACGGCGGCTCGTCCAGCATTGGCTCCGACATGGGAACGGCCCTGATTACCACGCTGTACGGCTGCGTGCTGGCCCATATGATTTTCAATCCCATCGCCTCCAACCTGCGCACGCGGGACGAGGAGGAGGTGCTCTGCAAGATGATTATTGTAGAGGGAATCATGTCGATCCAGTCCGGCGAAAATCCCAAGTCCCTGCGGGAAAAACTGCTGACCTTCGTGGACCAGAATAAGCGCGAAGAGGGCGGCGGCGCCAAGGGCGAGAAAAAGAGCCGGGGCAAGAAGAAAAACGAGGAATGATTTGGAGAAACACGAGGGGGTGAGCGGTATATGAAAAAGCGGAAAAGCGAGGGCGGAGCAAGCTGGATGGACACCTATGGCGACATGGTGACGCTGTTGCTGTGCTTTTTTGTGTTGCTGTACTCCATGTCCACCATCGACCAGCAGAAGTGGGTGCAGTTGGTGCAGAGCTTCAACCCCGATGCGACGCACGAAGTTACGGAAAACAGCGGCAACAATGGCCAGCTTGCGGACCCCACCACTCCGGTGGATGGCGAACAGTCTGACAGCAGCCTGACACAGGCACAGATTGTGGCCTCCATTGAGCAGCTTTATCAGGATTTAAAGTCCTATGTCGCCCAGCAGGGCGCGGCGGAAAACATATCCGTCACCAAGGGCGATGGATATGTTTTCATCTCCTTTAACGATGCCGTATTTTTCGACGGTGACAGCTATGTCCTGCGGCAGGATGGTAAAGAGGTTCTGGAGGACGTGGGCGTGATCGTTGGCAAGGCCAGCCTCGCCATCGACGAGCTGCGGGTTCTGGGCCATACGGCACAGGGCGACCCCGGAAAGCCCAACAATCCAACGGTAGACCGGTTTTTGTCTTCTGACCGGGCGGCGGTGGTGCTGATTTACTTGCAGGAAATGGACATTCTGGACCCTGCCCGGATGATCAGCATGGGCTATGGACAATTCCGCCCCGTGGCGGATAACGCGACCCGGGAGGGTCGGGCCAAAAACCGCCGGGTGGAGCTGATTGTCACCGGCAAGGATTTGACCAGCACGCTGGGCGATCAGATTGAGCAGTATTACACGGAGCGGGGAACGCCCGCGCCCGCTTCCACCGAAGCACAAGGAGACGGGGCCGCCGCGGAATAACCTGCAATGATATGGCCGCTTCGAGGCGGCAGATGAGAATATATGGGAGAGGGGGATGCCGATGTCGGAGGTGCTTTCACAAAGCCAAATTGACGCGTTGCTCAGCGCGGCGCGAAGCGGGGAAAAGATTGAAACCGAGGAAGACACGTCGAAAGATAAAAAATATAGAAAATACGACTTTCGTAGCCCCCGCAAATTTACCAAGGACCGGCTGAAAATGCTGGACAGCATTTTTGAAAATTACTCGAGAAATCTGAATTCCCGCATCAACGGCCTGATGCACACAAGCTGCGAAATCAACGTGGAATCTGCCGAGGAGCAGCGATATTATGAGTTTTCCAACGCCCTGATTGAGGGCGATGTTCTGGCGCTGGCCTATATCAAGCATGGAGACGTGGTGGAGGATACTCCGGCGCTGCTGCACATCAGCAAGCCGCTGCTGCTGAGCATGATCGACAGGATGATGGGCGGCGAGGGCGAGGTGGACGATGAGCTGGACCCGGAGTACACGTTTACCGATCTGGAGCTGAAGATTCTGGAGGGCCTGAGCGAGTATTTTGTGGAGAATCTGGGCGAGAGCTGGCAGAATTACATTCAGCTTGAGTTTCAGTACGGGCGCGTGGAGCCAAATCCCACGATGATTCAGCCTCTGGGACTGGATGAAATCGTGGTCATTATGGATTTGACGGCAAAATTTCCAAACTGCGACGGGCATATCAGCGTGTGCCTTCCCGGCATGGTGCTGACCAACGTTTTCAGTGAAATCAGCCGCCTTAACACAGCCCATAAAAGTCAGGACGAGGCGGCGGGGAAAGAGATTTTCGAGTCTCTGAAGACTACGGAAATCGATCTGGTTGCGGAAATCTGCCGCACAAAGCTCCAGCTTAGCGACATCTACCACCTGAACGTGGGAGACGTGATTGATTTGAAGCGGCCCAAAAGCTCGGCGGTTCATATCAACATCGGTGGGCGGCGCTGGTTTGACGGCGTGATGGGAATACACAACAAAAACATGGCGGTCAAAATAGGAAGGACCTATTACGGGCCGGAGGGAAGGAACGTCGAACAGAATGGCAGATAACATTTTTAACTCCATGGAGCTGGACGCAATCGGGGAAGTGATGAACATCAGCCTCGGTTCCTCCGCCACGGCGGTGTCCAACCTGCTGGATCATCGGGTGGAGATCACCACACCCAGAGTCAGCGTATCCGATGTGGTAGATTTTAATATCGCCGATCTGGAACCTGCCGTGGGCGTGGAGATTCGCTACATATCCGGCTTGGTGGGCAGCAATATCATGTTGCTGCGCCGCAGCGATGTGAAAGTGATCGTGGACATTCTGATGGGCTCGGAGACGCCGGACGAAGAGTTTGAGATGAACGAGCTTACCATCAGCGCGGTGTGCGAGGTCATGAACCAGATGATGGGCGCGGCTTCCACGGCCCTGTCCGACTTTCTGGGGATTCCGGTAAACATTTCCACACCGGAGTCATTTGAACTGCAAGATTTCGACCAATTTAAAAAAGAGCACTTTCCCATGACGGACGGTAAATGCGTGGTTGTGCGCTTCATGCTGAAAATCGACAGCGTGCTGCAGAGCGAATTTATTAACGTCATGTCCGTGGATTTGACAAGGGAACTGCTCTCAGGCCTTGGACTTGGCGAGGATGAGGACGCGGCGCCCCCGGAATCCACTTCCTCGGATCAACTGGCAGCACCGCTGGAAGGCGGCCCAAAGCTGAGCCAGTCGGAAATAGAAAAGCTGATGAGCAGCGCACAGACCGCTCCGGCTCCCGCTCCTGCCGCCTCCGGCGGCACGCTGAGTCAGGATGAAATAGAAAAACTGATGAGCGGCGCGCAGGCGGCTCCGACTCCCGCTCCCACTCCTGCCGGAGGCGTAATGAGTCAGGCTGAGATTGAAAAGCTGATGAGCGGCGCACAGGCGGCTCCCCATCCAGCTCCCAGTCCCGCCGCCTCCGGCGGTACCCTGAATCAGGAGGAAATCGAGCGGTTGATGAGCGGTATGTCGACTCCGGCACAGCCATCTGTCGCTCCACAGCCTCCGATTCCCCCACAGCCCGCCGCCCCGGCGTATTCCATGCCGGAGCCTCAGGCCATCCCCGGCGGGGTGCCGCCCATGCCGCCCTATGGACAGTATCCGGGCTATTATCCGGCCCAGCCCTATTATCCGGCTCCCGGCCCCGCCCCCGCAGTGCACGCGCCCAGGGTGATTCAATCCGTTCCGGCGGAAATGCCGCACTTTGCAAATGGCGAGCCGCTGGATCAGCAGCAGGCGGAAAATCTGGATCTGCTGATGTCGGTTCCTCTGGAGGTTTCCGTGGAAATCGGACGGGCCCGCCGGAAGGTGCAGGACGTGCTGGCCTTTACCAAAGGGTCGCTGGTAATGCTGAACAAGTTGGCAGGCGATCAGGTGGACCTGTTTGTTAACGGACAGTGCATCGCCAAGGGTGATGTGGTTGTCGTGGATGACAATTTTGGAATCCGCATCACCGAGGTTTTAAAAGCCCCCGATCCCAACGAGCTGGTCAAGGGATAAGTTCCATGACCCGCGCTGGGAAACTGAAAATAAAACAGATTCAGAAAAAGGAAGGTTTAACATGGCTAAGATTTTAGTGGTTGACGACGCGGCATTTATGCGCAAGGTCATTAAGGACACTCTTTCCAAGAACGGATATACCGAGCTGTTTGAAGCGGTGGACGGTGCGGACGCCGTGGAGAAATATGGGGAGATTCACCCCGATCTGGTCATCATGGATATCACCATGCCTAATATGGACGGGCTGGAAGCCCTGAAAACCATTCGCGGCAAGGACGGCAACGCCAATGTGGTCATGTGCTCCGCTATGGGACAGGAGAGCATGGTCATCGACGCGGTGCGTTCCGGTGCAAAGGATTTCATTGTCAAGCCCTTTAAGGCCGACCGCGTACTTAAGACGGTGAACTCCATCATCGGTAATCCCTGATTTATGCAGTGGGAGGAAATCGGCGCCCTTTTGGGGATGCTGGCGGCTGTCCTCGGCGTGCTGGTTCTCGCATGGCTGTTTACCCGATATCTGGCGGGGCACGCGCCGGGGCTTGGCGGCTTTTTGCCCGGAAGAAGCGGAAAGCTCCGGCTGTTGGAGCGTCTGCCGCTAGGGCGGGAGCAGTCCCTTGTGATGGTTCGGGCGGGCGAAACGGTTCTCCTTCTGGGCGTCACCGGCAGAGAGATTTCTCTTTTGCGGGAGCTGAGCGCCGAGGAAGCGGAGGCGTGGGACAGCGCGGCGCAGACCGCGTCGCCCGCTGCTGGGGCAGAGGCCCCGATTCCCTTCCGCGATGCATTGCGGGAAGTTTTGAAACAGAGAAAGAAGTAGGAGGGAGTATTACGTGACGGACGCACTGGTCAATGTCAACGGGGACAACGTACAGGCCCTCCAGATTCTTTTCCTGACCACGATGATGACGCTGCTGCCCTCGCTGCTGGTGATGATGACGTCCTTTACCCGGTATATCATCACGTTTTCCTTTCTGCGCACGGCGATGGGAACGCAGCAGACCCCGCCTAACGTGGTGCTGATTGGGGTGGCGCTATTTTTAACGATGTTTACCATGAACCCTGTGTTTACCACCATCAAGACCGAGGCATACGACCCTTATGTGGCGGAGGAAATCGGGCAGGAGGAATTTCTTGACCGGGCGCAGGTTCCGCTGAAGGATTTTATGCTGAGAAACACTGAAACCTCTTCCATAAACCTGTTCTGCGATTTGGATGGGGCTGTGGACCGGCCCGCGGATGAAGCCGCGGCCAAGGCGCTGCCGATGCATGTTGTGGTGCCCTCCTTTATGACCAGCGAGCTGAAGCGCGCTTTTGAGATTGGATTTCTCGTCTACATTCCCTTTATGCTGATTGACGTGGTGGTGGCTTCCGCGCTGATGTCCATGGGCATGATCATGCTGCCCCCGTCCATGATTTCCACGCCCTTCAAGTTGCTTTTGTTTATCGTACTCAACGGCTGGGAACTGGTGTTCTCAACGCTGGTGCAGGGATTCCACTAGAAAGGGGCGATGGCATGGAACTGAATGCGGGCGAGGTGCTCCGGCAGGGTGTTTTCGTGGTGATCCGTCTGGCGGGTCCTATGCTCATCCTGAGCATGATAGTGGGCGTGCTGGTAGCCATCTTTCAGGCCGTCACACAGATTCACGACCAGACGCTGGGCTTTGTTTTGAAGCTGGTGGTCATTGGGCTGGTGCTGTTTATCGGCGGCGGCTGGATGATGAACACGCTGGTGGATTACAGCCGGTATCTGTTCACGCTGATGCTGTAAGGCGGGGCGCGGCATGATCGACTGGGGCAGGCTTACGCTGCTGTTTTACATTCTGATGCGGATGAGCGGTTTTGTAATGTTCAATCCGCTGCTGGGACGGCGAAATATCCCCGGCATAATCCGGGCGGGCCTTACGCTGGTGCTGACGTGGTTTGTGGCCTCGTTTACGAAGGGGACCGCCCCCGTGCCGGTGCATTTGGTTGAGTTTGCTGTCCGGCTGCTGCTGGAGCTGGGCGTTGGCTTTATGGTGGGAATGGCGGTGCAGTTTTTCATTTACCTCATCCCCCAGCAGGCGGGCGAAATCATAGATAATCAGATGGGCATGTCCATGTCCAAAGAATACGACCCCGCTTCCAATATTTCCATGTCCGTCAGCGGCACGCTGTTTACGATTCTGATGACCCTGCTGTTTTTCGCGGCAAACGGACACAACACCCTTCTGCGCATCCTGCTGACCTCCGGAGAGATCATTCCCTTTGGACAGGCGGCGCTGGGACAGGCCGCCATGCAGGCGGGGATAGAACTGTTTATTGAGTGCTTTGTGCTGGGGGTGAAGCTGGCGATTCCAATTTTGGCGGCGGAGCTGCTGGGACAGATTGGAATGGGCGTTTTAATGAAGGTCATTCCGCAGATCAACGTGTTTTCCATCAACATCGAACTGAAGGTCATTATCGGACTGGTGCTGCTGATGCTGTTTATGTCGCCCATCAGCGAATTTCTGCTGCGGGCGGAAAATCAAATGCTGGTTGCTGTGCGGGAAACGCTGACGGTGCTGGCCCCTTAAAAAAGGGGGCGGCAAAAGGGGGGAACGTCTGTGCCGGAGGGCAACAAAACAGAAAAGGCAACCCCCAAAAAGCGACGGGACCAACGAAAAAAAGGCAACGTTTTTCTCAGTAAGGACGCGGTGGCGGTGGCCACGCTGCTGGTGGGCTATATGACGCTGCGCATGACCATGTCGAGCGCAGTGGGGCAGATAGATTCCTTTTTCCGGGTATGTATGACTCTTGCGGGGAATCTCTCCTCGGTTTCTCTGGAGGCGCAGCTTCCCGACCTTCTCAAGGAGGGCGCCTACACCCTGTTTATGGCGGTGGGGCCCACCATCTTGGCGGTGGCGGTGACAGCCGTGGCGGCCACCTTCGCGCAGACCCGGATGCTGGTGTCCGGGCAGTCCATCCAGCCCAAGTTTAGCCGTCTTAATCCGCTGGAGGGCTTTAAAAAGCTATTTTCTTTGCGCAGCGTGGTGGAGGCGGGGAAGGGCATCATCAAAATCACCATTCTCCTGCTGATCATTTATCATTTTATCAGTGGATGTATGGTTGCCTTTGCCAATTACTTAAACACGGATATAACCGCCGTTTGCGGCGATATTCTCAGCCGCCTCAGCGGCATGATTCTCCAGATTATCATTGCGTTCGTTGCGCTGGCAGGTTTTGATTTCTACTATCAGTGGTGGGATTACGAGCGGCAGATGCGCATGACGAAGCAGGAGATCAAGGAGGAATATAAGCAGACCGAAGGCGATCCTCAGATCAAGGGCAAAATCAAGGAAGCCCAGCGAAAAATGGCCCAGTCCCGCATGATGCAGCAGGTGCCCCAGGCGGATGTGGTCATCAGAAACCCCACCCATGTGGCGGTGGCTCTGCGATACAAGCCGGAGACGGACGCTGCCCCCGTGGTCCTTGCAAAGGGACTGGACGAGGTGGCCCTGCGCATTGTGAAAACGGCGGAGGAGCACGGTATCCCTACGGTGGAGGACGTTCCTCTGGCCCGGTCCATCTACGCCTCCGCCGAGCTGAATCGGCAAATTCCGCCGGAGTTGTACGGCGCGGTGGCGGACGTGCTGGTATACGTCTTTAAGATGAGTAACCGGGACTTGAGCAAGGAAATGGAGCTGGACGGGCAGGAAAGCCGTTGACGACTTTGAAGCCGAAGGCTCCCCGAATCTCCCCCAAGGCAATGGGCCGGAATCCAAAAATTAACCGAGGAAAGGCGGAACCACGATGAGAAGACTTGCAAACAACATCATATCTCTCCTCGTGGTCGTCATCGTCCTGTTTTTGATTCTGCCGCTTCCCCCAATGCTGATGGACATTCTGCTGATTATCAACATTTCGCTGTCCATCGTGATTCTGCTGATTACCATGAACATCTCGGACGCGCTGGAATTTTCCATCTTCCCCTCGCTGCTGCTGGTGACCACGCTGTTCCGATTGGGACTGAACGTGTCCTCCACCCGGTTGATTCTCTCCAACGGGGGCTATGCGGGCGCGGTGATTAAGGCGTTTGGCCAATTGATTACCAACGGGAATATTGTCATCGGCGTGATTATCTTCCTGATTATTGTGCTGATGCAGTTTATTGTCATCACCAAGGGCGCGGAGCGCGTGGCTGAGGTGGCCGCCCGCTTCACGCTGGATGCCATGCCCGGCAAGCAGATGGCCATTGACGCGGATCTCTCCTCCGGCCTGATTAACGAACAGGACGCGCGGGCTCGCCGGGAAAAGGTGCAGCGTCAGGCGGATTTTTACGGCGCAATGGACGGCGCAACCAAAATCGTCAAGGGCGACGCCATTATGAGCCTGATTATTACCACCATCAACTTTGTGGCGGGACTGGTGATCGGCATTGTGCAGGGTGGCGGAGACTTCGCAAGCGTTTTGCAGGTGTATTCCATCGCCACCGTGGGCGATGGGCTGGTGTCCCAGCTTCCCGCGCTGATGATTTCCACCGCCACGGGTATGATTGTCACCCGCAGCGTGTCTGAGGACAGCCTGAACAACGACGTGCTCCGGCAGTTCAAGGCCCAGCCCCGGGCGATTATGGTGGCGGGTATCGTGCTCTTGTTTCTGGCAGTTATGCCCAACACGCCTCATCTGGCCCTGCTGGTGGTGGGCGCCGCGCTTACATTTTGGGGCTGGCGAGGCCTGCAAAGCATGCAGACGGAGAAAACCCAGCTTGCTGCGCAGGAGGAAAAAGAGGCTGTCGAGGCCGCGCAGGCTGCCAAGGCTCCCGGAGAAAACGAGTATTATAAGGACATTAACAACATCTATTCTCTGCTGGATGTGGAACCCATCGAAATGGAATTTGGATACAGCCTGATCCCGCTGGTGGACGAGGCGCGGGGCGGGCGGCTCATCAGCCGCATCGTCATCTTCCGCCGCCAGTATGCCCAGGACATGGGCTTTGTGGTCCCCTCGGTGCGGCTGCACGACTCTGCAACGCTTGGCACCAATCAGTATGTAATTAAGATTAAGGGCGAGGAGGTCGCCAAGGGCGAAATCCTTGTGGACTATTATCTGGCGCTGGAACCCACGACTCCCAGCGGCGAGATTGACGGCATTGAAACCATCGAACCGGCATATGGCATTCCCTCCCGCTGGATTTTGCCGGAGAGTCGGGAAATGGCGGAGATTTACGGGTATACCGTCATTGACCCCCTCTCCGTAATGCTGACGCATCTCTCCGAAACCATCAAAAAGCACGTGTACGAGCTGCTGGACCGGGAGGAGACAATCCGGCTGGCGGAAAACCTGAAGAAGGCTGCCCCCCAGTTGGTGGAGGAAACCATTCCCGCGCTGATCTCCTATGCGATGCTGGAACGGATTTTGCGAAGCCTTTTGAAAGAGGGCGTCCCCATCAAGAACTTGGGCACCATTGTGGAGGCCGCTGCGGACGCCATGAATACCACACGGGACCCGGATTTAATCACCGAGGCGGTTCGATCGGCTTTGACCCGGACCATCACACGCCGCTTCTGCGAGCATGGGCAGCTTCGGGTGGTAACGCTGGACGCGGAGGTGGAAAAGCTGATCGTTTCCTCCCTCACCAAAAACGATCAGGGTGTGTATTTGGCGATGGGCGCGGACATGATGCAGCAGATTGTCTCCCAACTGGGGGAATCCGTGAAAAGGTTTGCAGAGTTGGGGCAGACCCCCGTCATTCTCACAAGCCCTGTCATCCGTGTGTACTTGAGCAGAATGCTGTCCCAGTTTTTCCCCAATCTGTATGTGCTGTCCTTCAATGAGATTACAACGGATATTCAGATTCAGGCACTTGGCAACATCACGATGCAGCAGAAGAAGGAGACGGTGGAAAAGGTCTGATTGAATTTTGAAGTCCGGCGCGGCGCATGCGGCTTTATAAGAGCTTTGCGAAAGGAGGGGGCAGAGGCGTGAGTGATACGGCTGTTTTAAACAATCACACGGAAGAAGCTCTCTCCCAAACGCTTTTGACGGAGCGGGAGCTGGAGGCCCTGCCCACCGACGAGCTGCTGAGTCTTTATAAACGCACGGGGGAAGAGACGTACAAGTGGCCTCTGGTGCTGCGGTACGAAGGGCTGATCAAAAGCATCGCCCTGCAAATCTGTGGCGTGTACAACGGCTTTGCCCAAGTGGACGACATTGTGAACGAGGGCATTCTCACATTGATGAACTCTGTGGATAAGTTTGACCCCGAAAAGGGCGCGAGATTTGAAACCTATGTGTCCAAGCGCATCCGGGGTATGATTATCGACCTTGCCCGCCAACAGGACTGGCTGCCCCGCAGCGTGCGCCGCCGTGCACGGGAGATTGATCAGGCGGTGAACAGTCTCAATAACCACTTGGGCCGCTTTCCCACCGACGAAGAGATTGCCGGGCACATGGGCCTGAGCGTGGAGAAGTATCGGGAAGACGCGGCGGCGGCCGCCTTTTGCAACATTGTTTCGCTGGAGGCGCTGTTTGAGCGACGCAGCGAGGGGGACACGGGTGTTTCCATTCCGGCGGCGGAAGACCTCTCGCCGGAGGACAGCGTGCAGCAAAAGGAGCTGCGGGAGATGCTGGGCAACGGAATCCGGGCGCTGCGGAAAAATGAGCAAATGGTGTTGTCCCTGTATTATGAGCGGGGATTGAATATGCGGAACATCGCGCAGGCCATGGACATCAGCGAGCCCCGCGTGTCGCAGATTCACAGCCGGGCTATTCAAAAATTACGCGTGTATCTGGGGCCTTATATGGGGCAAAAGCCGGAGCGCGGCGAGAAAAGAGAGTGATAAAATGTTCAAGGGCTTTTACAACCTGACCTCCGCTATGCTGTCTCAGGGCAAGCGACTGGACGTGATTTCCAACAACATGGCAAACGTTGCCACCTCCGGCTATAAGGCGGACACCTATACCGACACCACCTTCCGGGAATACGTGGTCAGCCGGGTGGGGAACAAGGACAAGAGCAACCCCGCCGAAATTGGGCCTGCCAGCTATATTCTGGCCCCCAGCCGGCTTTACACGGACTATACCCAGGGGTCGCTGGAAGAGACGGGGATGCCTCTGGACTTCGCCCTTCAGGGAGACGGCTTTTTCGCCGTCCACGCCGGGGACGAGACGGTTTATACCCGCGCAGGCAATTTTGCGCTGGATGAAGAGGGCTATCTGTGCCTTTCGGACGGGAGCCGGGTGTTGGACCCCAACGGAGAGGAGATTCTTCTGGGGACTGACAAAATTAAGGGCGACGCCGCCGGCGGAATCTATACGGAGGAAGGCCTGCTTGTGGCGCAACTGGGCGTTTTCTCCTTTGAAGACAATGCAGAGCTACAGCGCAACCCACAGGGCTATTTTACCGGCGACGGGGCAGAGGCTGCGGTCGGAACCAGTGTTCTCTGGAAGACGCAGGAGCGGGCCAACGTGGACCTTATTCAGCAGATGACCGGCATGATGACCGCCCAGCGCGCGTTTCAAAGTGCGGCGGAGGTAAGCCGGATGTATGACCAGCTAATGACCAAGGCGGCAACCAATTTGGGCAACGTATAAAGGACGGTGAGCGGATTTGAACAGTTCTTTTTATACCGCCGCGGTGGGCGCGGCACAGCAGCAGCAGCGGATGAACGTGCAGGCGAACAACATCGCCAACGTGAATACATACGGATTTAAGGCCCAGAAGCCCAGCTTTTCCTCCCTGATGTACGGCAACGTGGCCGGAGCGGAGGGGGCAGAGCTTCCCCGTGGCTCCGGTGCGAAGATGTCCATGGCGGGAACGGACTTTGCAGACGGCGCACTGGCCGAAACCGGACAGAAACAGGATTACGCCATTATCGGCGACGGTTTTTTCGGGCTTTATGATCCCGCCAGCGGGGAAGTGTCCTATACGCGGGACGGGTCCTTTACCCTCTCTGAGTTTCAGCGTCAGAAGCTTTCGGCGGACGGTGAACAGGAACTGGACGAGGAAGGCCAGCCCGAGATGGAAACCGTGTTTATGCTCTCCGACGGGATGGGTCGGTTTGTCCTGAACGACAAGGGCGCGGTGACCGAGGTGACGGACCGTGAGGCAAAGCAGCCTGTGGGTGTGTTTGACTTTGTGAATACCGACGGGATGCTCCGCATGGGCGAGAACCGCTATATCCCGGTGGAAAAAAACGGTCAGGTTCGCTTTGGTACCGGCGCGGTTCGCCAGGGTGCACTGGAAGCTTCCAACGCTGATTTGGCGGAACAAATGACAAAAGTCATTGAAGCGCAGCGCAGTTTCAGTTATAATCTAAGAATGGTCACCGTTACGGATGAAATTGAGACTACGGTGAACAACCTCAGGTCCTAAGGGTGCGCCTCCGGCGCGGAAAGGGAAGTCGCATGGAGATTAAAAGTTATGAGGATTTGAACGGGCTGGAGATTGATACGCTCAAGGAGATCGGGAGCATCGGCACGGGAAACGCCGCCACGGCGCTTTCCCAGATGATTGGCAAAGAGGTCCGCATCACGTTGCCGGAGGTGCGGATTATGGGCTATAACGAAGCCATTGAGTGGATTGGCGGGCCTGAGGCCATCACCGCCGGTGTTTTGAGCCAGCTTGGCGGCGAAATCAACGGCATTATGCTCTCCGTGCAGCAGATGGATTTCATCAATCTGGTGCTGTCCAATGTGCTGGGAAAGCCTGTGTCGGATTTCAATATGCTGCGGGAAATGGAAATCTCCACGCTGGTGGAGGTGGGCAACATTATGATTTCCACATTTATCAACGCCCTCAGCGGCCTTGCCGACATCTCCATCCGGCTGACGGTTCCTGCCTTCGCGGTGGACATGCAGGGCGCGATTCTTACGGTACCCATGGCGGCCTACGGCGGCCAGTCGGACTATATCATGACCATCGGCGGCAACTTTGTGTGCGACGGAAGACAGGTTCCCTGTCGGCTGCTGCTCTCGCCGGATATCCGGTCTTTGAATTTCCTCCTGCGAAAGTTGGGCGTAATGGATGAATGACAAGCTGATTGTCGGCATTGCCGACATGAAACTGGCGCAGGACGGTGAAAAACTGATTACCTATGCGCTGGGCTCCTGCATTGGAATCTGCCTGTACGAGCCAAATCGCCGTCTGGCGGCGCTGATCCACATTATGCTGCCGTTGAATATGGAAACCGGGCGGAAAAACACCTTTAAATATGCTGATACCGGCATCCGCGCCACACTGCGGGAGATGGAGATGAAGGGCGCTTGCCGGGCTGCCATCACGGCGAAAATTGCAGGCGGAGCCCGCATGTTCGAGGTTTCCGGCGGCAGCCTTGGCAACATCGGCCAACGCAACGGAGAAAGCGTCCGCCAGATACTGAAGATGGAAAAAATTCGGCTGGCCTGGGAAGATGTAGGGGGTACCGTCGCCCGCACCATGGAGTTTGACGGCGCCACGGGAAACGGAACAATTCGATCCTATGGATATCCGGAAATTAAATTCTGAGCCGATGGCTTATGGGGAATTCCCCAATTAAATAAACAGTGTGCTGCGCCGGGAACCGACACGCCCGCAGAGTCGGAGGCCTCCTCCGGCAAATGGGCGGGCACCGTGAAAGGAATGACGTTATGGGACAGAGCAACAGCAACATTTTGCTGGAAACGGGAACCAATGAAATTGAAATTATGGAGTTCACCGTCAATGATAATCTCTTTGGCATCAACGTGGCCAAGGTCCGGGAGATTATGCTGTCCGCGCCGGTGAAGTCCATGCCACACGTTCACCCGGCGGTGGAGGGTATTTTTAAACCGAGGGATCAGGTAATTACGGTCATTAACCTGCCGAGGTTTCTGGTGGACACGGACGTGGAGAAGCAGGGCAAGGACTTGTTTATCGTCACGAATTTCAACATGATGTACGTTGCTTTCCGGGTCCACAGCGTGGTGGGCATCAGCCGTATCTCCTGGCGGGACATTCAAAAGCCGGACAAGACCATTTCTGGCGGCGCGGATGGCGTGGCCACCGGTATCGCCCAGTGTGGCGACGATTTGGTGACGATTCTGGACTTTGAAAAGATTGTGGCGGAGATTGCTCCGGAAACCTCCATTCAAGTCGGTGAAATTGACCGGATGGGGCCCCGGATTCGCAGCGACCGGCCCATTTACCTCGCGGAAGACTCCCTGCTTTTGAGCCAGATGATTCGGGAAGCGCTGAGCAAGGCGGGCTATACCAACCTGCATGCCTATCCCAACGGACAAGAGCTGTGGGACGAGCTGATACAGATGAAGGCCCGGGGAACCGCACCGGACGAGGTGGCCATGGTCATCACCGACATCGAAATGCCCCAGATGGACGGGCATCACCTGACAAAGCTCATCAAGGACGACCAGCTTCTGCGTAAAATTCCCGTGGTGCTGTTCTCCTCCCTGATTTCCGAGGAAATGAGGATTAAGGGCAAGCAGGTGGGCGCGGACGAGCAGCTTTCCAAACCTGAAATCGGACATCTGGTATCCGTCATGGACCAGCTTTTGAGCAAGGCGGCCCCGGCGGAAAAAGCATGAAAGCGATGAGTGGGAATGAGAAAGGACCGAAATAAGAACAAGTACATCGTCCGCCAGCCCATCCGTAACGCTCAGAAACAGTCCATCGGCTACGAGATTTTGTACCACGGAGAAAATCAGGCATTCTGCGGGCTGATGAGTGACAAGGAATTTGCCGCTGCGGACACGGTGTATAACTTCCTGATCCAGAACACCGACAAGCTTTTAAAGGGTTCGTTTTACTTTATGACCTTCACGGCCACGCTGCTGCTGAAAAAAACGCCGGACCTGTTCGATCGGTCGGAGCTGGTGATTCAGATTGACGACAGCGTGATCATTCATCCGGCGGCGCTGGCCGCTGTGCATGAATATGCAGCCAAGGGCTATCGAATCGCGGTGAACGAGTTTCAGTTTCTGCCCCGGTATCTGGCATTGCTTGACACAATCGACTATCTAAAGTTGAATTTTGCCACCACCAGCGAAGAGAAGCTTAAAAATATCATTGAGATTGCCCACAGCCTGAAAAAACTGTGCATTGCCACCAATGTGGACACGGAGGAGCTGTATGCCAAGGCGGAA
>DKLF01000146.1:0-884 GCA_002455655.1 Oscillibacter sp. UBA6647 | reverse complement strand
GAGCTGTATGCCAAGGCGGAAGAACTGGGCGTGGACGCCATGGAGGGCACCCGCGTGGCTGAGAAGCTGGCCACCAAAATTCACAACAGCGGCTACCTGCAAAGCAACTTCTTCCGCCTGATTGTGGCAATGAGCCGGGAGGAGCCTGAGATTGGCGAGGTGGAAGAGCTGGTCTCCGTGGACGCCACATTGAGCTATGCACTGCTGAGGCTGGCCAACTCCTGCTACTTTGCCCGCCGCAACCGGGCCACCACCGTGCGCCAGGCCATCATGACGGTGGGGCTGAACCAGCTTCGCCAGTGGGTCTATCTCCTCAGCGCTAACAACGCAGAGAACGAGATGGATGCCGACGCGGAGGAATTTTTGAAGCTGTCCCTCCTGCGGGGTACCTTTTGCAGCAAGCTGATGAAGTATGCCACCGGCATGACCATTTCCACCTCCGATGCATACCTCATGGGTATGTTCTCCACGCTGCACTATCTGATTGACGCGCCCATGGAGGAAATATTGGAGGAGATTCCGGTTCCGGAGGCTGTCAAGGCAGCGCTGCTGCACCGCGAGGGCAGAGCAGGCCAGCTTTTTGAACTGGCATTGTGCTATGAGCGGGCGGACTGGAACGGTGTTGCCGCCGCCACAGAAGCGCTGGGCATCCCGGCGAACCTGCTTACCGGCACCTATTTTGCCTGTGTGGACGACGTGAACAGCATCTGGACGCAGGTGACCAACCCTCGCCCGGACGACGTCTGAGCCAGCGTTTGAAAACATGAAAAGCGCTCCTCGTCTGCAATTAAGCAGAGGAGGAGCGCTTTTATTGACATATCAAACGACTGCTTGTGGAAGCACTCATTTTCAGTTCATATATAAAGAAGCTCCCGCCGCATACG
>DKLF01000149.1:884-7425 GCA_002455655.1 Oscillibacter sp. UBA6647 | reverse complement strand
CCGCAGACAACTGTCTGCGGAGCGCCGCTTAAGTTCTTTTTTTCAGGCCCGCTGAGATTACAGGCTTTCGTCCAGCACGGCGGTGAACGCCGCCTCGGGCATCACGCCCACCTTGCGGTCAAATTCCTCCCCGTTTTTCAAAAACACCAGCGTGGGAATGGACATGACGCCAAACCGCTGGGCCAGCTCCGGCTCCTGGTCAATATTGACCTTGGCCACCAAAGCCCTGCCGTCATAATCGGCGGCAATTTTCTCCACCGTGGGCCCCACCATTTTGCAGGGGCCGCACCAATCTGCCCAGAAATCCACCATCGCCAAAGGGGCCGCCTCGATCGTCGCGTCGAATTCCGTGTTGTTCAAATGCACCAATGCCATTTTTCAAATCTCCTTTTTCTTTATTTTATCTTCCGTTGGTTTTCTTTATTCTTTCCGCGCCAGCGCGGCCACATACGCCGCCGCGCTTTGTCCGGCGATCAGACCCTCGCCCGCGGCCTTTGCCGCCTGAAGGGGCGTTCCCGTGCAGTCTCCCGCCGCGAACACGCCGGGCAGAGACGTTGCCATGCGGCGATCCACCTGCACATAGCCGTTTTCCACTGTAAGGCCGGGAAATAAATCTGTGGGCGCCAGCGCGGGCCGCAGGATGAACACGCAGGCCACCTCCGCCGTCTCGCCGCCGCAAATCACCTTTTCCACCTTGCCTTCGCCGGCAATTTCACAGTCTCTGGGTTTATCGAAGTAATGCACCTCGCACCCAAGGCCCTTTAAAAACTCCGCCTCGTGCCGGGCCGACTGGCTGTATCCCAGCACCGCCACGGGCTTGTTCCGGTAGAGCATCCCGTCGCAAGTGGCACAATAGCTCACGCCCCGGCCCAAAAATTCTTCCTCGCCGGGAAATTTCTTTCCCCGGGCAACGCCCGCCGCCAGCACCACGGCCTTGGCCTCCTGCACGTCGCTACCCACGCTGACATACCACGCGTCGGACATGTTCATGGCAGTCAGGGCCTTGCCTTCGGCAAACTCCACCCCGTCGGCCTCCGCATGCTTTTGCATGGCGAGAAGCAGCTCCTCCCCGGTGACGCCGGGAAGACCCGGATAATTCTGCACCCGCTCGGATTTCCACAGAGGGTTTTCTTCCACCGGGTTGGAGATCACCAGCACACTTTTCCCCCGCGCCCGGACGTTGATTGCCGCGCTCAGCCCCGCCGGGCCACCGCCGATTACCAGCACATCACAGGACATAGTTTGAAACCTCCTCCTGAAACAACGCCGCCACCAGCCGGGCAACTTCCGGCGACGCGGCTCTGTAATACACTTCGTTTCCACTGCGTTCCGCCGCCACAACCCCGGCGGCCTTCAGCTTTTGCAGATGCTGAGAAATGCAGGACTGGCTCACGCCCGTTCCCCGCTCCATGCAGCCCACGTTGCGGCAGCCGGTGTTCAACAGGGAGTGGACAATTTTCAGCCGCGTGGGATTGGCCAACGCTTTTAAAAGCTCCGCCTGATGGTCATAGTCCATTTCCAGTTCTCTCCCGTCCTTTCTCTAAGGCTCCGTCCAAAGCCAACTTTTACGCCTTAATTTATTTACTTATTTTGTTTTATTAGAATATCCTAATATATGCATATCTTCAGTAGTATTTGCAACAAATGAGAAAAATATTTTTAATAAAGGGCCGGACGCATAGCGTCCGGCCCTTTGTTTGTGAAACGCATGGTTCACGCGGCCTGTTCTCCGCAACTTCCAAGCCCGTCTCCCGGCGGGATAAACTGCTCTGCCCGAAAGGCACCGTTGGAGCGATTGGAATGGGTCCGCCCACGTGGCCCCTCAGCGGTTTACGTCCGCTTCCACACCGCACCGCCGGGTACGTCGGTAATCTCCACACCCTTGGCGTTCAGCTCATCACGGATGCGGTCCGCCTCGGCAAAATTTTTGCCCTTCTTGGCTTCGGCGCGCCGGATCACCAGCGCGTCAATCTCCGGGTCGCCCTCGCCCTGCACGGTGAAGCCGCCCTGATTGGAGCTGACCGACTTTGCGTCCTGCTCCCGCTTTTTCGCCGTCCGGTCCAGCAGTCCCAGACTTAAAACTCCGTCGAACTCCTCAAAAAGAGCCAGCTTCGTCCCATCGGAGATATCCGCTTTCAGTACATCGTACAGCGCGGTCACGCCCAAGGACGTGTTCAAGTCGTTGTCCATAGCGGCTCTGAACTTTGCCCGCAGGGCGTCTGCCGTCTCGCCGCTCTCCGCCGGGCCGTCCTTCAAGGCGGCAATCCGGGCAATCAACTTGCCATAGGCGGTTTTCGCGTTGTCCAGATTCTCATAGGAAAACACCAGCGCCTTGCGGTAGTGGGACTGGAGACAGAAGAAACGGTAATCCATGGGGTCGTAGCCCTTCTCCTCCAGCAGGGAAACTGTGAGAAACTCCCCCTTAGACTTGCTCATTTTTCCGCCGCTGGTGTTCAGGTGCAGAACGTGGAACCAATAGTTACACCAGTGGTGCCCCAGATACGCCTCGGACTGGGCGACCTCGTTGGTATGGTGGGGGAAGGCGTTGTCGATCCCGCCGCAGTGAATATCCAGATCCTCACCTAGATGCTTCATAGAGATACCGGAGCACTCAATGTGCCAGCCGGGATAGCCCACGCCCCAGGGAGAGTCCCACTTCAGGGCCTGATCCTCAAATTTGGACTTGGTGAACCAGAGGACAAAGTCGTTTTTGTTGCGCTTGTTGGAGTCTTCCTCCACGCCTTCCCGTACGCCCACGGCCAAATCCTCCGCATCGTGGTCGTTGAACAGGTAATAGTGCTCCAGCTTGGAGGTGTCAAAATACACGTTGCCCCCGGCCTGATACGCATGGCCGTTTTCCATCAGGCGGGTGATGATTTCAATATACTCGTCAATACATCGGGTGGCGGGTTCCACAATGTCGGGCCGCTTGATGTTCAGCTTACGGCAGTCGTCAAAAAACGCGTCGGTATAAAACTGGGCGATTTCCAGCACCGACTTGTGCTCACGCTGGGCGCCCTTGAGCATTTTGTCTTCGCCGGTGTCCGCGTCGCTGGTGAGATGGCCCACGTCGGTGATATTCATAACACGCTTGACGTTATAGCCCACGTAGCGCAGGTACTTTTCCAGCACGTCCTCCATGATATAGCTGCGCAGGTTTCCGATGTGGGCAAAATGGTAGACCGTGGGACCGCAGGTATACATCTTCACGATATCCGGGTGGTTGGGCTTAAATTCTTCTTTTCTATGGGTGGCAGAGTTGTAGAGATACATGGCTCAGGCCGTCCTTTCCTTGATAGTTTTCAACTGCTGTTCCAGCGCGTCCACCCGCTGGAACAGGGCAAGCAGCTCTTCCTGCACAGGGTCGCACATATCGCTGATCTGATCCACATCCTCGGCGAAGCTGGCCACCGGCTTTTGCCCGCTGACCCGCACCACCTGCGCCGGAACGCCCACGGCGGTGGAATTGGGCGGAACCTCACTGAGCACCACCGCTCCCGCCGCGATGCGGGAATGGTCCCCCACGGTGAAGGGGCCAAGAACCTTGGCCCCGGAGCCCACCATCACGTTGTTTCCGATGGTGGGGTGGCGCTTTCCCTTATCCTTCCCCGTCCCGCCCAGCGTCACGCACTGGTAGAGCAGGCAATCGTCCCCCACCTCGGCGGTTTCTCCGATGACGATGCCCATGCCATGGTCAATGACCAGACGGCGGCCGATTTTTGCGCCGGGGTGGATTTCAATGCCGGTCCAAAAGCGGCTCCACTGGGAGACGCACCGGGCAAGAAACATCATGTTTTTTTGAAAAAAGAAATGGGCGATCCGGTGATAAATCGTGGCATGGACGCCGGGATAGAGCAAAAAAACCTCCAGCTTGCTGCGGGCGGCGGGGTCCCGGCTCTGATATGCGCCCAGCAATTCCGACAAACGGGTCATATTCAAGACTCCTTTTCAATCTCAATTATAAATATGCCGGGGAAGTCAAACCCGGACATCGACAGGCAAGCATCCGCATACAGCACTCCTTTTAAATGAAAAAACGCCCCTCGTACCTCAAATAGGTACAAGAGGCGTCGGCGACGCGGTTCCACTCTTGCAAATACTCGTGCCGGCCCAGCAGCCGGACAGCCCGATAACGGCGGCTTCACCGGAGGGGATTAACCTCACGCTCCCGGACGCACTTCACACTTCCCTCCGCAGGCGCGCTTCCAGCCGATGGCGCGCCCTCTCTGCCCTTTGGGAAAATGCTACTCTTTCCGTTCTTCGCGTTCTTATTATATTAACAGGCTTTACAATTCGTGTCAAGAGGGGCGTATGAGGCGAAAAAGGCGGTAAATTATCTCCGCACAAGCGCCCTGCGCAGGGTAGTGCAGTGCGCAAAAATGCGGGGCGCACCTTTCCCGTGCGCCCCGCCGATTTTTTCTCCTCAGTCTCAATTGTCCCGATAGCCCAGATTCCGCACATAGCCCACGTTGTCCCGCCAGTTCTCCTTCACCTTGACCCAGGTCTGAAGATAGACCTTGGTCCCCATAAAGCGTTCCATATCGTGGCGGGCCATGGTGCTGATTTTTTTCAGCATGGCCCCCTGCTTGCCGATGATAATGCCCTTGTGGCTGGACTTTTCGCAGTAAATCGTGGCGTCCACCTCGATCACCTCGTCGTCCCGCTCGGAAAACTTGGAAATCTCCACGGCGGTGCCATGGGGAATTTCCTTATCAAGGCACATCAGCAGCTTCTCCCGCAGAATTTCCCCCATCACCTGCCGCTCCGGCTGGTCGGAGGTCTGCCCGTCCGGGAAGAGCTGAGGCCCTTCCTTGGCGTATTTGTTCATCTCGCCCAGCAGGTCATCCAGCCCGTCCTTCCTGTGGGCGGAGATGGGAATGATGGCGGCAAAGCCGTCCCACGCCTCGTTGTACGCCTGTATTACCGGCAGCAGCTCGTCCGGCTTCACGGTGTCCGTTTTATTGATGCACAGAATCGTGGGAATGTTTTCCTCCCGTACCCGCGCAATCAGCGCCGCCTCCGGCGCGCCCACGTGGGCGATGGGCTCCACCAGCAGCAATGCGCAGTCCACGTCGGAAAGGCTGGAGGTGACAATTTTCACCATATAGTCCCCCAGTGCGGACTTGGGCTTGTGCAGACCCGGCGTGTCCATCAGGACAAACTGGATTTCTCCCCGGTTCACCACGCCGCAGATGCGGTTGCGGGTGGTCTGGGCCTTGTTGGACACGATGGCGACCTTTTCGCCCACCAGCGCGTTGGTCAGGCTGGATTTTCCCACGTTGGGCCGTCCGCAGACGGTGACCATGGCGGTTCTTTTGATTTCGGGCATAGATGATCCTCAACTTTCTTCGTTTGAGCAATTATTTGTATGGGCCGGACGGACCGGCCCCGGCTTTCTCTTTGCCGTCTTTATATCTCCCGACGGCCCTCCAGCGCGCGGGAAAGGGTGGCGTCGTCCGTAAATTCCAGATGGCCTCCCACGGGGATGCCGTAGGCCAGACGGGTCACCTTCACCTCAAAGGGCTTTAAAAGCCGCGCAAGATACATGGCGGTGGCCTCCCCCTCCGTGTCCGGGTTGGTGGCCATAATGACCTCCTCGATGCCCCCCTTGGCCACCCGGTCCAGCAGGGGGCGGATGGCAAGGTCGTCCGGGCCTACGTGGTTCATAGGTGACAGGACTCCGTGAAGCACATGATAGTGCCCTCCAAATTCTCGGGACCGCTCCAGCGCCGCCACATCCCGGGGGTCCGCCACCACGCAGATCACGCTTCCGTCCCGCTTGGGCGAGGAGCAGATGGGGCACAGGCCCCCGGCGGTGAAATTCTGGCACACGGGACAACAGGTGACGTGCTTTTTCGCGTCTATAATTGCACGCGAAAACTCCAGTGCCTCCTCCTCCGGCAGCCCCAGCACATAAAACGCCAGCCGCTGGGCGGACTTTCCGCCGATACCCGGCAGGCGGGCAAACTGCTCCACCAGCTTTTCCAGCGGCGCGGGAAAATATTCCATGGTCAGACCTCGCTTTTTAATTGATGGCGGCGGTGCGCCGATTCAGGGATGAAGTCCGGGCAGCCGCCGGGTATGCTCCTCAACAAGCTGCACTGCGGTGCGTTCAGCCTTGGCGGAGGGTTCCTCAGACCAACCCGGACATTGTCCGCAAAGAGACGGACCCTAAAATGTCGGGAACTTCCCTTCTTAACTCCGCAGAAGCTGAATGCGGGCAGGAATGTCCTCCGCGCCGTATACAGCGCTGCCCGCCACCAGCACGTTTGCTCCCGCGTCAACGCAGGCACGGTAGGTATCGGGACCGATTCCCCCGTCCACCTCCAGCTCGCAGGCAGGATTGCGCTCGTTAATCAGAGCGCTGATGGCGCGGATCTTGTCCAATTGGTCGGTCATAAAGCTCTGGCCCCCAAACCCTGGCTCCACGGTCATCACCAGAATCAGCTCCACCCGCTCAAGATAGGGCAGCACCGCCGAAACCGGGGTGGCAGGCTTAAGCACCACGCCCGCCCGCTTGCCCTTGGCGTGAATCACATCG
>DKLF01000149.1:0-706 GCA_002455655.1 Oscillibacter sp. UBA6647 | reverse complement strand
GTGAATCACATCGATGGCGGAGAGAAGGTTCTCCTCCGTATCAGCCTCCACATGAAGGGTAACAATGTCCGCCCCTGCGTCGCAGAACCGCCCGGCGTACCGTCCCGGCTCCACGATCATCAGGTGAACGTCCAGCGGCTGCTGCGTTACGGGCCGAATCGCCTTTACCACCGGCAGTCCGATGGAGATGTTTGGGACAAACACACCATCCATCACGTCCACATGCACATAGTCGGCGGTAGAAATTTTCCGAATGTCCCGCTCCAGGTTGGCAAAGTCAGCGGACAGGATAGACGGCGATATCTTTATCATTATAAGCCCTCTTTTCAATGAAAAATCAGCGCCCGCGCAATAGCCGGACCCTTTCAGTGGCAGGAACCGCCTGCCCCGGCCGGCATAGGATAGCCTAAGCGGAAGGGCGCCACGCGGCACCCCACGCGGTGTCCGGCCCCGACGCGGTGCCACCGCTTTTTTGAATAGGGCCGGCAGGGCAGCCTGCCGGCCCGCTGCTTTGCGTTTCCCGGCTTATCCCGCGGTAATTTTATCTTTTAGTATACCAAATTTTCCGGAGAAATGCAAGATGCACTCCGGGTTTTGCCGGAATGCAAGAGAGCCGCCTGCTATGCAGGCGGGCCTCTTGCGCGAAACCTCTCCGGAGCCTTTCCGCTTTTTACTGCTGCTGACGCAAGGCCCGCTCCAGCAGCAT
>DKLF01000104.1 GCA_002455655.1 Oscillibacter sp. UBA6647 | reverse complement strand
CCGATCTGTTCCAAAGGCGTTGATACACGCATCAAACGCCGACATCCCGCCCATCAGCAGCAGAACGATCTCCACCACCGTCATCAAAAGGTAGATACCGTAAAGAATTTTTGCGGTGTCTCCCAGACGGCTTACCAGCTTTCCCACAACCGGGCCGGGGACCTCCGCCCGCAGAATGTGCATTTCATGCCCGTCGGTGGTGGGCAGAATGGCCATGACGAACACCAACACGCCCATGCCGCCCACCCAGTGGGTAAAGCTGCGCCAGAACAGCATACCCTGACTCAAAAGCTCCACATTCTTTAAGATGCTTGCGCCCGTGGTGGTGAAGCCGGAGACGGTTTCAAAAAAGCTGTCGATAAAAGAGGGCATGGAGTGGGAGAGATAAAAGGGCAGCGCGCCGAACAGGGACATCAGAATCCATGCCATCGCCACAATCGCCAAACCGTCTCTTGCATAAAGCGCCTTGGACCGGGCAGGGATAAGACTCAGCGGAATGCCGCAGAGGACCAGAGCCGCCATGGGGATTAAAAAGGGCTTCGCCGCCTCCCCGTACGCCATCGCAACCAGCAAGGGCAGCGCCAAAAGCGCCGCCTCCACCAGCAAAATTTTGCCGAGGATGTTACAAATCATTCTTCTATTCAATGGATTGCCGTCCTTCTCAGCGCAAAATGTCGCGGATGTCGTGCAGGGTGCTTGTGGCCACAACAATCACATCGTCCCCCGCGTTGATGGTGTCGGAGCCGGAGGGAATGACGATTTTTCCGCTTTGCCGCACAATGCCCGCCAGCAGAACGCCGGGGCGGAGCTTCAATTCCCGCAGAGGCACGCCGATGAGGGGGGAATCGGGATGAATGCCGAATTCCAGCGCCTCCACCTTGCCGCCAATCAGGCGGTGCAGCGTTTTAATCTGTGCGCCGGAGGCGTTTTGCATCGCCAAAACATATTGCAAAATCAACTCCGTGGTGACGGAGCCGGTGGATACCACGCTGCCGATCAGTCCCGCGCCTGCAACCAGATCCACCAGGGGCTGGCGGTTGATTTTGGTAATGACCTTGCAATTCGGATTCTGCCGGGCCACGCTGAGGGACATCAGGATGTTGGCTTCGTCCATGCCGGTGATGGACACAAAGCCATCTGTCTGACCCAGCCCCTCCTCCCGCAGCAGCTCGCTGTCCGCGCCGTCGCCGGTAATCACCAGCGCGCGGGGCAGCAGCTCGCTCATGTGGGTGGAGCGCTCCGTGTCCTGCTCGATAATTTTAACGGTCATCCCCATATCCAGAAGCTGCGCGCCCAGATAATAGCACAGCTTGCTGGCGCCCACGATCATCACGGAAGACGCCTTGCTCTTAAACACTCCCAGATGCCGAAAAAACTGCTCCAGCTCGTGGGCAGAGGCGGTGATGTAAATGGTGTCCCCCACCTGAAGGACAAAATCGCCGGAGGGAATGATCGTCTCCTCGTTGCGGGCCACCGCGCAAATCAAAACCTTTGCCTTCAGGCTTTTCTGCAAGCTGCTCAGACGCATGCCATTCAGCGTGCTGCCGGGGTCCAGACGGTATTCCACCAGCTCCAGCCGCCCCTTGGAAAAGGACTCCACCTTCATGGCGTTGGGATAGCGCAGGACGCGGGCAATCTCCCGGGCGGTGGCACGCTCGGGATTGATGGCCATGGACAGACCCAAAGTGCTTCGCATATAGCGAAGCTGCTCTCCGTATTCCGGGTGGCGGATGCGGGCAATGGTGTATTCCACGCCCAGATACTTTGCCACCAGACAAATCAGAATGTTCAGCTCGTCGCTGGGGGCGGTGGCGATGAGCAGCTCGGTCCGCCCCGCGTCCGCTTCCTTCAGCACTTCGGCGCTGGCGCCGTTGCCGCACACGCCCATCACGTCGTAGACGTTGACAGTGTGCTCCACAAGCCGGGGATTCTGGTCGATCACGGTGACACTGTGCTCCCGGGAAAGACTCTGCGCCAGCGCCAGCCCGACTTTTCCGGCGCCCACGATGATGATTTTCATAGCTTACGAACCTCAAATTTCACAGTTGTCGTTATACGGCACTCGCCGTTAAGAAATCTTCACGCGATTCCATCACTGCCATTATAGTGAATATTTCCGTAAAAGCAAATGTTATTTTTGACCTGAAGGCCCAAGACTGCTATACTGAGAGAAATTTAACGGAATGCAAGCGGAGAAGAGCGGAGTAAACGATGAAAAAGCTGGTAGTCGGGATATTGGCCCATGTGGACGCAGGGAAGACCACTCTGACGGAGGGACTTCTCTACGTGGGCGGCGCGCTGAGGCGTTTGGGCCGTGTGGACCATGGAGATGCGTTTTTGGATACCTTCGCGCTGGAGCGGGAGCGAGGCGTCACCATTTTTTCAAAGCAGGCGGTGCTGCCCCTTGAAGAGCGGGAGCTGACACTGCTGGATACCCCAGGCCACGCTGACTTTTCCGCAGAGACGGAGCGGACGCTCCAAGTGATGGACTGCGCGGTACTGGTCATCAGCGGGGCAGACGGGGTACAGGGGCACACGCTGACCCTTTGGCGGCTGCTGCGGCGATATGGCGTGCCCACCTTCCTGTTTGTGAACAAAATGGACCAGCCGGGAACAGACCGCGCCCCGCTTCTTGCGGAGCTGAAGGGACGGCTGGACGGCTGCTGCGTGGATTTTTCCAGGCCCTCTTCAGAGCGGGAGGAGGAAACCGCCCTGTGCGGCGAGACCGCCATGGAGGAATATCTGGTCTCCGGCACGCTGCGGGACGAAACTGTTTCGGAATTGGTTGCCGAGGAAAAGCTGTTCCCCTGCCTGTTTGGCGCGGCGCTGCGGCTGGACGGGGTGGAAGAACTGCTGGATTGTCTTACGCGGTTTGCGCCTGTTCCGGTATACGGAGAGGAGTTTGGGGCGAAGGTCTATAAAATTTCCCGCGATGCGCAGGGTGCGCGGCTGACCCATTTAAAGGTCACGGGCGGCGTCCTGCGGGTGAAGGACCTGCTCTCCGGCAGTCGGGACGGAGAGGATTGGCAGGAAAAAGCGGACCAGCTTCGGATTTATTCCGGCGCGAAATTCCGCCCTGCCGACGCTGCCGAAGCGGGAACGATCTGCGCCGTGGTGGGATTGAGCCGTACCTTTTCCGGGCAGGGTTTGGGCGCGGAGTCTGCCTCCGCACCGCCGCTGCTGGAGCCTGCTTTAACCTGTCAGGTGCTTTTGCCGGATGGCTGTGATGTCCACACCGCATTGGGCCAGCTCCGTCGGCTTGAGGATGAGGACCCTCAGCTCAGGGTTGTCTGGCAGGAGCGCACCGGGCAGATCAACGTGCAGTTGATGGGCCTTTTTCAGCAGGAGATTTTGCAGCGGCTGTTAAAGGACCGGTTTGATCTGGACGTAACCTTCGGCCCCGGGGCCATTGTTTACCGGGAGACGATTGCCGCCCCCGTGGTAGGCATCGGACATTTTGAGCCGCTGCGGCATTACGCGGAGGTCCACCTGCTGTTGGAGCCGTTGGAGCGCGGCGCGGGGCTGCGGTTTGCCACCGTCTGCCCCGAGGACACGCTGGCGTTTCCTTGGCAGCGGCTGGCGCTGAGCCAGCTTGCATGGAAAAAACACCCCGGCGTGCTGACCGGCGCGCCTGTTACGGACATGAAAATCACGCTGCTTGCGGGCCGCGCCCACGAAAAGCACACCGAGGGGGGCGACTTTCGTCAGGCGGCGTGGCGGGCCGTGCGTCAGGGGTTGATGGGCGCGAAAAGTGTTTTGCTGGAGCCATGGTACGCGTTTTCTCTTTCTGTTCCTCAGGCCCAGACAGGCCGTGCCATGGCGGATTTGCAGCGGATGGGCGGGGAGCTTGCCCCGCCGGAGACGCAGGGAGAGCAAGCTCTATTTTCCGGCGCGGCCCCGGTGTCCGCCCTGCGGGATTACGGGGCGGAGGTTGCCGCCTATACCAAGGGGCAGGGACGGTTGTCCTGCGCCCCCGGCGGCTATCGGCCCTGCCCGAGGCAGGAACAGATTGTGGAGGAGACGGGCTACGACCCGGAGCGGGATTTGGATAATCCGGCGGACTCTGTTTTTTGCGAAGGAGGCGCGGGCCATGTGGTAAAATGGCGGGATGTACCCGCCCGCGCCCATGTGGACAGCGGCTTTTCCCCGGACGGAACGCCCGTGAAGAAAAGCGATTCCGGTCCCTCTGCCGCCCGCTCCGCCGCCTACGCGGGGACAATGGAGCAGGATAAGGAGCTGCGGGCCATTTTCGAGCGGACCTACGGCCCGGTGAAACGCAGGACTTTTCAAAAGCCTCTGCCCGCCGCCGATGCGGCTCCGGCGTATCGCGCTTCGCCCCCGCCCGCCGGACCGGAATACCTGCTGGTGGACGGGTACAACGTCATTTTCGCATGGGACGAGCTAAAAGTTGCCGCCGGGCAAAATCTGGATGCGGCGCGGCGGATGCTGTGCGATTTGATGAGCGATTATCAGGGCTTTCGCAAGTGCCGGGTCATTGTGGTGTTTGACGCTTATAAAGTCAAGGGCGGCTTGGAAACCGTGGAAAAGTACCACAACATTCATCTGGTCTATACCAAGGAGGCAGAGACGGCGGACGCCTATATCGAAAGGACTACCTATCAGCTTGGCCGGGAGCACCGGGTGCGGGTCGTCTCCTCCGACGCCGCCGAGCAGATCATCATTCTGGGCCACGGAGCGCTGCGGGTTTCCGCCGCCGCTTTCCGGGAGGAAATGGTGCAGACCCGGGGAGAAATCAACGCGGTCCTGCAAAAAAACAATCTCGCCGGAAAAGTCCGCCCTATGCGGGAAGCGCTGACAAAAGCGCTGGAGCGGCGGGAACAGGCGGGGGAGGAGTCCGGAGACAATTTTTCCGGCGGACGGTGAAGACAGACAAATCACGGTTTGCGACGAAGTCCGCCCCTTGCGGAGCGGCCGTAGCCTTGCTATAATAAGGAATGCACCCGGCTATTTGCCGGGACTTGGGGCATAGTTTCGACAAAATCGGACACACTAACCCAAGAGGTGATGAATTGTGACCGCTAATACCTGCTGGACGCTGTTTTGGACCACCGGCGCACCGGAATACTATGCGATGTACCGGGAATTTCTGGAGACAAACGCCCCGGAATGAGGAGGGGAACCTGTGAGTGACCTTGTGACCCGGGGCGCGGTGCTGCGGGAGACGGAGACAAAGGAATCGGACAAAATCCTCACCGTGCTTACCCCCGACCACGGGAAAATTTCCGTAATTGCCAAGGGGGCGCGGCGGAAAGGCAGCCGCTATGCTGCTGCCTGCCAGACCCTTGCGTACAGCGAATTGACGCTGAATCGCCGTGGGGACTGGTATTATTTGAACGAGGGGACTACCCTGTCCCTGTTTGAAGGGCTGCGGGCGGATTTTGAGGCGCTGGCGTTGGGGTTTTACTTTGCAGAGTTGACGGAAGCCGTCTCCTCTCCCGAAATTCCCGCGCCGGAGCTTTTAAGCCACCTGCTAAACGGTTTATACGCATTGGACACGCTGAAAAAATCCCGGGAGCTTGCCAAGCCCGCGTTTGAGTGGCGGCTGATGTGCCTTGCGGGGTACGAGCCGCTGGCGGACGGCTGCAACCTGTGCGGCGAGGAGAATCCGGCGGATGCGCGACTGGATCCGGTGCAGGGCGTTTTGCGCTGCGCCGCCTGCGGCGGTCCGGGCGGCGGGGAAGCCCTGCCTCTGCGCCCGGAGGCGGTGGCAGCCCTGCGGCACATTGTCTATGGTCCGCCCGGACGGCTCTATGCATTTACATTGACGGGGGAAGCGCTGAACCAGCTCTCCAACGCGGCGGAGCGGTATGTGGCCGTGCAGCTTGAGCGGAGCTTCCGCACACTGGACTATTATAAAAGTTTGTCGAATCTCTAATACATTTTGTACTATTTGGGATGTTTTATACGAAAAGGATTGTTTATGAGCGAATTGTTTCAAAAATCCATGCGGACGCTGGAGCTACCCCGCGTGCTTTCCATGCTGGCGGAGCAGGCTGTAAGTGACGAGGCCAAACGCTGCGCCCTTGCGCTGATGCCGGAAACGGAGCCGGAGGAGGTTCTGCGCCTGCTGGACCAGACCGACGCGGCAAGAGAGTTGATCGGCCTGCGGGGCAGCCCCTCCTTTTCCGGGGTAAAACCCGTGTCAGAAGCGCTGGACCGGGCCGATCGGGGCGGCGGGCTGAACACCACGGAGCTTTTGACCATCGCGGGCCTTTTAACCGCCGCCCGACGGACCCGGGAATATTTTTCCGATGGCGCGGGAGAGAAGACCTCCGTGGACCACCTGTTTTTATCTCTCCACGGCAATCGGTTTTTGGAGGAGCGGATTAAGTCCGTGATTCTGGACGAGGACACCATTTCCGACAACGCCAGCCCGGAGCTTAACGACATTCGCCGCAAAATGCGGGCGGCGCAGGCGAAAAGCCGGCAGGTGCTCCAGCGGATTATTTCCTCCCCGGCTTACAGCAAGGTTTTGCAGGAGAGCATCATCACCCAGCGGGACGGGCGGTTTGTGGTGCCTGTGAAGGCGGAGCAGAAGGGAGCACTGCCGGGGCTTGTCCACGACGTGTCCTCCACCGGGGCCACCTTGTTTGTGGAGCCAATGGGAGTGGTGCAAGCCAACAACGAGTACATCGAGCTGGAAGCAAAAGAGAAAAAGGAAATCGAGCGGATTCTGGCCGAGCTGTCCGCCGACGCGGCCAATCACCGAGAGGACATTCAGGGGGATTACGACGCGCTGGTGCGGCTGGATTTGATTTTCGCCCGGGGCCAGCTTTCTTATAAGCTGGACGGCGTACGCCCCGCGGTGAGGCGGGATGGGGCGGTGGTTTTGCGCAAGGCCCGCCACCCGTTGCTGGACCGGGCAAAGGCTGTGCCCATTGACATTGAAATCGGCGATAGCTTTGACACGCTGGTCATCACCGGGCCCAACACCGGCGGCAAAACCGTCAGCTTGAAAACGCTGGGTCTTTTAACGTTGATGGCCCAGTGCGGACTGCACGTTCCGGCTGCGTCCGGTAGCCAAATTTCCGTATACGAGCGGGTGCTGGCGGACGTGGGGGACGAGCAGAGCATTGAGCAGAGTTTATCCACCTTCTCCGCCCATATGACCGGTATCGTTCAGATTCTCAAGGAGACGGACCGGCGCACCCTAGTGCTGTTTGACGAGTTGGGAGCGGGAACCGACCCGGTGGAGGGCGCGGCGCTGGCCGTGGCCATTATCCAGCGGGTGCGCCGCTCCGGCGCGAAGCTGGCCGCCACCACCCACTATGCGGAGCTGAAAACCTTTGCCATGACCACCGCAGGGGTGGAAAACGCCTCCTGCGAGTTTGACGTGGAAAGCCTGCGGCCTACCTATCGGCTGCTGATCGGCATTCCGGGAAAGTCCAACGCCTTTGCCATTTCCAAGCGGCTGGGTCTGCCGCACGAGGTGGTGGAGGAAGCCAAGGCCCAGATGGCGGGGGATAGCGTTCGCTTTGAGGACGTTTTGACCCAACTGGAGCAAAAGCGGCAGGCTTTGGAGAAAAAACAGGCGGAGACTGACCGCCTGTATCAGCAGCGGGAGGAGGACGCCCGCAAGGCCCGGGAATTCCGCACGCAGATGGAGAAGGCGCGGGACAACGCCCGCAGCCGGGGCGAGGCGGATGCCCGCCGCATATTGCGGGACGCAAAATCCGCCGCTGATCAGACGATGAACGAGCTGGCGGAGCTGCGCAGACAGCAGACCAGGGCCGACGCGGCGCAAAACCTGAACGAAGCCCAGTCCGCCATTCGCCGGGGGCTGAACGAGGCGGAGGAAAAGCTGCGCAGCCGGGAGTTTGAGCCGGAGCCGATTCCAAAGCCCAGCCGTCCCATTCAAAAGGGCGATCAGGTGGAAATTCCCGGCGTGAAGACCCCCGCTGAGGTTGTCTCCGTGGGAAAGGATGGGGCGCTGCAATTGCAGGCGGGCCGGATGAAAATGACTGTGAAGGCCGACGAGGTGCGGCTGATTGAGGCGGCCGAGCGGAAAAAGTCCACCCCGGCCCGCTCCAACCCGGACCGACAGCTCTTGCGCCCCGCCGCCACCAGTGAGCTGGACATCCGGGGGATGGAGAGCATCGAGGCCGAGAGCGTGGTGGAAACCTTCCTTTCCGCCGCTGTGATGGGGCGGCTGGAAACCGTCACCATTATCCACGGCAAGGGTACGGGCGTTCTGAGAAAGGCCGTCCACGAGCTGCTGCGCCGGAATAAGGCGGTGAAGAGCTTCCGTCTGGGGGTTTACGGAGAGGGCGAGTCCGGCGTCACGGTGGTGACGATGAAATAAAAACCGCCGCTTTGGGGCGGCAGGGGTATTTTTGCGGGCCGCTGCCCGAAGAGGCGGCGGAATCAATTGATGAGGTGAAAGAGATGCAGGTTTTACCGAAACAGTATCACATTCAGTGCGCACCGGGGGACGTGGGCCGCTATTGCATTCTGCCCGGGGACCCGGGCCGCGTGGCTTCCATCGCCGCTTTGCTTGACGGCGCGGTGGAGGTGGCCCAAAACCGGGAGTATACCACATGGACGGGAACGCTTCTTGGAGAGCGGGTTTCCGTCTGCTCCACGGGCATCGGCGGGCCCTCTGCCTCCATCGCCATGGAGGAGCTGGTGAAGTGCGGGGCAGATACCTTTATCCGCACCGGCACCTGCGGCGGCATCGCGCTGGAGGTCCAGTCCGGCGACATCGTGGTGGCCACGGGCGCGGTGCGCTTTGAGCACACCAGCATGGAATACGCGCCCATCGAGTTTCCCGCCGTGGCGGACTTTGGCATTACCGGGCATCTGGCGGAGGCCACGAAAGCCCTTGGCTATCCGCTTCACACCGGCGTGGTCCAGTGCAAGGACAGCTTTTACGGTCAGCACAGCCCGGATAAATCCCCCGTATCTTACGAGCTTCTGCAAAAGTGGGAGAGCTGGAAGCGCCTTGGCGTGAAAGCCAGCGAGATGGAGTCCGCCGCCCTGTTCGTGGTGGCGGCGGCGCTGGGGGTGCGGTGCGGCTCCTGCTTCCATGTGGTTTGGAATCAGGAGCGGGAAAAGGCAGGTTTGGACCAGAACATGAGCGAGGATACCGCGGCCTCCGTGAAGGTGGCGGTGGAGGCCATGAAGCTGGTGATTGCGGCTGACCGGGCGGCGGAGAAAACTCGGACATGAGCTTTGAAGACCTGTGGAACACGGCGCTGCCGGGCGGGATTTCACTGACATTTGGGAAGGTCGCGTCCGCCGTGGGTGTGCTGCTGGTCTGCCTGATCGTCATTCGGATTCTCATGCGGCTTCTTCGCCGGATTATGAGCCGCAGCAAGCTGGAGGAGCGGGTACTCAAATACCTGCTGATGGGCGTGAAGCTGGTGCTCTACATCATCACGGCAATCATTGTGGCGGACACGCTGGGCATCAATTCGTCGTCCTTTGTGGCGCTTTTGAGCGTGGCTTCCCTGGGGGTGACGCTGGCGGCGGAGGATATTTTGGGCAACGTGGCCGGAGGACTGGTGCTGCTGTCCTCTCGCCCCTTCACGCTGGGGGATTTTATCGAGACGGACGGCGTGTCCGGCACGGTGGAGGAAATGGCCCTGAATCACACCAAGCTGGTGACGCTGGAGGGGCTGACGGTGATGATTCCCAACCGGAAGCTCTCCTCGGAAAAGCTGACCAACTATACCGCCCTTGGCCGCCGTCGCATCTGCCAGAAGGTGAATGCTCCCTATTCCGCGCCGATTGACACGGTAAAGGCCGCCTGCCGGGCGGCACTGGAACGGACGGAGAAGATGCTGGCAGACCCCGCGCCCTCGGTTTACCTGACGGAGTGCCGCCCCAGTGCCATGGAATACAGCGTGTACTGCTGGGCAACCACGGCAAATTACTGGGATGTTTATTTGACCCTCGGGGAAAATCTGCGCCGGGTCTTTGAGGAGCAGGGCATCGAAATGGCCTATGACCACCTGAACGTCCACATTGTGGACGGGAAAAACGCGTAAAACAGCGAAAACACAAGAGTCCCGTGAGATTTTGTCGAAATCTCACGGGACTCTTTATGAAAATATGGATTGCAGTCCTGAATTGTAAGGAACTAATTAAAGCTCCCGCAGCTCGTACATATCCATGCGCCGGGCGGAGAGGATGGGAAGCTGGCTGCGCACGGACTCGATTTTGGAAAGGTCCAGCTCAGCATACAGCACCGTAGCCTCGCCCTCCGCGCGGCACAGAACCGTTCCCCAAGGGTCCACGGCAAGAGAGTTGCCGTAGGCCACGTAGGGCGCATCCATATTCCGGGCGGGAGATACCCCCACGGTAAAGCACTGATTGTCCACCGCACGTTGGCGGAACAAAAGCTCCCAGTGGGCGGGGCCGGTGGTCATGTTGAAAGCCGCCGGAACGAAGATGCACTTTGCGCCCCGGAGGGCCATGCACCGGGCCAGTTCCTCAAATCGCAGGTCAAAGCAGATGCAAAGGCCCATGGGGCCAAATTCTGTGTCAAAGGTGGTAATCTGATCGCCGGGAGTGAGGGTGTCGGACTCAAAAAACCGCTGTCCGCCCGCTACGTCAATGTCGAAGAGATGGGCCTTGCGGTGGCGGGCAAGCTCCCGGCCCTGACGGTCGTAAACATAGGACGTGTTGTAAACGTTTCCGTCTGCAAGCTCGGGGACGGAACCGCCCACGATATAAATGCCAAGCTCCCCCGCAAGACGGGAAAGCGCGGACTGCGTCTGCCCGCCCGCCGCTTCGCCAAAGTTACGAAAGCAGGCGTTGTCGTAAGGACAGCAGAACATCTCCGGCAGAACGGCAAAATCCGCGCCATTTGCCGCGGCATCCCGAATTTTGTCGCAAGCCAGGGCAATGTCAGCGGCCTTGTCGCCGGTGCCGCCCGCCAGTTGAATCAGCGCGACCTTCATAGAAACGCTCCTTTCCCGGGAAAACTCTCTTTCCCCGGCATTTCATTTTCAAGAACCCGGCCCGGACGGCGGGGCTAAAGCGCTTACAGGCCGTTGACCACCCGCTCCGGCCGATTGCCGGACAGTACGCTCTCCAAATCCTCAAACAGCATCCGGTGTGCCGCGCGGAAAGCGGACTGCGCCGCGCCGCCGAAATGGGGGCAGAGAATCAGTCTGTCCGGAAATTCCGCTGCCAGACGAACCAGCGGATGGTCCGCCCCGGCAGGCTCCGGCTCATAGCAGTCCAGCGCCACTCCCCCAAGTCGTTCCTCCCGCACGGCGGCGCATAAAGCCTCGTCGTCGATAATCGCGCCCCGGGCGGTGTTCACAAGGTAGGCCGTGGGCTTCATTCGGGCGAGAAATTCCCGGTTGACAAGCCCCCGGCTTTGGTCGTTTGCGGGCAGGTGGAGGCTGACGATATCGCTCACCGCCGCCAGTTCCTCCAGCGGGAGATAGCGGGCGTTCAGCCGTGTCTCCGTCTCCGCGTCCCGGCGGTGGGGCGCGTAATAATACACCGTTGCACCAAAGGGGCGCAGCCGCTCTGCCACCGCCTGACCGATGGCCCCGAAGCCCACCAGACCCACGGTGGAAACCGACAAATCTGCGGGAACGTCCTGCTCCACCAGCCGCACGGCCCCGGCCTGCTTACCCGCGCGAACCATGCGGTTGCCCCATAGAACCCGGTGCAGCAGCATGCCCATCAAGGTCACGGACAGCTCGGAAACTGCCGCCGCGTTGCATCCGGCGCAGTTGCACACGTAAATGCCCCGGGCGCGAGCCGCTTCCAGATCAATGCGGTCAAAGCCCACGCCCTCGGAGTGAATCAGCTTCAGATTAGGCATGTTGGAAATCAGTTCCGCCGACACGGGGGTCACTGGTATGACAAACAGCGCGTCCGCATCGCCTGCGGCCGCAAGCCACTCCGCCTCGGTTCCCTCGCGATCACAAAAAACCAGCTCTGCTGACTTGGCGGCGGGAAGGTCTGGACGAAAAGCGTCATAGCGGGATTTGGGGGCCAGCACCAATACTTTCATAAGCACAGTCCTTTTATTATAAGTTTTTCCCGTCCTCGGCGGGAGTTTCCACCGAGGCTGCGCAACTGCCGTTCTTCTCGCTGTTTTTTTCTGTCGGGTCTAACGGCTCGGCGGTTTTCTTTCCGGGAGTTTCGGCACCGTCTGTGGGTGTGACGTCCTCCGTAGGGGGTTCGGTTTCTTGGGAGGGGCGCTCTCCCTCTGGAGAGGATCCGGCGGCGTTCGCCGTGGTCTCCGTCGTCGGCTCCGGAAGTCCCTGCGCCGCGCGAACATCCCGGGGAGTGATTTTCATCAGGTCGTCCCGAGACACGGTTTCCATGGCCGCCAGCCGGTTGGCCTGATTCACCAGAAGCCGCTCAAAAATATTCCGCACGCCCCGGGCGTTGCCAAAAGAGATGGAATCCGCGTTTTCCTCCGCGATAAACTCCCGGACCAGCCGCCGGGTTTCCTCCTCCGGCTGATAGCAGCCCTTTTTGCACTGAATATCAAAAATGGACAGCAACTCCTCCGGGGTGTAGTCCTCAAAGTGTAAAAAGCGGTTGAAACGGGATTCAAGGCCGGGATTGGAGTGGACGAAGTCGTCCATCAGTCCGTCATACCCGGCGACGATAACCACCAGATCGTCCCGGTGGTCCTCCATGGCCTTGAGGAGGGTGTCGATGGCCTCCTGTCCAAAGTCGTTTTCCGCCCTGCCGTTAAGGGCGTAGGCCTCGTCGATAAACAACACGCCGCCAAGGGCTGCGTCGATGACCTTGCCGGTTTTAATGGCGGTCTGGCCCACGTACCCGGCCACAAGGCCGCTGCGGTCCACTTCCACCAGATGGCCTCTGGAGAGAATGCCAAGGCTGTGGTAAATGCGGGCCATCAGCCGGGCCACGGTGGTTTTGCCCGTGCCCGGATTGCCGGAGAAGACCATGTGAAGGCTCAGATCTGCCACCGGCAGGCCGTGGTCCTTGCGAAGCTGGTGAACCGTGGCCAGATCAATGAGGTTCTTCACCTCTTTTTTTACGGCGGTCAGGCCGATATAGCCGTCCAGTTCCGCCTGTAAGTCTTCAATTTTCTCCGGTGGCGGAGCGGGCTGCTCCGCAGGAGCCCCTTCATCGTTTCCGGTGGAGGAGGCGGTGCCGCCGCTCTCTTTTGCTCCGCCGGTTTTCAGCGGAGGTGCGGGAGGGGGCGCAAGCGGGGCCTTCGGTTCCGCAGGCTTCGGCGAAGCCGAGGGATGGCCCCAGAAATCCGTCTCCATCCGGCGAAGATTGTTTTCCGACATAGCGCGGATTACATCCAGCTGCTGCAAAATAATCTGGTCCTTTTTGCTGATGTCTTTCCTGTCCATACGCTCACGCTTTCATTAAAGAGGTGTGCTCCAGCGCCCGGAACAAAAGTCCCGCCGCAAAGCCGTTCAAAGCCCCGGTAAACAGGGATACCCCAAGCAGAAGGGGAAGATAATAGAGAGGGGCCGCGTTGCCAAGCGTCAAAATCGCAGCCGCCACCTGACCGCAGTTGTGAGCCGCCGCGCCGCCCACAGACACGCCGTATACCGACAAAGGCCGGAATCGGGACAGCAGGAACATGGCCCCCATGGCGCAAAGCCCGCCCAGCAGGGAAAACAACAGCGCGTTCACATTTCCAGCGAACAGCGCCCCCAACGTGCACCGGGCGATGAGAATTAAAAGTGCCTGCCCTGCGCCCAGCGCATACAGCGCGAAAACGGTGACGATATTGGCAAGCCCCAGCTTCACCCCCGGCAGGGGAATGGCAAGGGACAGGGGAAGCAG
This sequence comes from Oscillibacter sp. UBA6647, assembly GCA_002455655.1. Lineage (GTDB taxonomy): Bacteria > Bacillota > Clostridia > Oscillospirales > Oscillospiraceae > Oscillibacter. The sequence continues at coordinate 14,589 of DKLF01000104.1, read as the reverse complement.
ATTTTCCGCATAGCCCAGCGCCAGCGCCAGCGCGGTGAGTACGGCGCACAGTGTCAGTTGTTTTGTTGTCAGCTTCATTCCATCACCCCAGCACGGCGTCCACGCCGTCATCCGTGGTTCCCGCCAGCATAACCGAAATCCGCGCCGGGAGGCACACCACGCTCTGTCCCGCCCGGTGGATCGCCCCGGTGCGGACGCACACCTGATTGGGGCAGTCCGCCTCCAATACCTCCGCCCCGTCGGGAGACAGGCGGAGAAGGAGGGTATAGCCATTTGCCGTCAGCTCCCGCACCTCCGGCCCGGAAAGAAGGGAGAGATTTACCGTCTCGGTCACCCGCCCGTCCACGGAGATGACGGCGGAAAGCCCGCTTCCCGTCCCGCGCCCCCACACGCCCAGCACCAGCGCGGCGGCCAGAAGAACGACGGCCAGCGCCACCAGCGCGTCGGCGGGCTTAGGCCGGATTTCCGGAGACTGTCTCATAGGCATAGCCGCTGCCGTCCTCCTGCTGAAATTTGTCCGCAAGGCCGTCGGTCACAAGAACCCGACCGTCCTTTGTCACCAGCACAAGCTGAAAATCATAGACGCCGGAGCGCCAAAACTCCACGGCCTTTTCCTCCCCCATCACAAACAGGGCGGTGGAAAACGCGTCACACATGGTGCCGTGACCGGGGCCATTGCCGTGCTTGTCTCCGTTTGCGGGAGCTACCACGGTGACGGAGGTGAGGCCGCTTTCGGCGGGATAGCCGGTGGCGGGGTTTAGAATGTGGTGATAGCGTTTGCCGTTTTCCTCAAAATACCGCTGATAGCCGCCGGAGGTAACGGCGTAGGCATCCGTCAGTGAGAGAACGCCCGCAAAGCCGGAGGGTTTTTTGGGGTCCTGTACGCCCACTCGCCAGGCGCTCCCGTCCGGCTTGCTGCCCCGGACATAGATGTTGCCCCCCAGGGATACCATGGCGCTTGTCACGCCGCTTTCGGATAAAATCCCCTCGCACAGGTCGGAGGCATACCCCTTGGCGATGCCGCCCAGATCGATCTTCGTCCCCCCGTCCAGGGTAATTGTACCATCCCCGCCAAAGAGAATGTGGCTGCTTCCCACATGGGGCAGCAGGCGGTCCAATTCCTTTTGCTTGGGAATCTGATAGTGGTCTGTGGTAAAGCCCCAGGCGGAAACCAGCGGGGCCACGGTAATGTCAAATGCGCCGGCGGTTGCGTCACTGTATTCAATTGCGGAGGTAATAAGCTGCGAGATATCCGTTTCCTCCGCCGGCAGGCCCACCCCGGTATTCAGCCGGGAAATGGCGCTGTCTATGCGCGTGCGGGAAAGACGCAGGTCCAGACTGTACAGCTCATCGCGCACCGCGCTCACGGCGTTTTGTGCGTTGCCGTCATAGGCGGTGACAGACATATTGGTGTCCATGGCATAAAATTCGGAGGAGGTGCCTTCCTCCTGTCCACAGGAGGAAAGACCCGTGATCAGCGCCGCGCACAGCGCGACGGCAAGCAAACGTCTCATGTGTGTATTCCTCATATTAAAAGTTTGATAAAAACCTAGCGCTTTGAGAACTATCAGTATAGCACGATTTTGCCGGTCAAACAAGCGGGGAAGCCGCCCCTCTTCGCTTTTTTCACCAAAGCCCTTGCAAAGAGATGAACAATCTGCTAGAATAACACGGTATGCGTGGGCATTTCTCGGCGCTGATTTTGAAAAACCCATGGAGGTTGCGATATATGCAAAAAAGGGACAGGGAAGAACTGAAGCGGAACAACGCGCCCCTCAACGGTGCGCTTAAATTTTTTATCGGAGGCTGTCTGGCGGAAATTTATCTGCTGATGGTTCGAAAATACTATGTCAACGGCAATATAGACCAGATGCTGGGCTGGGACGCGGCCATGCCAACCCTGATGGGAATTGGCGCGGCGCTGCTGGCGCTGGGTGTGGTCTTGGCTGTGCTGTGGAGAAAAGAGCGGGGCTGGAAGCAAACGGTGGTCTGGACGGCGGTGTTTGCGGGCTTGTTTCTCTCCGCCGGAAATTGGATGGTCAAAGCGGTGTACCCCACCGGCGTGACCGTGCTCACCGTGCTGACGGCGGCTGCTATGCTGCTTGGGGTGCTCTGGTGTCTGTACGCGCGGGAGTGCTTTTTTGCCATGACGATTCTGGGGACGGGCCTGTTTGCCACATGGGTCTGCCGCCATGGGATTGGTAGCCAGCAGTGGAAGGTTCTTGTGATCGCGGGCGCCTGTGTCTATCTTATTTTCCTGGCTGCCGCGTTTATGGCGGCGCGGAAGCTGGAGCGGACAGACGGAATGCTTGGTGCACTTCGGATTCTTCCCAAGGATACTGACGGCACGGTCCTGATGGTTTCTTGCGGGCTTTCCGCCGCTGCTGTGGTGCTGTCTCTGCTCAGCGCTACCATTGCCTATTATGCCATTTGGGTGCTGGGTATTGCGATTTTTATTCTAGCTGTGTACTACACCGTCAAGGAGCTGTAAGCTGGTCAAGCACGCGCGGGCTCATAAATGAAAAAAGCGGAGCGCCGTGGGATTTTCCCACGGCGCTCCGTTTTTTCAGGGCTCCGGTGCGGTTGTCTCCCGGTCAATGTCCATGCCGATTTCAAAGACCCGGTTCCAAGGAAAACGGTAATTGGAAATCGTCAGCGTGCCGCAGTCCTCTTCCACCCACGGGGACAGACTGGTGATCAGTTTCCCGCCGCTGAAATTGGCAAGCACCGGCGCGGCGGAGCCTTGCATATCTGTTTCCAGCCGGGCCAGCACCGCTGCCGAGTCAATTTCAGGCCGATAGAAATTGTCGGGGCTGCCTCCCAGATCCTCCCGGACGTAGGCGTACAGGTCGTTGCGCACGGTGTTGCGGAAGGCGAAGTCTTTGATGACCCCGTCGGACAGAGACTTCACAAAGGCGGTGTTGGCCGCGTCGTTTGTCTCGGGGGAGGGGGAGTGGGTCAGCCAGGCATACCGCGCCACCCCGTGGGACAAAGCCGTGCCGGTGACAATGGCCATGTCCAAAAACCCGGAATAGGCCAAAAGAACACTCAGCTCCGCTTGCTGCGTCAGCGCGTCGTGTATCACGGTGCCGTAAGCGTCGTTGGACGCGTCAATCAAAATGGTGGGGAGCTTGTTTTTTCGGTTTTCCGCAAGTGCGTTGTTCAGCGCCCATGCATAGTCCCCGGTGCGCTCCGGCTCCGCCGGAGCGGTGAGCACCAGAATTTGCAGGTCCGCCCCTCTGGTTCCGGAGAGGCTTTCCAGCTTGAAAAACTCCAGATGCTGATCCACCACCACGTTTAAAGGCTGATAGTCATAGGCGCAGGCGGGCTCTGCTTCCAGTCCCCCGATGTATCGAAGAGACGCCTTCGCTCCCTCCCACCCGCAGTCTTGCAGATACAGGGCGGAAATGGCTTTAAACGCCAGATCGTCCACCCCGGAGAGGAGCCAGTCTCCCTCCCGCAGATGGGCGGAGAGGTAGGCAATCTCGTTTTTTTGAATGCTGTCCTCCAAGGAGGAGTCATCCACACCGATTAAGACACTAAAATTTTTGTGGGTTTCATCGTCCAGCAGGTCCAGCAGATGCGCGCCCAGATTGAGCTTTCGTTCCCGCGCGGACAAGTATTGGGAAAGCGCTCCCTCCGGCAGCGGCTCAGCGGACTGGACAGCCAACGGCTGACCGTCGGTCCCCAGACGGTAGTCCGCCGTGATGAGGTCGACGCGCAGATCGTCTCCCGCCAAATGGGGGCGGGCCATCGCGCCGTAATTTCGCAGGGCGGCGTATTCGTTCAGGCCAAAGCCGCCGTATCCCACCGTGGGAGCCAGACGCATCACGCTGTCCAACAGCCAGACCCGGTTGTTTTCGTCTTGTGAGAGAACGGAGAGAAGGTTTTCCAGCAACGCCGTCTCCGTAAGCGTTGTTCCATCCGACAGTGTGACGGGATTTTCCCCCGCAAGGGCCCGGGAGCCCACCAAGCCTCCGGAGAGAAGCTGGTCCAAGGAGAGAATGTAGCGGTCGCAGCCCTCCGCCTCCTGCCGGAGCACCCACTCGTACAGCGCGGCCCGGTCGCCGGACTGTTCCCCGTTGGGGTTAAGGGGCTGACTATCCAGTTTTGTGGCATAAAGCGCGGAATCCGGCAGCAGCAGCTTATAGTCCAGAGACTCCGCAAGATACACCGCCCGCTCCACATTGTCCGGGCGGTCGTCCAGCGGAACGTAGGCGAGCTTGGCAGGCCCCTCTGGGTCTGCCGCCTGCCTTTGCCCGCAGCCTGCCGCCCCCAAAAGAAGGGTCAGGGATAGAGCGGCGGAAAGTAGCTTTAAAGCAGTTTTTTTCATCGTGCCTCCAATTTGCAAAAAAGTCCGCAAGCACAGCCTGCGGACTTTTTACGCGATGTTTTACAGGGAGAAGCCTCCCAGATCCATGCCGCCGGTGATGTCGTTCAGGCTGGCCTCCATGGCGTCTCCCGCCTGACGCAGCGCCTCGTTTACAGCGGAAACGATCAGGTCCTGAAGCATCTCCACGTCCTCGGGGTCCACGGCCTCGGGTTTGATGTTGACGGACAGGATTTCCTTTTTCCCGTTGACCTTGGCCTCCACTGCGCCGCCGCCCACGCTGGCAGTAAATTCCTGAACCTCAACCGCACTCTGGGCGGTGTTCATGGCCTCCTGCATCTCCTGAATCTTCTGCTGCATCTCCTGCTGACGGGCGGCCCCGGAGGGGCGCATACTGCCGTTGGTAAATCCACGGCGGGCACTGTAACTCATAAAGCAAGGCTCCTTTTCAAATTTGTTTAAAGTGTATGTTTGCAGGCGGGGACGCACGCGAACGCGCCCCGGCTTTAAAACGCGGCTAAAAGCACGCGCCGCATTTATCGGATGGTGAAGTTGTCCAATCGGCTTCCCCTGCGGATCAAATCCTCCAGCTTGTCCTCCGGAGAGGAGGCGGGGCCGTCGCCCACGGTGAGCCGCACCGTGACGGGCCCACCGGCCCGAAGGGCGGACAATTCCTGAAGTGCGCCCAAGACCCGGTCGTTGTCCAGCCGACCCTTGGTGATTTCATCCGGCGCGAAGATGGTGAGCGCGCTGTCCTTCAGCTCGCCGCTGCACCGGTCCAGAAATACCCGGTACATGGGCGGAAGGCGGCCCTTGCATTCCTCCGCAAGAGCGTGCCACCACTCAGCGCCCCCCGCATTTTCCAAGGAAGCGGGAGAAGCAGCCCCTGGCGGGGGAGAAGAAACTTCCGGGGTCGCCGCCGCCGGCTCCTGTGAGACTGCGGGAACGGATGCTTCCACCCGCTTCGGGATCGGCGCAGCCGCTTCGGGGGGTGGGGCAATTGGCGCATCAGCGTCTTCCCACGGAGGGGCGCTGCGGTCGTCAATGGGCGGCTCCTCCGGCAGGGGCGGTTCCTCGCCCCAAGGCGGGCTGTCTGCGAAAGCGGGAGGAGATTTTACCGCCGAAGCGGGTCTTGAAACGGGCGCGGCCTTGGGAGGGGCGGTTTTTTCCACGGGGGCCGCACGGACCTGTCCGGTTGACTCCGGCTGATTTTTGCCAAGCAGAGTGGGAAGTCGTTCCAGCGAGTCCTCCAGCTTCTGAATCCGGGCGGTGAGCGCGGTGAGGTCCCCGGAGAGGGATTCGTCGCACAGCCGCAGAAGGCACAGCTCTGCGTCAGTCCGGCGGTTGGAACTGTAATAGAGGTCTGCGGAGGCCCGCTGCAAGGTGGTTGCCAGATACAAAAGCCTGCTTCCGGACGCGTCTTTTTGGAGCTTGTCCAGCGCCGCGGAGTCGTATCCTCCGGAAAGCAGCGCCGCGCCCCCCTCCGGGGCCGTTCGCCGCAGCAGCAAATCCCGGGTCAGGACGGACAGCTCGCTCAAAACAGCACCCACGTCCTTGCCCCCGTCGTAAAGCCGGTTCAAAAGCAGCAGGGCCGCTTGCGCGTCCCGCTGTAAAATGTGCTCCATCAGTTGGGCGGTCTGAAGATTTCCCGCAAGACCCAGCACGTCCAGCACGGCCGTGGCGTCAATCACGCCGCCTGCCGCCGCACACTGGTCCAACAGGGAAAGTCCGTCCCGTAAGGCCCCGTCCGCAAGGCGGCTTAAAAGCTCCGCGCCGTCGTCGTGAAGGTCGATGCCCTCCTGCTGCGCAACGTATGAGAGCCGTCCCGCCACCTCCCGGGGAAGAATGCGCTTGAAGGAATACCGCTGGCAGCGGGAGAGGATCGTGGCCGGGACCTTGTGCAGCTCCGTGGTGGCCAGAATGAACATCAAATGCTCCGGCGGTTCTTCCAGAATTTTCAGAAGGGCGTTAAACGCCGCCACGGAAAGCATGTGAACCTCGTCCACGATGTAGACCCGCTTTTTCACGTTGGCGGGGGAATAAATCGCCTCGTCCCGCAAAGCGCGGACCTGATCCACGCCGTTGTTGGAGGCGGCGTCCAGTTCTAAAACATCCAAAAAGGTGCCGTTTTCAATTCCCAGACAGCTTGGGCAGCGGTTGCAGGGATCGCCGTCCTGAGGGTCTTCACAGTTCACCGCCTTGGCGAGAATTTTCGCGCAGGTGGTTTTGCCGGTGCCCCGGGTGCCGGTGAAGAGATAGGCGTGGGACGTGCGCCCCTCCGCCACCTGACGCTTCAGCGTCTCGGTGATGTGGGCCTGGCCAATCACATCGGAAAAGGTTTTGGGCCGCCACTTGCGGTACAAAGCCTGATACACACCACCGCCTCCTTTCAAAAAGACAGAATAAGTCCTCCGTTTGCAGCCACGGAACCGGCGCCCTCGCGGCACATGGAACATCCCGCACGATGCTGCTCGGTTCCCCGCCTGACATGATTAGCAGGCGTCCATTGCGCGAGACCGGCTCCGCGGCTGCAAGCGGAGGACTTCATTCAAAGTGTATCTATTCTACTATAAATTTTTCAAATTATCAACTGGAATCTGCGGGGACGGGCGTAAATTTTCAGATTGATGAATTTCAGAGCAGTTCCAGAAGGAACAGGGCAATCTGCTCCATAGCCGCCGCCGCCTTTTTAATGGGGAACATCTGGAACACATGCCACATGTCCTCCCAGACCTCCAGACGGCACTCCGCGCCCGCTGCCTTCATGGCATGGCACAGCGCTTCCGCGTCGGAATAGAGAATTTCATAGGACCCCACCTGCACAAGCGTGGGGGGAAAGTCCGCAAAATTTCCGAACAGGGGGGAAAGGCTGGGGCTGCGCAGATTTTCCTTCCCGGCGTATACTTCCCGCACAGCGTGGATATACTCCAGCGTCAGCATGGGGTCAATCTCGGCTCGTTCCGTGTAAGAGGGACCGGAGGCGGTCATATCCGTCCACGGGGACATGAGGATCAGGGCGGCGGGCAGCATCCGACCGGCGGCCTTCAGCCGGTGGCACAGCACCAGCGCGAGATTTCCCCCCGCGCTGTCTCCCGCCACCACCACGTCCCGCGCACCGTAGCCTAGGCGCATGAGATAATCCCACGCACGCAGCCCGTCCTCCACCGCCGCCGGGTATGGGTGCTCCGGGGCAAGGCGGTATTCAAAGGTCAGAACATCAAAGCCCGTGGCCTTGGTGAGCTTGGAGGAGAGCACCTTGGAATAGCCAAGGTTTCCGCTGGTATAGCCCCCGCCGTGGCAGTACAGCACGGCGCGCCTGCGCCGGTGGGGCCGCTGCAAGCGCATCCACGCCGCAGGCATTCCGGCAAGGTCAAACGGCTCCCAGCTCATGTCCGCCATGTCGGCGGTGAGATTGCCCAAAAGCTCCTGACTCCGGCGCTGGCGCTCCAGCTCCTCCACCGTCATTGCTTCCGGTGCTCCCGCGCTGTGGAGGGCCTTGAGCACTCGCATGGCGGGGGCCAAGCGGCGGGTTTCTGCGGATTTGCGCTGCTGGGCAAGCGCGGCCTTGAATACCTTGCGGGACTGGTCCATGATGCGCCCTCCTTTTCAATGATGGCATCATGATAGCATAGTTTTCCCCAAATGACACGCTTTTTTCCGTTTATTCCGGGGAAATTCGGGCGGCGGGTCAATGCGTTCTTGCGGTGGGCGGCGGCTCATGATACAATTATTCAGATAAGCCGCCGCGTTTGCCATCCCGGCAGGGAAAGCGAAAGCGGTCCGGACGGAGGCGCAAATGGAACTAAAGAAGGAGGGAGCCGCCATGGCGACAAAAAAGCAATGGTACAAGCTGGACAACGCGGGCGTGCTGTACTCCGCGCTTCAGCGGGAGGAGTATTCCGCCGTCTATCGGTTTTCCGCCGTGATGACCGAACCGGTGGATCCCGCCGCGCTGCAAAAGGCCATCGACGCGGTGCTGCCCCGGTTTCCCGGCTTTGCGGTGCGGATTCGCCGGGGCGTATTCTGGTACTATTTCGAGCCAAACACCGCCCCCGGTCCTTTTTTGAAGGAGGATGTGGCGGACCCCTGTCAGCCCTTTCGGTTTCATGAGGACGCGGGGTGGCTGATCCGGTTTTACCGCTATCAAAACCGCATTTCCTTTGAGGCGTTTCACGCCCTGTCGGACGGCGCGGGCGCGATTACCTTTTTTAAGACGCTTTTGGCGGAATATCTGCGCCAAACCGGTGTGTTTGTTCCTGTGGAAGAGGGAATCCTGGATTTAAATGAACCGCCCAGGCCCGAGGAGCTGGAGGACGCCTATGCCCGCTATGTGGGTCCCGCTGCCCGCAGGCTGCCGCTGATTCAGAAAGCCTATCAAAATCTGGGGCAGGCGGAGCCGTTTTATACGTTTCATGTCACCATGGGCTTTGTGCCGCTGGACAAGCTTCTGGAGAAAGCCCGGAGCTACGGCGTGTCGGTGACGGAGTATCTGGCAGCGGTGCTTCTTCTGGTGCTGGCGGAAAAACAGCGGAGGGAGAACTATCACAAGATGCTGCCTGTGACGCTGGCGGTGCCTGTGAATCTGCGGCCCTGGTTTCCGTCGGAAACTCTGCGGAATTTTCTGGTCACGGTTCAGCCAGGGTTTGACCCGGCGCTGGGGGAGTACAGTCTTGCGGAGGTGGCGGCGCAGGTGCGCCACTATATGCGGCTCCACATTTCGCCGCAGGAGATGCGGGCGCAGATTACCCGCAACGTCCGCTATCAGTCCAACACGGCGTTGCAGCTGCTGCCCCGTGTGGTAAAAAACTCAGTTGTGGCCTATCATTATCGAACCCGGGGGGTGCGCCCCTATTCCGCCACGTTTACAAATCCCGGCGCGATCCCCATGCCGGAGGCCATGCGGCCCCACATTCACCACATGGAGGTGGTGCTGGGGCAGGCCACCGTTCCCCGGCCACATGTGGCCTCCGTCAGCTTTGGCAACATCATGGAAATCACTGTGGCGGGGACACAGGCGGACGCGGAGACGGAGCGGGACTTTTTTCGCTTTCTGTTGCGGGAGGGGTTGCCTGTGCGCATTGAGAGCAACCGCTCAAACCCCGAAAGGAGGACGTAAACATGCCATATTGCGTACACTGCGGCGTGGAGCTGAGCGCCGATGTGAAGGACTGCCCTTTGTGCGGCACGGAGGTGCACGACCCCGGCGCTGATCCGGCAGCGGAGCATCCGCCCTTTTTTCCTGCCCGGCGGGCAGAGGTGGCTCCGGTTTCAAAACGGACGGCGGCTCTGCTGCTCACGTCTATGCTGGCGTCGGTCAGCGTGTGCTGTGCACTGTTGAATCTGGCGCTGAAGCCGGAACACCAGTGGTATTTGTTTGTGGTGGGCGCGGCGGCGATGCTGTGGGTCTGGCTGGTGCTGCCGCTGCTTGTAAACCGCTGGGTCCCTCTCTGGGTGCGGCTCACCGCGGACGTGGGCGCGGTGGCGGTCTATGTGGCCCTGATCGCTTTGGCGCTGGACGGCTGGGAATGGTTTTGGGGCCTTGGGGTGCCGCTTTTGGCAGTGGCGGCGGCGGTGGTGTGCGCCCTGAGCTGGCTTTTGCGCCGGGGCCACTCCATGCTGACCACCGCCATGCTGTGCCTTGGGGCCGCGGGGCTTTTCTGCGTGGGCGTTGAGGCCTGCACAGACCTGTATCTGCATGACCTGTGGTCCCCGGGCTGGTCACTGGTGGTTTTGGCGGCCTGCGTGGGTCTTTCTATTCCGCTGGTGGTGGTGCGGCGCGTGCCGTCCCTGCGGGAGGAAGCGCGGCGGAGATTTCACTTTTAGGGCTGTTGTCCGACGGTGCACACAGTCGGGTCTTTGTTTTCTTCCGTGGTGAGAGTGAGGGGAAGGGGACGGCAGCATACTTTTTGAACTGAATAAAAAACCAAGCGGAAAGGACGGAGGAATATCCTCTGTCCTTTCCGCTTTCATGATGAATTAGAGGTATAGCTCGCCCCAGCGACCGCAGGTTTCAAAGCCCACCCGACGATACAGCTCCGCCACGTCGTTGTAGCCGGAGATCAGGCGAGGCGTTTTTCCTTTTTCCTGAATACGACCTGTCAGAAAGCGGCTGATGCAGCCGCCCAAACCCCGGTGGCGAAACTCCGGAACCACCGCCACTGCCGCGATGACACCGCATTCGTCGTCCTCGGAGGCGATGCTCCCTGTGCCGACAGGCCGACCGTCAACCTCCAACTGCCACACCTCCGCGAGTCCCATGGACAGGCGCAGGCGCAGATCGGCGGACCAGTCTTCATACTGGAGGTGCTGGCGATAGTATTCGTGGCTTTGCTGGAGGATACTGAACACCGTCCGAAGCTCACCGGGAACAAGACCGGGGAATCTCTCTCGCGGGGGTCCGCCCCGGTACACCATGAAATACGAGCTGTCTGTTGTGCCGCCCAACAGGCGCTGAAGCGCGTCGGTCAACGGCCAGTCTGCGTCGATTTCTCCCACGTGCTCCGCCCGCACCAAGGCTGCGATTTCTCCGGGGTTAGCCCGGCCGTCGGCGGAGACTGACAGCACGCCGCCGGATAGGTACAGCGCAGCGGCGGGTAAGCCGTCTTCCACGCACAGGTAAAAGCGGGCGCGGACATCTCCCAGCCCATAAGCCCGAAGAGCGGTCAGCGCCCGGGAGCCAAAGACGTGCTCATGAGAACAGGCCGTGGAAAACGCGGGAATCTGGGTGGGCGCAGTCAGTGGCACAAGCATGGGAAACCTCCTCTTCATGAAAAAGAGGGCGTATCCGCCCGCCTTTCAAAAGCGTATGCCGGGCGCGTTATCGCATCTCGGCGTGTTTACTGTTTCTGATCTGGGACAGATAGCGGTAAATGCTGGCCTGAGAACAGCAAAGCCCTTCGGCCACGTCTTTTACCGCACCCTTGAGCAAGAAGATACCGTCGGACTCCAGCTTGGTGAGAATTTGCAGACGTTCGTTGGAGGTCAGCCGCTCTGCCGTCACCCCCAGCAGCTCCAGCTCGCCGCTGACGGCGTCGGCTGCCACAGCTTCCGCGGAATTGCCGAATTTTTCAGGCATCCGCTGCTCGGCTGGCACTGCCCCGGGGCCAAACTGAGAAACAAAGTCCTCCACAAAAAAGTCGGGGTGGCACAGGCCCATTATCTGGCTGCTGACAGCCCGGAACTGGCTGTCGTCAAAGTTAATGCAGAGCATACCGATCAGCCGGCCGTTGTCCTTGATGAACAGCGTGTTGGACCGCAAAGTCTTGCCGTTGATGGCGACCCCGTAGTAATTCAGGCGGTAGTCCGAGGTTTCGTAGCTCTTGTCCTTTAAAATACTCAAGGCGATGTTGGTCAGGGGAGCGCCGATCTCCCGCCCGCTGATGTGATTGTTGGCGATGGCAATAATCGAGCGTTCTTTATTTGTCAAATCGTGGAGAGCAACCTCGTAGGACGAGCCTAGGGCGCGCCCGAGGAACTCCGTGAGTTTCACATACGGCAGGAGAAGGGGGTTGGGGATCTCGGGCATGCACTCACCTCAGTTCATATTTTTGCTGTGATCTTTATCTTCATTATATATGTTCGTCACTTTTTTGTCAAAATAAAAAATCATCCTAACTATAATAATAATAAATTTGCACTTTAGAACATAATTTATAAGTATTGAACAATATTTTAAAAATAAAAATGTTTAATCAGACAAATATGATAAATTAACGATATTTTAATTGACAAAATTTTTAAGAGTGATAAAATTTTATTACAAAGCGAAGGAGGATTCCCAATGAAAGCGATTGTTAGTACAACCAAGGCCCCTGCGGCCATCGGGCCTTACTCTCAAGCCGTGCAGGCGGGCGGACTGGTCATCACCTCCGGGCAGCTGCCCATTGACCCCGCCACGGGCGTGTTTCCCGAGGGTGTCCAGGCCCAGACCCGGCAGTCATTGACCAATGTCAAGGCTATTTTAGAGGAAGCCGGCACCGGCATGGACCACATTATCAAGACCACCGTGTTCCTGAAAAACATGGATGACTTTGGCGCCATGAACGAGGTGTACGCCACCTTTTTCACCGAAAGCGGATTTCCTGCCCGCTCTGCAATTGAAGTCGCTCGTCTTCCCAAGGACGCGTTGGTAGAAATCGAAGTCATCGCGGTCCTGTAAGGATATTCCCGCTTTCCTGTTATGTTCCTGCATCTTTCTTAGGAAGATACTGTCCGCCAGGCGAAAAGCAGGGCTTGGGACCCCTGTGTTTTGACGACCGGAGTATCCATAACAAGGCGCACTGCGCCGAAAAATTATGGAGGTAAAGCACTATGTCTAACAAATATTCTCTGAACGTTCCCGCTCCTCATCACTTTACTTTCGCGGTTCGTGATGTTCCCGATGTGACGTTGGAGCAACGTGAGCGTGCGCTGAAGGCCACCCACTACAATGAGTTCGCCTTCCCCTCCGGCATGCTGACGGTCGATATGCTTTCCGACTCCGGCACCACCGCCATGACCAACCAGCAGTGGGCGTCCCTGTTCCTGGGTGACGAGGCCTATGGCCGCAACACTGGCTATTACGTTCTGCTGGATACCTTCCGCGACATTCTTGAGCGTGGCGGTGAGAAGAACTGGAAGAAGATTGTCGATCTGGTTCGCACCGACTGCCGGGACGTGGAGAAGATGATGGATGAGGTCTATCTCTGCGAGTACGAGGGCGGCCTGTTCAACGGCGGCGCCGCTCAGATGGAGCGGCCCAACAGCTTTATCATCCAGCAGGGTCGCGCAGCCGAGTCTGTGCTGATGGAAATTGTTAAGAAAATTTTGGCCCAGCGGCATCCCGGAAAGGTCTTTACCATCCCCTCCAACGGCCATTTCGACACCACCGAGGGCAACATCAAGCAGATGGGCTCCGTGCCCCGGAATCTGTATCACAAAGAACTGCTCTATCAGACTCCCGAGGGCGGAGCCTATGCAAAGAACCCCTTCAAGGGCAACATGGACATTGACAAGCTGGAGCAGTTGATTCAGGCCGTGGGTTCCGAAAACGTACCCCTGATCTTTACCTGCATCACCAATAACCCCATCTGCGGCCAGCCCGTTTCCATGGCCAATATCAAGGAGATTAACCGGGTTGCGCACAAGTACGATATTCCCTTGGTATTCGATGTGGCCCGCTGGGCGGAAAACTGCTACTTCATCAAGATGAACGAGGACGGCTACGCCGATAAGTCCATCGCCGAGATTGCCACCGAGATGTTCTCCTACTGCGACGCTTTCACCATGTCCGCCAAGAAGGACGGCCACGCCAACATGGGCGGTATGCTGGCTTTCCGCGACAAGGGGCTGTTCTGGAAGAATTTCTCCGACTTCAATGAAAACGGCACCGTCAAGACCGACGTGGGCGTGCTGCTGAAGGTCAAGCAGATCTCCTGCTATGGCAACGATTCTTACGGCGGCATGAGCGGCCGCGACATTCTGGCGCTGGCTGTGGGCCTATATGAGTCCTGCGACTTCAACTATATGCATGAGCGCGTGAAGCAGTGCGAATATCTGGCGCAGGGCTTCTACAAGGCCGGAGTCAAGGGCGTGGTGCTGCCCGCCGGCGGTCATGCCGTGTACATCAACATGGACGAATTTTTCGACGGCAAGCGCGGCCATGAGGCTTTTGCCGGCGAGGGCTTCAGCCTCGAGCTGATCCGCCGCTACGGGATCCGTGTCTCTGAGCTGGGTGACTATTCCATGGAGTATGATCTGAAGACTCCGGAGCAGCAGGCCGAGCTTGCCAACGTGGTTCGGTTCGCCATTGACCGCAGCCGCCTGACTCAGGAGCATCTGGACTATGTCATCGCCGCCGTCAAGGCCCTTTATGAAGATCGGGAGAGCATCCCCAACATGCGCATCATCTGGGGGCACAACCTGCCCATGCGTCACTTCCATGCCTTCCTGGAGCCCTATTCCAACGAGGAGAAATAATTCTCCAACTCATAATTTTGCGTAACCTGCGCCGCGTGGAAAGAGCGCAGGGGTAAAGAGCGAAACGCCCGCGGAAAATGAATACGCTTTCCGCGGGCGTTTTTTCGCGCACTCCTCCCCGCAAAGAGGCCGGTCGGAAGTCCGGCCCAGCCAGGAAGGCAGCCCCCGCTCCATGAGGAACCGGGGTTACCGATATAAGAAGAATGGAGTCCTGCTAACAAAAGTCAAGCCCCAAATCCAAGAAAATTCAGGGCAGAAAAATGAGCACAATAAAAAGGCGGCCGCAATATGCGCCCACCTGA
>DKLF01000018.1:10730-60622 GCA_002455655.1 Oscillibacter sp. UBA6647 | reverse complement strand
CCATGTCTTTTACCATCTTGTTGCCTAAGCTGTTAGAATAAGAGGACAATAGGTCTGACGGATGCCTCCAAGGACTTCGCGTCCGTTCGAAAGTCAGTCAGCCATCCTCTTGTTCGCAGCGTTCGATTTGTGCAGGTAGAGCCGCCGTACGGTGCGTTCGTGTCATCAAACAGATAGAATCGGCAATAAGAAAAGGGTGGAACCCTCGCAAGTGAGGGGAGCCAATTGTAAATCTGTGATGGGAGCGTAGGTTATGAACGCAGTCGGAATTGATGTTTCCAAGGGCAAAAGCATGGTTGCCGTTGTCCGTCCATTTGGTGAATTGGTGGTAAAGCCCTATGAGGTACGCCACACCTCCAGCGAACTCAGCGAGTTGGCAAGCACGCTGAAAAGTCTGAAAGGCGAAACGAGAGTGGTGCTGGAGCACACTGGGCGGTACTATGAGCCTGTCGCCCAAATGCTTCACGATGCCGGAATTTTTGTCAGCGCAGTGAATCCGCTGCTCATTAAGGAATATGGGAACAACTCTCTGCGCAAGGTCAAGACCGATAAAGCGGATTCCATGAAAATTGCCCGGTACGGTCTTGACAATTGGTGTGATTTGCGTCAACATACTTCTATGGATACAATTCGTTATCAACTGAAAACCGCAAATCGGCAATACGGTCTGTATACCAAGAACAAAACCGCTTTCAAGAACAACCTCATTGCCTTGCTCGACCAGATCTATCCCGGTGTAAACGCCCTCTTTGACAGCCCCGTCCGTGCGGATGGAAGCCAGAAGTGGGTGGATTTTGCTGCGTCCTTTTGGCATGTGGACTGTGTGCGGAGCATGAGCCATAGCGGCTTTGCCGAGCGTTACCGCAAATGGTGCAAGCGGCATGGGTATAACTTCAGCGCCGCCAAAGCCTTTGAAATTCACAGGGAGGCGAAAGAACTGATCACTATGCTGCCGAAGAATGCGCTCTCAAAGGTGATGGTGCAGGAGGCAATCACGCAGCTCAACACGGTCTCTAAAACAGTCGAGGTGCTTCGCGCAGAAATGAATCACCTTGCTGCGCAGCTGCCGGAATATCCCGTGGTGATGGCTCTGTACGGCGTTGGCAATTCCCTTGGTCCACAGCTCATGGCGGAGATCGGCGATGTGCGGCGTTTCGCTCACAAAGGTTCTTTGACGGCCTTTGCGGGAGTTGACCCCGGTGCCAACCAGTCTGGAACCTATGAAGCCAAAAGCACACGTTCTTCCAAGCGCGGTTCCCCAGAGCTGCGGAAAGCACTCTTTATTCTCATGACGGTGTTGCTTCAAAAAGCGCCGCCGGACGATCCTGTTTTTCAATTTCTGAACAAAAAGCGCTCCGAAGGAAAACCCTACCACGTTTACATGACTGCCGGCTGCAACAAGTTCCTGCGTATTTATTACGGCAAGGTGAAAGAATTCATGAATACGTTGGACATACCGGTCGATATGGATTCAACCGGCCTTTCCCAATAACATTCTGCCCGTTTACTTTTGGCTGGCGCTTCGGCGGCGGCCTTTTTCTGCTACTCATTTTCTGTCGCACCTTTTTCTGAATTTGCTATTGACTTTTTATTTGCAGGCTCTTGAAAACATCCATATGCACTGCCATCTATGGCGGTGGGTTTTTGGCAAACCGCGCCTTGCTTTTCCCGCTCTCCTCTGCTAAGATGAGCAAAACATATCGGAGCGGAAAACTCCGATCCGGAGAACTGCCGCCGGGCGTTCCGGATCGCGTTTGCAGAAAGGGAGCGGTGCCATATGTCTGACATACACGAAAATCAGGACAAGCCCATTTTGATTAACTGGATGCCGGACCGCGCCTCCGGCGTCCCTCTGTACAGTCAGATTGTCAGCTATTTCAGCGGGAAAATTTCACGCGGAGAGTGGGTAAGTGGCCAGAGCATTCCCTCTCAGCGGCGGCTTTCCCAGCTTTTTGGCGTAAACCGCAGCACCATTGTGGAGGCCATGGACGAGCTGGCCGCCATGGGCCTGATCGAGCGGCACTATGGCGGCGGCACCCGGATTGCCAGCGACAGTTGGGCCGCGCTGATGCATGCCAAGTCCCCCAACTGGAAGCGATATATTACGGCGGGGAGCTTTCGCTCCAACATTCCCACTGTCCAGACCATTAACCATCTGGAATTTGAGGAAGGTATCGTCCGCCTGAGCACGGGAGAGCTTTCCCCGGAGCTGGTGCAGATGGATTTGGCGAAAAAGGCGCTGGCCAGCCTGTCGGAGCGCAAGCTCTTTATGAATTACCCGGACCCTTTGGGGATGCCGGGGCTGCGGCTGGCCGTGCAGGCCCATTTGAAGCGCAGCGGCATCAACGTCCCCATCTCCTGCATTTTAATTGTTTCCGGCGCGCTTCAGGCGCTTCAGTTGATTGCCAGCGGGATTGTTCAGCCCCGCTCCGCTGTGTATATGGAGTCTCCCTCTTATCTCAAGTCCCTGAATATTCTCCAGTCTGCCGCGGCCACGCTGACGGGCGTTCCCATGGACAAAGACGGGATTTTACCGTGGATGATACACAATCAGCCCCGGGAGGGGGTGTGCTCTCTCCTGTATACCATTCCCACGTTTCAAAACCCCACGGGAATCGTCATGCCCGAGGAGCGGCGGCTGGAGGTGCTGAAATACTGCGCGGAGCAGCATATGCCCATTATTGAAGACGACGTATTCTGCGATTTGTGGCTGGACGCCCCGCCTCCGCCGCCCCTAAAGGCGCTGGATAAAAGCGGCGGCGTGGTGTATATCGGAAGCCTGTCCAAATGCTTCTCCCCCGGGCTGCGGCTGGGCTGGCTGGTGGGGCCGGAGCCGGTGGTGGACCGGCTGGCGGACATCAAAATGCAGATGGACTATGGCGTCAGCGTTCTCACGCAGCAGGTGACGGAGGAGCTTTTGAACAGCGGCCTTTATTACGAGGGCATCAACGTCACCAGAGCGCAGCTCCGGGAGCGGCGGGACTTTATGCTGCGCCTGCTGGAAGAGTTCTTCGGCGATCTGGCGGAGTGGAACCGGCCCACCGGCGGTTTTTTTGTGTGGGTAAAGCTGAAGCACCAGCTTTCTGCGGAGCGGATTTTTAACCTTGCGCTGAAGGAAAAGCTTCTGGTTCCGCCGGGCAGTATTTACGATCCGCTTTATACCTCTCATCTGCGGCTGACCTACGGATATCTTTCCATGAGCGAGATGGAAAGCGGCATACGCCGCCTGTCGCAGATTGCGCGCGGCCTGCTGTAAACGCCGACCGTGGACGGCTGACCGTAATATTTTTTAGAAACTCTCCGATATTTTGCAGAAAAAATCTCCGGGCCGTGTTTATGGCCCGGAGATTTTGCGCTTTTAGAAGTTTGGTTGCTTTAGTTTATGCCGCTTGGTCGGATACAAGCAGGGAAAGCCCCGATATAATGGGAGCAATTCCGAAACCGTAATATTACACTGCGCTTGGAACGCAGACTTTTTAAGGAGAGATTAACTATGGGAAAGCTGGACAACAGAATTGCCATTGTCACCGGCGCCGCGCAGGGAATTGGCAACGGAAGCGCCAAGGTGCTTGCAAAACACGGCGCTACCGTAATTCTCATGGATTTTGCAGAATCGGTGGAAACAGCCGCAGAGGAGATTCGCAGCATGGGGTATCAGGCCGCGGCAAAGCGCGTGGACGTCAGTAACTTAGAGGACGTGCAGCGGGCGGTGGACGAGGTGGCCGCCGAATACGGCAGAATTGACATTCTTTTTAACAATGCCGGGGTCAACCGCCGCGTCCGGTTTGAGGAACTGGACACGAAGACCCGCGACTTTATTTTCGGCGTAAACATCATCGGCGTTTGGAACATGGCCCGGGCGGTGTATCCCTATATGCTGAAGGCAAAGTACGGCCGCATTATCAACACCTCCTCGGTCACCGGCGTGAAGGTGGTGGACGAGGGCCAGACCACCTATTCCATGACGAAGGGCGCTGTGCTTTCCTTTACCAAGGCGCTGGCTTATGAGGCCGGCCCCTATGGCATCACCGTCAACGCGGTGCTTCCCGGCTGGGTACGCACGCCCAAGGTGGAGCAGGTGGCCGCCGACAGCCGCCCCGAAGACCCGGAGAGCGCGCTGCGGGATATGGCGGGCTTCATTCCTCTCAAGCGGCTGTGCGACATTGAGGAGATCGGCGATCTTGTGGCTTTCCTCGCGTCCGACGAGGCGAAATACATCACCGGCGCGGAAATGGTCATCGACGGCGGCAGCACTCTGCCCGAGACATTTGATATTCTTCACGCCTGAGCCTCGCCGCAAGGTTCAGATACAACGCGGGTATCCCATTCCTTTAAAACGCGGCGATTGGCCGCAGACCGATTAGGAGGCAGACACTATGACGCAGTATCCGTACATCCCCAACAGCAACAACGCTGTGCGCAGGGAGATGCTGGATTTCATCGGCGCAGATTCCGTGGAGGAGCTCTATTCCTTTATTCCGGACGAGGTTCGGATGAAGCAGCCTTTAAACCTGCCGGAGCCGTTTCTTTCCGAAATGGCTCTTAAGAAACATGTAAACGGCATTTTGAACCAAAACAGCTCCTGTGACGAAAATATCAGCTTTTTGGGCGCGGGCTGCTATAACCACCACGTTCCCGCCGTGTGCGACGAGATCAACGGCCGGTCGGAATTTCTCACCGCTTACAGCGGGGATACCTACGCCGACCACGGAAAGCTCCAGACCTTTTTCGAGTTCACCAGCATGATGGGCGAGTTGTTGGACATGGACGTGGTGGGCTTCCCCACCTACGACGGCGGGCAGGCAGCTTCCACCGCCGTCATGATGGCCCGCCGCATCAATGGGCGTGGAACCGCTCTGGTCCCCGCGGTCATGAATCCCAGTTTGTATTCCCAGCTTTCGTGCTACTGCGAGGGGATGACACTGGTGAAAGTGGCTTCCCGCTCCGACGGTCAACTGGATTTGGAGGACCTCAAGAGTAAGCTTCATGACGATGTAGCCTGCGTTTTCATCCAGAACCCGGCCTTTCTGGGCTTCTTTGAAGAGCAGTGCGGGGAAGTCGGTAAGCTTGCCCACTCCGTCGGCGCGGAGTACATTGTCTACGCCGACCCCTCAGCGCTGGGTGTTGCTTCACCCCCGGCGGAATACGGCGCGGATATCGCCTGCGGAGACATCCAGCCCCTTGGCATCCACATGAGCTATGGCGGGGGCTTGGGTGGCTATCTGGCCACCCGACAGGAAGAAAAATACGTCATGAACTATCCCCACCACCTGTACAGCATTTTTCAAAACTCCAAAGGCCAGTTTGGCTATGCCCGCGCCCTGCCGGAGCGCACCAGCTACTACGTCCGGGAAAAAGCCGTGGAATATCTTGGGACGTGCGTGGGACTGTGGGCCGTCACAGCGGCGGTGTATCTGGCGGTGATGGGCCCGGACGGTATGCGGGAGCTAGGAGAAAACATTCTGTGCAAAAGCGATTACGCCCAGAGAACCCTTTTCTCTTTGAAGGGCGTGCGGCTCCCCTATGCCGAAAGCCGCAGCTTTATGGAGCTGGTGGTGAATTTCGACGACTGCGGAAAAACCGTATCTGAAATCAACCGGGCTCTGCTGGGCGCGGGAATTTTCGGCGGCTATGACCTGAGCCGGGAGCTACCGGAGCTGGGGCAGTCCATGCTGGTATGCGTCACGGAGAAAACCGAGCTCTCCGACATTGACGCGCTGGCAGACGCACTCAAAAAAATTCTGTAAGGAGGAACCGACGTGTCTTATTCAAAACTGCGGAATTTCCATGAAGCACAGTGGGATGAGCCCATCATTTTCGAGCAGAGCGTACCCGGCAGCCGGGGCATTCTGTTTCCGGACGTGTCCAAAGAGGCCGGGGTTTCCTCCGGAAAAGAGCTGCTGCCCGCTGGGCTGCGGCGGACGCAAAAGCCCGCCCTGCCGGAAATGGCCCAGCCCCAAGTGCTTCGCCACTATCTGCGCCTATCCCAGGAGACGATTGGTCAGGATATCAACATTGATATCGGCCTTGGCACCTGCACTATGAAATACAGCCCCAAAATCAACGAGCAGTTTGTCCGCTCTCCCAAATTTGCAGAGCTTCATCCCTATCAGGAGGACAGCACCGCTCAGGGCATCTTAAAAATCATCTATGAGTTCGAGCAGATTATGAAAGAGATTTCCGGGCTGGACGCCGTCTCCTTTCAGGCAGGCGGCGGCGGGCAGGGTATTTTCGCCAATGCAGCCATCTTGAAGCAGTATTTTCGTGACCGGGGCGAGGAGACACAGCGCACCCAAATCATCACCACCATCCTCTCCCACCCATTGAACGGCGCCGCACCCGCCACCAAGGGTTTTGAGGTCATCAGCCTTTATCCCGACGACAGCGGCTATCCCAGCCTTGAAAATCTAAAGGCGGTGGTTTCCGAAAAGACGGCGGGTATTTTTATCACGAACCCGGAGGACACAGGCGTATTCAACCCCATTGTCCGCCAGTTTGTGGATGTGGTTCACGAAGCCGGGGGACTGTGCGTGTGCGATATGGCGGATTACAACGGCCTGTTTGGTCTGGTCCGGGCCAAGGAGCTGGGAGCGGATATGTGCCACTTCAACCTCCACAAAGCCTTTTCCTCTCCCCACGGCTGCATGGGACCCGGCTGTGCCGCCCAGTGCGTGAGCGCGGAGCTTGAACAATACCTGCCCCGCCCCCGCGTCCGCTTTGACGGGCAGCGCTATTCTACCGATTACGACGGCCCTGCTTCCATCGGAAAGGTACGCCAGTTTCAAGGCTCTCTTGCGGCCGTGCTGCGAGCCTATTCCTGGGTGATGAGCCTTGGCCGCGACGGACTTAAGGCCGTGGGCGAGGCTGCCATTCTGAATAACAACTACATGATGAAGCGCCTCCTGGGCGAGGTACGGGGCATCACCATGCCTTGGGCGGAGGAGGCCCCCAACCGTCTGGAGCAGGTGCGGTACAGCTTTGAAAAGCTTTTGGAGGAAACCGGTGTGGGCGCCGAGCATGTGAACCGCCACATGCTGGATTTCGGGTTCCAGCGCTTCTTCCCCAGCCACCATCCCCTTGTGGTGCCCGAGCCCTACACGCCGGAGCCCACGGAATCCTATTCCAAGGACGACATCGACGAATATATTTCCGCGCTGAAAAAGATCAGTGACGAAGCGTACGCTACGCCCGAGGTCGTTCTCACCGCCCCACACAACGGCCCTATTTCTCCCTTGGAAAAAGACACCGTGGAATCAGTGGACCAGTTGGCCGTGACGTGGAGAGCATACCAGCGGCAGCATGAATAACGCTAAGGCGCTGGGGCTGATCGTCAATCCCATCGCGGGCATGGGCGGCAAGGTGGCCCTGAAGGGAACCGACGGCGAGCGCGTTCTCGCCGCCGCCCGTGCCAAGGGGGCGGTGCCGGAATCCGGAGAAAAGGCAGAGCGGGCCATGCGGCTTTTGGTACCGTACCGCGAAAACCTGTTAATCCGAACCGCGTCCGGCCCCATGGGCGAGGACCTGTGCCAAAAGTTGAATCTTCCCTGCGAGGTGGTTTACCGGGCGGGAGAGCCCACCTCCCCGGCCGACACAATTGCCGCAGCGGCAGCAATTCGCGCAAAGGGCGCGGCCCTGCTTTTGTTTGCAGGCGGCGACGGAACCGCCCGCAACATCTGTGAAGCCATAGGAAGCGATTTCCCCGTACTGGGCATCCCCGCGGGCGTAAAAATCCAGTCCGCCGTGTTTGCGCTGCACCCGGAATCCGCCGGGGCCATCGCTGCCAAAATCGCGCAGGGCCTTCCCGTGTCCATGCTTTCCCGGGAGGTGGTGGATTTGGATGAGGACGCTTACCGCACAGGCAGCGTACGGGCCGCGCTGTTTGGCTCCATGCTGGTGCCCAACCAGCCGGACGCACTCCAATCCATGAAGCAGGGGGGCTTTTCCTCTGAAGAGGACCAGCTTCGGGGCGCGGCCCTTTACCTCAGGGACCACATGGAACCGGATGCTTTTTACGCCGTGGGTTCCGGCTCCACCGCCAAGTGCATTTCCCGCCTGCTGGGATTGGAGTATGAGCTTTTGGGCGTGGATATGATTCATGGCGGAACGCTGGTGGAAAAAGACTTGACGGAGGAACGCCTTTGGTCTTACGCTCAGACGGGCAGGATGAAAATTATTGTCTCTCCCATCGGCGGGCAGGGCTTCCTCTTCGGGCGGGGAAATCATCAGTTCAGCGCCCGTGTGCTAAGCGCCGTGGGGAGGGAAAACCTGCTGGTCGTTGCGGGGGAGTCCAAGCTGCTTTCCCTTCCACGCCATCGACTTCACGTGGACTGCGACGACCCTGCAATCTGCCGGGAACTGCGGGGGTATTATCAGGTCCTGTGCGGATATGGCAGATTTCATTCGCTCCTTTGTCAAGATTGACTGAAATTTGGATGGGTGAAACCCTGCCGCTTGGTTGTGGTACAATCTACAAAAAAATGCAATAATGTAATCAGCTAAATTGCAACCGTGGATTTTCAGAATTTCTCAGACAAGTGATCACGCTCAACAGCGCAGGCGTGGGCGGCCCGCTTTCGTGTCGCCCGGATGAAGAGGGAGGAGAAGTATGGCCACAGCCTATGTCAACGGAACGATTTACACCATGAGGGCAGAGGACGACCGCTGCGAAGCCTTTGTGGTGGATGACGGAAAATTTTTATACTGCGGCACGGAGGCGGAGGCACGGAGTCTCTCCGGCGAAAACGTGGTGGACTTGGCGGGGGCCACCGTGCTGCCCGGCATGATCGACACCCACCAGCACCTGTTTGCCTACGCAAGAGATCGGCTGAAGCTGAATCTCAAAAAGGCGGAATCCTTTGAGCAGCTTTTGGAGCTGATTCACCAGCGGGCACAGGAAACGCCTGCGGGACAGTGGATTCTGGGCGTGGGCTTTGACCATGAGAAATTTACCGACCGCAAGGCTCTTCCCTCCAAGGAGGAATTGGATCGCGTCTGTCCCAACCATCCCCTGCTGATCACCCGCTACTGTCTCCACGTGAACGTGGCGAACTCCCTTGCGCTGAAGACCGGAGGAATCGGTCCCGGCTTCCGCCCCAAGGTAGAGGGGACTGTGGAGTTTCGACCCGACGGCCAGCCCACCGGCACATTGCTGGATGCGGCGGGTGCAGACCTCGCCGCCCTGATTCCCGACGCGCTATCCACACAAGAGGGCCGCAAGGACGCGGTGGAGGCCGCCTGCCGGGAGCTGAACCGCCACGGCCTGACCGGCGTTCACGCTATTCAGGGCCTTCACTGCAATCTTCCGGAGTTTACCAGCGTCTATCAGGACCTGGCGGACGAAGGCCGCCTGAGTGCGCGGGTCTTTCTGGGCTTTGACCGGCTGCCCGGCTGCTCCATCCGCACGGGGCTTGGGGACAACATGGTGAAATTCGGCTTCTATAAGCTCTATGTGGACGGAAACATGGGCGGACGCACCGCACTGCTGACCCAGCCCTACGAAGACGACCCTTCCACCTGCGGCGTTCTTAACTACACGCAGGAAGAGCTGGACCGCCAGGTAAAGCTGGCTTACGACCAGAACATTCAGGTGGGCGCCCACGTCATCGGGGACAAAGCCGCCGAAATGCTGACTACGGCCATTGAGCACGCCGTGGCAGACCGGCCCGGCAACGACCCCCGGTGCTTCCGCATGATACATATGTCCCTTTTGAATCAGGACGTGGTGGAGCGCATTGCCAAGCTGCCGGTGGTGGTGGACATTCAGCCCATGTTTGTGTCCACCAATGTCCGTTGGTCGGAAACCCGGGTGGGCCGCGAGCGGGCCAGATACCACTATTGCTGGAGAACTCTGCTTGACAGCGGTGTGATTCTGACAGCCGGCTCCGACTCTCCCTGCGAGTCCTTCGCTCCCATGGACGGAATTTATGCGATCACCACCCGCAAGGGAATGGACTGCTGGCCGGCGGACGGCTGGTTTCCCGAGGAGCGGGTCACGGTTTACGAAGCCGTCTCCATGTACACCCGCAACGCAGCTTTTGTCTCCTATGAGGAAGACCGCAAGGGAACCATTGAATCCGGTAAGCTGGCGGACTTCGTGCTGCTGGATGCGGATGTCTTTCGGACAGCCCCTGATAAAATCAAGGATATTGGTATTGTGAAAACCTATCTGGGCGGAAAGCTCGTATACTCCCGTGAATAACCGTGTCTCGGATACGCTTGCATATTTGACAAACATTATGAGTAATGGAATTTGTGAGGAGAATTATGATGAAAAAGGCATTTAGTTTGCTTCTTTCCCTGGCGATGTCCGCCGCTATCCTGTCCGGCTGCGGCGGAACCAACACCTCCGGCGGATCGGGCGCGGGCAGCGGCGCGTCATCTTCCCCTGCCGTTCCCGTGGAGGTAACCACGCAGGTGACTTCCACCGACAAGGTGACCATCCGTGTCGCGTACGATGTGGCCGAATCCCACCCCTCTCATACAGCCACCGTTGAAAAATTCAAGGCGATGGTGGAGCAGGGCTCGGGCGGCAACATCACCGTAGAGCTGTATCCCAACTCCCAACTTGGCTCTCTGTCCGAGAATATGGAATCCATGCGCATCGGCGATTTGGAAATGGCCTATCTGAATGATGGCACCATTTCCGCCTCCGTGCCCGAGTTTAGCGTGGTGGGCCTGCCGTACCTGTGGACCTCTATCGACGCGGCCCACGAGGCGCTGGACGGGGACTTCGGCCAGTATCTGGACCAGAAGCTGCTGGACGGCACCGGTATCATCAACCTGGGCTATGCGGACGTGGGATTCCGCAACATTACGAACAGTAAGCAGGAGATCAAAACTCCCGACGATTTGAAGGGCCTGAAAATCCGCACCATGACCAATCCTCTGCACGTGGAGTATTTCACCGCGCTTGGTGCCATTCCCACGCCCATGTCCTTCAGCGAGTTGTTTACAGCTTTGCAGCAGAAGACCGTGGACGGGCAGGAAAACCCCACCGCTCTGGTTTATAACAACGCGATCTACGAAGTGCAGAAGTACATGACCATTTCCGAGCACGTTTGGACCAGTTGCCCGCTGACCATCGCGGCCAACTTCTTCAACGGCCTGCCCGCCGACTATCAGGCGCTGATTAAAGAAGCAGCAGCAGCCACCATCTCCTATCAGCGGGAGATGATTACAAAGGAAAATGCCGACCTCGCCTCCGAAATCGCCGCAGCGGGTGTGCAGGTCACGACCCTGACCGATGATGAGAAAGCTGCCTTTAAGAAGGTCGCGGAGGACTCCGTTTACAAAACCGCTGCCGCTGATTTTGGTCAGGACCTGATTGAGATGGCCACAGCGCACAACAAATAAAAACCGCCCCAGCAAACAGCGAGGGAGCCATATCGGGGCCGTCGGTCCCGATATGGCCCCAGAGAGAGGAGCGCCAATCTTTCATGAGTGTATTAAGATTCTTAAATACAAAACTGGAGGAAGTTTTCCTGGTAATCCTGATGGCCGCGGCAACCATACTGGTCTTTGCACAGGTTTTTACGCGGTATATTTTGAGAATTCCTCTGCCCTGGAGTGAAGAAATCGCCCGCTACATGTTCCTCTGGCTGACGTGGGTCGGCGCGTCCTTTGCCACAAAGGAGCGCAAGCACGTCAATATCGACGTTGTATATCAGTTGCTTCCTCAGGCAGGAAAGAAAGTCTGCACAGTCCTCTCCACGTTTATCTGGATTGTCTTTGTCTGCATTATGGCCTATCTTTCCATCAAGCTGACCCTCAGCGTGGCAAGCGGTGGGCAGATTGCCATTGGCAGCGGAGTCCCCATGTGGATTCCTTACGCATCTATTCCCACCGGCATGATCCTCATGCTGTTCCGCCTGCTTCAAAACTGCGTTCATGACCTAAGAGGCAGCGCACAAGCAGACCGGGAAGGCGGTGAAAACGCATGATTCTCAAGATTTTGATTCTATTCGGTGTGATGTTTGCCCTGATGATTATCGGCGCGCCGATTGCCGTTTCTCTGGGCATCGCAACGATCACAACGATGATCACCACCACCAATATCGGACTGACGTCCATCGCCACCGCCTGCTTCAGCGGACTGGACTCTTTCCCGCTGATGGCGATTCCCTTCTTCATTCTTGCGGGCAACCTGATGCGATCGGGAGGTATCTCGCGACGAATTTTGGATTTCGCGGACGCACTGGTAGGCTCCATCACGGGCAGCACCGGCATGGTGACGGTGGTTGCGTCCATGTTCTTCGCGGCCCTGTCCGGGTCTTCTCCAGCCACTGTGACCGCCATCGGCGGCATCACGATTCCCGAGATGAAGAAAGAAGGCTATGACCCGGCCTATGCCACCGCACTGGCCGCCGCCGCGGGAACCATCGGCGTAATTATCCCTCCCAGCATTCCCTTTGTTATTTACGGCGTGGCCGCCCAGTGCTCCATTTCCGATTTGTTTTTGGCGGGCATTATTCCCGGAATTATGATCGGCATTGTGCTGATGGGCGTTAATTACTTCACCTCGAAAAAGTACAATTACGGCACCAAGAAAAAATTCCATATAGGAACCCTGATTGCCACCTTGCGCACCTCCATCTGGGCGCTGCTGGTGCCGGTGATTATTCTGGGCGGAATCTACGGCGGCATTTTCACCCCCACCGAATCCGCCGTGGTGGCCATTGTCTACTCCCTGTTCGTGGGCGTGTTTGTGTATAAAGAGCTGGACAAAAAGGCCATTTACGAGGCCCTGCGGGATACCGTTCTGATTAACGGACAAACCACCTTCCTCGTGGGCATTTCCATGGCCTTCGCCCGGTTTTTGACCATGTCGCAGGTCCCCACCAGCATCGCCAGCAGCATTTTGAACATCAGCAACCCCATTTTAATTCTGCTGGTAATTAACGTATTCCTGCTGATTGTGGGCTGCTTCATCGACAATATTTCCTCCTGCGTCATCTTGACGCCCATTCTACTTCCCATTGTCACCGGCATCGGGATGAGTCCCATCCAGTTCGGTATTGTGATGACCGTTAACCTGGCCATCGGATTCATTACTCCGCCATACGGCTGCAACCTGTTTTTTGCCTCGGCCATCTCCGGGGTGCCGGTTACAAAAATTGCCGCCAAAATCTTGCCCATGATTTTAGTAATGATCTGCGTTCTCATGCTGCTGACGTTTGTTCCCGCATTGAGCATTGGCATTTTGGGATGACTCTCCTTTTTCCCGACCATTCTTACAGCAATTCCACAGAGGAATGCGAAAAAAGGAAGCAGCGTAAGATGGTGGGCTGGAAGGAGGAGGACGCCGACGGGCTGACGCCCGTCAAGGACGACAACGCGGCAGACCGCCATTTTACACGCTGAACTTTTTGCAGTTTTTTGTGGAATTGCTGTAAGTGTATACATCCGCGCCGGAGTCTCGTTTTGATGATGTACTCTACGTAAAAGGTCCCGGCGTGTTACAGCACGCCGGGACCTTTCTTTATAAATTCTCATCCTCCGCGCAGATAAACCCATGCAGCGCACGATACAGCGCCTCCGGCTCAATCGGCTTGGCCAGATGGGCGTTCATCCCCGCCGCCAGACTTTTTTCCACGTCGTCCTCAAAGGCGTTGGCGGTCATGGCCAAAATGGGCGTTCGGGCGGCATCCGGCCGGTTCATACCGCGAATCGCACCCGCGGCGGTCAGCCCGTCCATCAGCGGCATGCGAATATCCATCAGCACCGCGTCGTAATATCCCACCGGAGATTTTTTAAACAACTCCAGCGCTCTCAGTCCGTTCACAGCGGTATCCACCTTAAAGCCCACCCGCTCCAGCAGCTTTACGGCAATTTCAATATTCAAAGGATGGTCCTCCGCCAGCAAAATGCGGCGGCCCTCAAAATTGTGGACCTCAGCCGCGGGCAGCGGCTTGGGCTGCGTCTTGCCTGAGGAAGCCCGCGCAAAGGCGGACACCAGCGTGGAGCGAAACAGCGGCTTTTCCAGCAGCACGTCCACACCGGCGGAGCGGGCCTGCTCCTCAATGCTGCCCCAGTCATAGGCAGTCATCAGGAAAATCATCATTTCCCGACCCGCCAAGGCGCGCAGCCGCCGCGCCGTCTCCACCCCGTCCATCTCCGGCATTTTCCAGTCCAGAAAAACGGCGGTAAAGCACTCGCGGCACTCCATCAGTGCCTTTGTCCGGGCGATGGCCCGGGGGCCGCTGTCCACGCCCTCGGCAACAGCGCCCATCTCCCGAAGCATCTGCACCGTGCTTTGACACACAGCGTCGTCGTCGTCCACCACCAGACACCGCATCCCCTTGTATGCAAGGGCCTCCTCCTTTCGAGGGCTCTCTTCCGGGCCTGCGCCCAGCCGCACGTCCACCGTGAACTCAGACCCCACCTCTGGAATGGAGCGGACGGTAATATGTCCGTTCATCATGTCCACAATGTTCTTCGAGATGGCCAGACCCAGCCCAGTACCGCCGTATGCAGTGGTGGAGCCGCCGCTCTCCTGGGCAAACGCATCAAACACTCGGGGCAAAAAGCCCGGATCAATGCCAATTCCGGTGTCCCGGATCACAAAACGAAGCGTGGCGTCGCTCTTCCCGCGGTTCACCTCCTCGGCTGAGAAGGTGACCTTTCCGCCACCCGCGGTAAACTTCACGGCGTTGGTCAGGATATTCACCAGCACCTGCTGGAGCTTCATCTCGTCGCCGGTGTAGCCCTCGTCCAGCCCGGGATACAGAACGCAATCAAATTCCACGCCCTTCTGCCCCGCCTGTGCGCGAATGATATCGGCGGTGTTGCAGATCATGTCCTTGAGAGAAAAGGGTTGATTTTTGAGCAGCAGCTTTCCGCTTTCAATACGGCTCATGTCCAAAATATCGTTGATGAGGGACAGCAAAAATCGGGATGAAACACCGATTTTAGCAAGACAGTCTGAAATCTCCTGCCGGTCATCCACTGCGGAGGCGGCAATGGACGCCATCCCAATAATGGCGTTGAGCGGCGTGCGGATTTCGTGGCTCATGCGGGAGAGAAAGTCGCTCTTGGCAAGATTGGCCTGCTTTGCCGCCTGAAGGGCAGTAAGCAGCGCCTCCTGCTGGCGCTGTTCACTTTCAATGATATCGGTGATATCCACTCTGTTGAGGCAGACATGGCCGGTGATTTTATCGATGTATGAAAGGCTGTATTTTTTATACCGCAGCCCTCTGTTCGTCTGGCTTGGCACCGTGAAGGAATAGGAGGGACTCGTCTCCAGCCGGGCACGGATGTTGTCAAAATCCAACTGCCTGAAATATTCCGCCCGGGACGCCTCCGGAATCGCGGCGGCGGAACCCCTGCGGAACTCCACATGAAATTCTCCCTTGTCGGGCAGGTTCATCACGCCCGCCTCGCCCCGGGCCGCAACGTGATAGCGGTTGTTTTCAATGTCCACGTCCATCAGAAAATCATAATCCATGATGGACGCCTGCTCCAGAAGCCTGCGGGAAAGCCACTCCTCCGTAATGTCAAAGCTGTAAATAAACAACGTCAGGTGGCTGGTTTCCGGGGTGAGATAGGTGCGGCCCACCGTCCGGCACCAAATCATCTTCCCATCCGCGCGGCGGCGGCGGTACTCCACACTGTGGTCCGTCTCTCCAGAGGCATAGGCTTCCATCAGGCGGTCACGGGAAAATCGCTCCAGAAAACGGGCCGCATCCTCTCCGGATGCGGCACTGTCGCCTATGTAGCGCATGGCCTCGTCCACGGTGGCAGCGGCAAAATACGCAGCCGTGGCGGCGCCGCCCACTCCGGAATAGGACTCGAACGCGTCCTCCGTCAAATCCGCCAGGGCCTTTGCAATCAGATTCGGAGCCGCCAGCTCTGTGGCATGGTCTGATTCCCGCTGAAACCGCCTGCGGACCCGTGCCCGTTCCTCCACCTGCTCGGTCACGTCGGTCAGCATACAGAAGAGCACAGGCTCGCCGCCGTCGGTTGCAACCGTGATATGTCCCCGCAAGGCAATCCAGATGGACTCGCCGTTTCGCCGGTTCAGGCGGCACTCGGTGTACACGCTTCCGGCTCCCGCAGCAAGCTGCGCGTGAAAGGCCGGGAGAATCTTTTCCGCGTCCTCCGGCTCCAGCAGGGCTGTCAGGCGGTTCCCCGCCAGAGCCAGCTCCTCCGGTCCATACCCGGTGATGCCGTACAGTACGTCGCTGGTGTCCAGCACCTCCAGACCTTCGGCATAGCGGCAGCGCAGCACCGCGCCGGGAATGGTATTGAGCAGTTGGCGCCGGTCCTCCTGCGCGATGCGCAAGGCCGTGATATCCACGCACACGGAAATAATTGCGGGCTTCCCATTTTCCGCCGTGACGCTGCGGCCAATATCGTGCACCCAGATGTACTCGCCTGTTTTTTTCCTCATCCGGTACTCCACTGTGTATTCGCCGCTTTCGGCAATCTGCCCGGCGATCCGGTGCGCCACCTCGGCCCGCTCCTCCGGATGAATGCCGTTTGATATCAGCCCCGCAATATCCGTCACGAACTCTTGCTCGCTGCCATAGCCCAGATAGTCCAGCATCCGCTGGTTCACAAAGTAGAACGGAAAGCCCGGCTCCTGATAGCCGCCGATCATACCGCCGGGAATGGCCTCGTTTAAAAGGTCGCTGCGCTGGCGGTTCAAGCTTTCCATCACCAGCGTGTGGGGATAGTGCTCTCCACCGCGCTGATTGCCTGTGGCTTCGGAAATGTGGATATGGCAAACGCGCCAAAGTCCCTTTTCCGTACGAAGCAGGAAGGAAAACCGCAGCCGCCAGCTATATTCTTTATTTTGCAGGAGTACCTCCAGCTTCACGCAGGCGCAGCCCTGTGCCACCTGCTGCTCCCATGGGTGGAGAAATACGATGTGAAACTGGCCCGGCTCCTCCCGGCAGTCCTGTGTGAGATAGTCCTTCATGGCGGCGGCGCCCAAAACGTCTTCTCCGCCGCCGGGGCCTATAAAGCCGATCTCGTCAGACAAATACCGGGACGCGGTTTCTGCATCCCGGCGGCAAAACCAAACCCGCAAAAATTCCTGCACCTGCCCCATGGCTCCGGCACACTCTTTCATTGGCAGCACCCCTTTTCCAACAGCAGTTTTCGCCTTCATGACCCCGCCTCTGTCTCAGGCAAAGCACACACCTTTTTGATTGCGCTTTGCCCGGTAAAGCGCCTGATCTGCCCGTGCGAAGGCCGCATCAAAAGATTCTCCCTCCCCCATCAGGGCCATGCCCGCGGAGCAGGAGGGGCAAAAGCCGTCGGGCAGATGGGGACTGCTGTCCCGAAAGGCCTGACAGATCTCCTGCCCTTTTTTCATGGCGGCCTCTGCCGAGCGCATCCGGGGCATCACGGCCACAAACTCGTCCCCGCCAATGCGGGAGAGAATGTCCCCGCCCCGGGTATGAGAGCGAAGCACACTGCTGAACCGCCTGAGCATCTCATCGCCCCCCGCGTGGCCCTTGGAGTCGTTGCAGTCCTTCAGATTGTCCATGTCGAACACAAAGACCGACACGCTGGTCTGTGACTGGTCCAGCCGCGCCATGGCGTCGTCCAGCCCCCGGCGGTTTAAAAGGCCGGTCAGATAGTCCTGATAGGCGGCCATCTCCAAAATATGGGTCTTTTCCAAAATATCCGCATTTTTCAGGGAATTTTCCTCCTGCGAATCATCCACATCCTCGAGAAACTGCTCAAACTCCTTCCGGGGAAGCGGAGGCGCATAATAATATCCCTGGGCATAGTTGCACCCCATGCTCCGCAGCTTTTCCACCTGCTCGGCGGATTCCACGCCCTCGGCAGTGACCTGAAGGTCCAGCCATCGGGCAAGGCTCACCACGAAGCTGAGAATTCCGCGGCGCTTGCTCCGCTCCTGATCTTCCTTCAAAAACTTCATATCCAGCTTCAGAATATCAATCGGCAACTCATTGAGCATATTCAGCGAGGAGTAGCCGCTGCCAAAATCGTCCATTTCAATGGTAAACCCAGCGTTGCGAAGCTTTGTCACCTCGTCGCAAAGCTGACGGCGGTCCTCTGTATAGGCCGTCTCCGTAATCTCCAGATGAAGGAGGGACGGCTTGATGCCGTACCGCTGTCGAATTCTCAGCAGCACAGACTCCAGATTGACGTTATAGATGTCGGCCCTTGAGACGTTGACGGAGACGGGCACCAGCGGCATTCCCCGCAGCTCCCACTCCCGCAGGGCAGAGGCGGCCTCCTCCCAGATATACTGATCCAGACGGGTAATAAAGCCGTTGCGCTCAAAAAGCGGCATAAAGCTTTCGGGCAGCAAAAACCCCAAAGTGGGGTGATTCCAGCGCACAAGCGCCTCCGCGCCGCAGATGCGGCCGCTGCGCAGGCTGAATTTAGGCTGATAAAAAATCTCAAACTGACGGGCGGCCAGAGCGGCTTCCATTCCGTCCTCCAGCGTTTTTTCCCACAGCCGGGTCTGGCGCAGCTCGTCGTTGTAAAAGGCCAACAGTCGGCCGTATTCCCCCCGGATGGAGTTGCAGGCCAAAAGCGCCCGGTCGCACATCTGCTCCACGGGAATGTGCAGATCCGTGATGGAATAGACCCCCCACTTCATGGAAAAGCTCTTCACGCCGGACTCTCCCCGGATGTGCTCCGTGGCCCGGCTTAATGCGGCCTCCAAATCTATGGAGTCACGCCGGACCATACACGCGAAAATGTCCGCCTGCAGCCGTCCGCAAAAGTGCTCGCCCGGCAGCCCGTCCCGCAGTTCCCGGGCAATCAGGCGCAAAATCTGATCTCCCACCGCAAGACCGAACACCTCGTTGATAAACTTAAAATTCTTCACGTTGGAGCACAGCAGGTCATAGGGCTCGTCCGGATTCCGGCGCAACGCTTGACGCACCTGCTGATAGAAAAACGCCTGGCTGTGCAGTCCGGTCAGCCGGTCGTGCTCCATTTGATTCACCAGCGCCGCCGTCTCTCGCAGGGAGATGATGTTGGCGGCTCGGTGCAGCACCACGCCGGGCTTGTACGGCTTTGTAATAAAATCCATGGCCCCGTGGGTCAGCGCCTCCACCTCGTCCTCCTCCCCGCCGCTTTGGGTTACAACAATCACGGGGATGGCGGATAGAAGCTTGTCCGTCTGCACGCTTTTCAAAAACGCGTAGCCGTCCATCACAGGCATCCTGATATCCAGAAAGATCAGAGAAATTCTCAGCGACTCCCGGTTTAGAATCTCCAGCGCCATCTGCCCGTCGGAGGCCTCCAGCGTTTCATATTCCCGGGAGAGAATTTTACAGAGCGTCAGGCGGTTGGCAACACTGTCGTCCACCACCAGAATCTTGCGCCGCGTATTCATCCCGCTTTTTCCCCCGTTCTTTCCCAGCGTGCGCGTCCGCCCTTGCCGAGTCCGCCGCAAACAGTGACGCTAGAGGCGGCGGGGCTTTGGCGCACGGTGAATGAAATAATAATAGGTTATTGTATTATATAATTATAATATTAAAATTACAACGCTTCATCTTATTTTCAGCCCGTTTTTTTTTAAATTTAAAATAAATAACACAAAAACCGCCGCATTTTCCGCTTTTCTAGAAAATGCGGCAGTTTTCGCGCCTGCCTCCGGAATTACACGGGGTGTTCCCTCAAATATTCCAGCCACTTTTTGCACCCTGCGGTGTTGAGATGCACCCCATCGGTGGTCAGTTCCGTGGGGAGGGTTCCGTTTTCATCCATCACGGCTGAGGCCACGTCCAAAAATGTGCAGCCCTCCGCCGCTGCCAGATCTTCAAGAAGCCCGTTAAACAGAACGATGCGCTCGTTTTTTACATAGCTTCGTTTGGCGTCCTGCTTTGCGCTGACAGGCGGCAGGGACTCAATTACAATTGTCGTCCCGGGGTGGTCCTCCCGAATGCGGGCAATCACCTTTGCATACTGCTCCGTAAACTCCTCCGTGCGGTACCAGCCCAGCTCGTTGATGCCCAGCATCACATAAATTTTTCCGTAGCTTCCCCGGGAGAGCGCGTTTAAAATTGTCTCAGCCCCCGAAGGTCCCTCCTGCGTCGCCTTATCCATGACCGTCTGGACGGTGGCACCCACCGCACAAAAATATGTACCTTCCGTCAGGCCGCTGTATAGCTGAAAGCCCTCGGTCCGGGAGTCTCCAACGAAGGCCGCGTCTGCAAAATAGCTTTCTTCCACAGGAATGCTTTCCCCACCTGCTTCAGGTTCCGGCAGAGCGTCCGTTTTTTCGCCCTCTTCGGCGGGTGCTTCCTCGCCGGGAGCGGCAGGGCCGGTGGGGCCGTCCAAAAAATCCGCCCAAGCCTTGGGCGGCTTCTGCGCCTCCGTCTGTGGAACAGCCGGGGTGGCCGCCGCCGCCACGGAGGCCAGTGAGGCGTCCAGCGTGGGCGTCAGCGGCGTGGTCACTGTAAGACCCACCGTCAAAAGCAGCACCAACAAAACACCCTTACGTATTCTTTTCTTTTTCCGCTCTTTTCGTCTTCCCGCCACGCTGCTCGCTCCTTTAACCGGTTTATGTATTCCATTGTATACAAAAAGGACGCGCCAAAGAAGAAAAAAGTGAAGACAATCCAGTTAAAAATAATGACAAATTTCGTCGAAAGAGTTACAGTGCCGCCCCGTAGGTAGCTCTTTACGCTCGGGCGACTTTGTTTTGACGAACGATGAGAAGGTTCTTTTAAAGCCACAGTCAGCATTTTTTTATTTTTGCTGCTTGAATTTTTGAAAAGCTGTTGACAAACTTGTCGTTTTCGTGTATTATTCATTCGTTCGCTTCGGACGATTAGCTCAGCTGGCTAGAGCACCTGCTTGACGTGCAGGGGGTCACAGGTTCGAGTCCTGTATCGTCCACCACAAAATCCTTTAGAGCCTTACGGCTCTAAAGGATTTTTTTTTTGCTTCTCGGAGTGTGTATTGAAAGTCGGTTCACCATAAGCAAAAACGAAAGATGCGTTGCCGCCATCTTCAATTTGCAAAGGACCATAAACACGGGAAATCCGTCTAGGTATCGAGCTATCCGTCAAATAAACTTATAGGTAATTTCAATTATTGGTAATGAAAATTGGTATCTGAATGAAATGCTTGTCAAGCGGCACGGGATTAACTGGCAATTCTATAAAAATCGTGTCAGATGTAAGAAAGATACCGCAATAAGCACGGGGATGCTCTAAGGGTATTTTGCGAGTTTACTCATAACGACACAAAGAAAAGGGAGACGGTTCCCACATTTAAATATGACTCAAAGGTGAGGTCCTCGGTCCGAATCTGGGCAGCAACTCCAACCCCCGCCGTTTTTATAAAAACGGCGGGGGGTTTTCTTGAAAAGTTCTGACCCACACGCAAAAATGACCGAAGACGAATAAAGACCACCGGTAACGGGTTATGGAAAAAGGTAAGACTGCAAAGCCGTTAATAAAAGACCTTTGGCATCCAAAGTGTACCTTCATAATAACTGGCGAGCATATTGAAAAGGACTTGCGTATGCGGGTTGCTGTTTTCTTTCTTATAGATCGCGTAATAACGCCGTGGCCGATAAAGCGGATCGACTCCGCGTGTAACGATGTTTTCATAACGCGAGGTATCCACAAAGGATGGAATAAAACCAACCCCGCGCGCTGCATTGATCAGCATAAGTTTTGCCTCAAAGGAATTAACATAGTCGATCGAACAGAATGGAACCATGCCGCGAAATGCGCTGCGTACTGTGCTGATGCTGCCTTCGTGCATAGTAATAACGTTTTCATTTTCCAACGCCGCAAGATTAATCACATCGTTCGCAGCAAGCTTGTTATCTTTGTTCAATGCTAATACCCAAGGCCGGTCATGCAGCAAGGCAAGAACCAATTTGTCGCGCGGAACTGTGGCGATAAATTGGTCGCTTGAAACAATGATATCAATATGATCGCGCATTAGTTCGTCAAGCAATTCTTTATACTTGTATTGCAAGCAGTTGATTCGCGGCACAGGATACTTCCGAAGGAATTGCTGAATGACGGGCTGAAGCAATACGTGCTCATATACGCCAAAGCCAACCTGAATGGTATCCCGTACACCTTTTTGCACATTCTGCGCTTGGACGACGGAGTTTTGATATTCCTGCAGCATACGAACCGTTTTGTTATAGAATTCCCGGCCAGCATTCGTTAACTCTACCTTGTGGTGGTTGCGCAGAAACAGTGAAACCTGAAGCTCGTTCTCAACGCTGGCAATCTTTCGACTGATTGCTGTCTGGGAAATATTTGCCCGTTCTGCAGCTTTGGTAAAACTTAATTCCTGCGCCAAAGTGACAAAGCATTCAAGATTATCAATTGTCATTGTTCCCTTCTAACCTTTCCGCAGTATTACTTACGTATTCCTTAACATACTTCGATAAAAATGTAAAGAAAAAATATTGAATGCATTATTGACATAATAGAATACGGCATTATATTAAAAAACAAGCTAAAAATATGGGATGGAATATTTGATATGAAAAAAACGCATAACAAAACTCAAATTGCACTGTGTTAAAGCGATAAATATTATAGTATGCTACATACACAGAAAATACAGTCTGCAAGTATTGGTTTTTGTGCCAGTATGTGATATTGCAGCAGTTAAAATTGGGAGGAATCTTAGTATGGAATACTACATCCGCAAGCTCTCCGGCAAGAAGTATCTTGAACGTCTCAAGCAGAATCCAACCGTAATCATTCCGACCGGCGCTTGCGAAGTGTATGGCCCGCAGCTTCCGATGGGGACAGACCTGCTTGCCGCCCAGAAAGTCGCAGAGCAGATTGCTGAGCGCACGGGCGCCTTGATCGCACCGACAATTGAAGCGGGGGAGTCGAGCGCATTGGGCTCGTTCCCGTGTACTTTTGTGATGCCGCGCAAGATCCTGGAGGACTATTTAGACTGGCTTGTGGACAAGCTGATCACAGACGGCGCGAAGAATTTCATTTTTATTACCGGACATGCCGGTAATGTGGATACGGTCGGCTACATTATTAAGAAAAACCTTGACAGAGGCATCAAGGCATTTCAGATCGACTGGTGGCGTTTCACCCAGTCTCATTGTGAAGGCATCTTCGATAACCAAGGCGCCATGGCCCATGGCCATGCGAGCGAATGCGGCACCAGCGTTATGATGTATCTCCATCCTGAGCTTGTTGATCATGCAGAGATTACCTGTACGCAGGCTAAGTCCAACAAGTTCCCGGATATCCTCACCTACTCTAAGTTTATTGACAAGACGGATAACGGCAGCATCGGCGATTCCACAACTGCAACACCGGAAAAGGGCAAGGAGATGGTAGCCCGCTGCGTGGAGCGCATTATGGAGTATATTGCCGAACGGTTCTAAAAAAAGGCCGTATCATAAGGAGGAGACCTATATGAGAAGCGATAAAAAGCCAATCGACTTTGCACTCCCGCTGCGACATTTTGTTGGGATCGTTTTCTTTTTTGTGATTGCGGTGACGTGCGTTCAGGTCATTTCGCGCTACGTGTTTCACTATTCACTGATCTGGAGCGAGGAGTCTGTTCGCTTCATGGTCGTTTGGCTGTGCATGGTCGGATCGGCTGTTTCAAACTTTGATGACGACCACATGATGATTAACATCATTGTTGAAAAATTTCCTCGGCCCATGCAGTTTGCTGTGTATACCCTGCGCCAGCTGCTAATTATTGCGTTCTGCGCCGGGTGTGCCTATGCAAGCATTCCGCTGCTCAAGGCTGCGGGAAGCGATATTCTCGGCGCTATCCCTGTCCCTGCCTACACCTGGCGTCTGGCTGCTACGGTCGGTCTTGCCCTTCAGGCTATTATGACGTTGCTTCGCTGGTGCCGTGATTTGGGCCGTTTCCGCCGCGGAAAATTCTGCCTCAAGGATGCGGATACGGAAACAGCTGAGAGCGTCAATGAGATAGAGATACCAGAACATAAGAACAAAGGAGGCGAAGAGGTATGACATCCGGTGCTATGATCGCACTGTTTTTTGTGGCGCTTTTGGTCTTAATGCTGTCAGGTATGCCGATTGCTTATTCCCTCGGGATCGCGTCCGCCGGATACATGGTCGTGTCCGGAACCTCGCTTGCGATGGTTGCACAGCGCATGGTCAACGGAGCAAATTCGTTTACCATGCTTGCCATTCCGTTTTTCTTTATGGCAGGTGAGCTGATGAATATCAGTGGCGTCACGGATAAGATCATCAATATGGCAAAGGCGTTGGTCGGGCACTTTAAGGGAGGCCTTGCCCAGGTCAACATTGTTGCGAGTGTGTTTTTTGCCGGTGTTTCAGGCTCCGCCACAGCGGATACCGCTGCTCTCGGGTCCACGCTGATTCCGAAAATGGTGGATGAGGGCTATGACATTGATTTTTCCGCGGCGATTACCGTTGCGTCGTCCTGCGTCGGCCCGATCATTCCTCCGAGCATTACGCTGGTCCTTTATGGAATTCTCTCCGGAACAGATGTCGGCAAGCTTCTGATTGCCGGTATTGTTCCGGGCGTTGTGATCGCATTGCTTCAGATGGTCTATACGCACTTCTATGCGGTCAAGATGAACTATCCCAGCTATCCCAAGGCGACGCCCAGGGAAGTCGGGAAAGCTGCCAGAGGCGGATTCAGCGCCTTGATAATGCCCATCATCATCATCGGCGGAACGCTTTCCGGCATATTTACTCCGACGGAATCCGCTGCGATTGCGGTGCTCTACGGCAGTTTAATCGGCTTTTTTGTCTATCGGAATATCAAAGTCCCTCAGTTTTATGAATCACTTAAACGCGTGGGCGTTCAGAGCATGAATAATTTGTTTATTCTTGCAGCTGCTGCGTGTTTCAGCTGGGTACTCACGATCACCAAGGCGGCAGATGTACTTGTCAATCTGATGCTCGGAATCAGCACAAACAAATATGTGGTGCTGCTGATGATTCTTGCGCTTTTGATATTCATTGGATTTTTCATGCAGGCCTCACAGGCGCTTGTCGTACTTACGCCGATGCTGATGCCGGTGGTTGAGGCCATTGGTGTGAATCCGATTCA
The DNA here is from genome assembly GCA_002455655.1 of Oscillibacter sp. UBA6647. Taxonomy (GTDB): domain Bacteria; phylum Bacillota; class Clostridia; order Oscillospirales; family Oscillospiraceae; genus Oscillibacter. The sequence continues at coordinate 35,623 of DKLF01000018.1, read as the reverse complement.
TTTCGGACTGATTATGGTCGTGACATTGACCTTCAGCGGCTGCACACCGCCTGTCGGCAGTATGCTGTTCGTTGTTAACAGCATTACAAAGATTGGCTTTGCCAGACTCAGCAAAGCAATGTTGCCTTTGTACTTGCCGCTGGTTGGCGCGATCTTGCTCATCACATTTTTTCCACAGCTAAGCTTGTTTCTACCCAGCCTGATGGGGTGAAATTGGTTTGAAAGGCGTTGCATCCTTTGAAATAACTTAAAATAAGGAAGGAAGACTCCCATGAAAATGAAGCGTATTTTTTCTCTTGCTATGTCCCTTGTTATGATTGCATCTGTGCTGGCGGGCTGCTCAAATGGCAATGGCGATGCTGCCTCGGCCTCTGCCGCCTCCGGCGGCAGTAAAAGTTCTGCACAGCCGACCAAGGCCAGCATCCAAATCAAGTATTCGACCTGGGCCAGTGACGGCGAGGCTGCCTATGAGGGCATGAAGATGTTTAAGCAGTACGTCGAAGAAGGCTCCAACGGTGACATTGAAGTTCTGCTGTATCCTGCTAATCAGGCTGGCAGTACCAATGAACAGGTTGAGCAGGTCAGTATGAACCAATTACAGATGATGTCGAGCGGCGATCCCGGTATCAAGGAACTCGAGTATCTGTGTCTGCTGTATCTTTTCGATAGCCTCGACAAGTACATGGAATTCATGGAAAGCGAAATCGGCCAAACATACATTCAGAAGGGCATTGATTCCCGCAACACCCGTACCCTCGACATTCTGCCCCGTTCCCCGCGAATCATCTCAAGTAATGTTGCCATCAACTCCCTTGCCGACATGAAGAACCTCAAGCTGCGCGTTCCGGAAAAGGATTACTATGTTGACACGTTTAAGGCGTTCGGCACCAATCCTACACCGATGGACATGGGAGAAGTCTACTCCGCCATGCAGACCGGCGTTGTGGAAGGTCAGGAAAACCCGATCGAGACCATCGTCTCTTACGGTTTCCAGAATGTCAACAAGTACTTGGTCATGTCCGACCACATTATCAAGCCTGCGTTTGTTATGATCAACAACGATTTCTTCACTGGCCTTTCTCAGGAATATCAGGATTTGATTGTTGAATCTTGTCAGCGTGCACGCGAGTTTGCCAACGAGTATATGGAAGAGGCCATGCAGCGTGATCTGCAAACCTGCATTGATGCCGGTATGACCGTTTGCAAACCTGACCTTGCCGAATGGAAGTCCGCCACGCAGGAAGTCCGCGATAACCTTGGCGTCAAGGTTTGGGGCGAGGGCGATTATGCTGCCGTTAAGCAGATCGCTGAGGGCTGAATTAATTCCGCGAATACCAAAAGGGTGGTCTGAACAGGCCACCCTTTTTTAAAGGAGTATGTTATGAACGTTCAGGAAATCGTCAATCAATCTGCTGAATATGGCATCAATCTGCGCAGAGAGCTCCACCGGCATCCGGAGCTAAGCCTTAAGGAGTACAGGACCTCGGAACTGATTCGTACAGAACTCAAGAAGATGCGTGTGGAGCCGCTTGAATTTGGCCTTGAGACCGGCGTCATTGCCGATATTCACGGAAAGAAACCCGGCACGGGGAAGACGGTTGCCATTCGGGCCGATATTGATGCGCTGCCGGTGCAGGAAGATACCGGAGAGGCTTTCGCCTCGGAAAATAAAGGTGTCAGTCACGCCTGCGGACATGATATGCATACAGCGGCGCTGCTGCTTGCAGCCCGTGTGCTGAAAGAGCATGAGAGTGAGTTCAGTGGAACGGTACGACTGATGTTCCAGCCTGCAGAAGAAAATGGGTGCGGAGCGCGCATCCTTTTGGAGCACGGCGTACTGCGGGATCCGCATCCGGATTTTGTGCTTGGCTTCCATACATGGCCGGACACTCAGGCGGGAAAGGTGGGCGTCCGCTTTGGCGCATCCCATGCTTCGTCGGACACGGTCAAGATTAAGGTTAAGGGCAAGGGAGGCCACGGCGCGCATCCTTACCGGTGCGTAGACCCGATCGTCGCCGCGTGCTATCTTGTCACGCAGATGCAGTCGATCATTTCCAGGGAATTGTCCATCAATGACGGCGCCGTTCTCACATTCGGCGTGATTCGCGGCGGAACAGCGCCCAATGTGATTCCTGGGGAAGTGGAGCTGGAGGGCACGCTGCGGGCGCTTGATCCGCAAAAGCGGCTGCAGGTCCTCGACTCTATCCACCGCGTGGCAAAGCATGGCTGCGAGACGATGCGGGCCGAGGCCGAAGTCACTATAGAAGAGGGTATGCCGCCGCTTGTCAATGATCTTAAAGAACTGCTTTGACGAACGCGGTATTCCGACGGCTGCCGCGGTGCTCGTTCAGTTCGTCCTCGACGAGCTGATGTGACCAAACTAATTTCCAGTCGATTCGGTATATTGCGCATCTATTTAAACATCATCTGCATCCGTTCCAGCTTGTATAAATCATTTATAATAGCGTCTGATTTTATCACAGGCTGTGTTTTACTGCATTTTTTGTAAAATGCCGCCTTAAAGTTCCAAATCTAACCATACAAAAAAATTTAGGCAAATTTTACATTATCCAGGATACGGAAGACTTATAAAATATTAAAAACGTCAAAAATAAAAAAGTAGGATTGACAAACCATCTGCAATCCTGTACAGTGACGCTCAATAGCAAAACGAACAGATACGATGACAGGGAAAAAATCTCCCCAGGACGCTTCAGAGAGTTGCCGGACGCTGCGAGGCAATGCAGAGCGGAGAGATGTTACTGGCCCTTGAGTACTTCTGCTGAAACGGCTCAGGCCGTTTAGGCGGGAACGGGTTTCCTCACCGTTACCAGAGAGGCGGGATTCGCTCAAGATAACTGAGCCGATACCGAAAGCGGGCATTTTATGCCAATCGGAGTGGTACCGCGGAAGTTTAGGCTTTCGTCTCTATAATTATAGAGACGAAAGCCTTTTTTTGTCGTCTGTTCGGATATAGAAAGAACGATTCAAACCAGATCAGGAGGATGACGCATGAGATACATTAAAATTTTTGATACGACTTTGAGAGATGGTGAGCAGTCTCCCGGCTGCAGCATGAACCTAAGTGAAAAGATCGAGATGGCCAAACAGCTTGAAAAACTGGGGGTAAACATTATTGAGGCTGGATTCGCCATTGCTTCCCCGATGGACTTCAAGAGTGTTCAGGCGATTGCCGCAGCGGTGAACGCCTGCACAGTAGCCAGTTTGGCCCGCTGTACCAAAGGTGACATTGACGCCGCCTGGGATGCCGTCAAAGAGGCAAATCATCCCCGAATCCATGTTTTTTTGGCTACCAGCGATATCCACATGGAGTATAAGCTGCGGATGACGCGGGAAGAGGTACTGGCCTCCATCAGCGAGATGGTAGGCTATGCAAAATCCAAGTGTCCGGACATCGAATTTTCGGCCGAGGATGCGTCACGCTCCGACCCGGCATTTCTTGCAAAGTGCTATACCGCTGCAGTGGCCGCCGGCGCCACAACACTGAATGTCCCGGATACCGTTGGGTATTCCACACCGCAGGAGATGGCTGATCTGATTACTTATCTCCGCGCCAACGTGATCGATATCGACCAGGTGGATATCTCCGTCCACTGTCACGATGATTTGGGCCTGGCGGTAGCCAATTCGCTGGCTTGTATCCAGGCAGGAGCGGTGCAGGTGGAGTGCACCGTCAACGGAATTGGCGAGCGTGCCGGAAACGCCAGCTTGGAAGAAGTTGTTATGGCGTTAAAGACCCGCGGAGACTTTTATGGTGCGCAAACGCAGATCAATACCCGCCAGATATATAAAAGCAGCAAGTTGCTCAGCAATATCACCGGCGCTCTCATTTCGCCCAGTAAGGCCATCGTGGGAGCCAATGCCTTTGCTCATGAATCCGGAATCCATCAGCATGGCGTGATCGCCAACGCCCAGACTTATGAAATTATAAAATCCACGGATGTGGGAATCCCGCAGAACACCATGGTTTTGGGCAAACACTCCGGCAAGCATGCCCTACGGGAGAAGCTGGTTTCCATGGGTTATGAACTGGTCGATGGAGAGCTGGATGATGTATTTGCCCGGTTTAAGGCGTTGGCGGATAAGAAAAAGACAATCACCGGCTCTGACATCGAGGCTTTGATTTTAAACCGCCGCCACACCGGAATTGATTCCTGCCAACTGATCAGTCATGTAATTAACGCCGGTGACGGCATGCCGAACACCTCCTGCGTCAAAATCAAGCGGGATAATAAGATATTGCAGGAAGTGGCAATCGGCTCCGGCCCACTGGACGCTTCCTTTAAGGCGATCAATCAAATGCTGGGAATCCGCGTGAGTCTTGACAGCTTCAGCCTCAATGCTGTTACGGACGGGGAAGACGCCATCGGCGAGGCAGTCGTCAAAATCTCCGATGGTACAGGCAATAGCTATACCGGGACCGGATTATCCACGGACATTATAGAATCTTCTATCCGCGCTTATGTCAACGGTATCAATAAAATGATCGAAGCAACCGCATAAAAAGGAGAACGCACAATGGGAATGACGATGACACAAAAGATTCTGGCCTGTCACGCAGGACTTCCGGAAGTTCATGCAGGGCAATTGATTCAGGCAAAACTGGATCTGGTTCTGGGAAACGATATCACTTCGCCTGTGGCGATCAATGAATTCGAGGCCAACGGCTTTACGAAGATTTTTGACAAAAGCCGCATTGCCATGGTGATGGATCATTTTACTCCCAACAAGGATATTAAGGCGGCTACCCAGTGCCAGCAGTGTCGAACCTTTGCCCGCCGGTTTGATATCGACCATTATTACGACGTAGGCGAGATGGGGATTGAGCACGCCCTGCTGCCGGAAAAGGGACTGGTTGGTCCCGGCGAAGCCGTGATCGGCGCCGATTCCCACACCTGTACCTATGGTGCGCTTGGCGCTTTTTCCACCGGCGTTGGCTCCACGGATATGGGAGCAGCTATGGCCGTTGGCGAGACCTGGTTCAAGGTACCCTCCGCCATCCGGGTTAATCTCACCGGTGAGCTGCGGCCTTATGTTTCGGGCAAAGACGTGATCCTGACGCTGATTGGGATGATCGGGGTGGATGGCGCTCGGTATCAATCCCTGGAGTTTTCCGGTGACGGCGTCAAGAATCTGACGATTTATGACCGGCTGACCATTGCCAATATGGCCATTGAAGCCGGTGCGAAAAACGGTATTTTCCCAGTGGACGAAGTGACCCGGGCCTATGTGGACGGCCGGGTGGACCGTCCGTGGACAGCCTATGAAGCAGATCCCGACGCGGAATATGAACGGACCATTGACCTGAATCTTGGAGCCATCGACTGCGTGGTGGCGTGGCCCCATCTGCCGGAGAACGCCCACAGTGCACGGGAGGGGGCGAATATTGCCATCGATCAGGTGGTGATCGGTTCCTGCACCAACGGCCAGCTGCCGGATTTGGCAGCGGCAGCGGAAATTTTGAAAGGCCGCCATCTTGCGTATGGTGTTCGGGGAATCGTGATCCCCGCCACGCAGGCGATTTACCGGGAGTGCATTCGCTGCGGTTATACAGAGATCTTTCTTGATGCCGGGTGCATTGTCTCCACGCCTACCTGCGGGCCCTGCCTGGGCGGTCACATGGGTTGCCTGGCTCCAGGAGAGCGTGCCGTCTCCACCACCAACCGTAATTTTGTAGGCCGCATGGGTCACGTTACCAGCGAGGTCTATCTGGCTTCTCCGGCGGTTGCCGCCGCATCCGGCATTGCCGGGCATCTCTGCCATCCTGAGGAGGTTATGAAAAAGTGAATGCACACGGAATAGCACATAAATACGGCGATCACATTGATACTGACGTCATTATTCCAGCTCGCTATTTGGCAACGCAAAATCCCAACGAGTTGGCGGTCCACTGCATGGAGGATATCGACAAATCTTTCCGGCAGAAGAGCCAATCAGGGGATATTCTGGTGGCTGGCTTGAATTTCGGCTGTGGTTCTTCCCGGGAGCACGCCCCCATTGCCATTAAAGCCAGCGGCATTTCCTGCGTCATTGCCAAGAACTTTGCCCGGATTTTTTACCGCAACTCCATCAATATTGGCCTGCCCATTCTGGAGTGTCCGGCCGCCAGCGAGGGAATTGACGACGGCGATGAGGTGACGGTGGACTATAATACCGGCGTCATCACCGATGTAACCAAGGGCGAAACCTATCAGGCAGAGCCTTTTCCGCCCTTTATTAAGGATATCATTTCCAAAGGTGGCCTGATGGCATCCTTTCGGGCGAAAGGAGCTGCGAAATGAACAAGACGATTGCTGTGATTCGTGGCGATGGCATTGGCCCGGAGATTGTAGGGGAGGCGATCGGCATTTTGGATGCCGTCGCCTGTAAGTTCGGCCATACCTTTACCTATCGAGACGCGCCCATGGGCGGCAGCACCATCGATGCCTTCGGCATACCACTGCCGGATTCCAGTCTGGATACCTGCCTTTCCTCCGACAGTGTACTGTTGGGTGCGGTGGGTGGTCCCAAGTGGGACGCCGTCCCGTCGGAGAAGCGGCCGGAGCGCGGCCTTTTGAAGCTGCGAAGCGCCATGGGGCTTTATACCAATATCCGACCCGCCCGCATGTTTGCCGATCTCTCCGCCGCCTGTCCGCTTCGAGCGGATATTGCGGCGGCGGGCATTGACTTTGTAGTGGTCCGGGAACTGATTGGCGGAGTTTATTTTGGAAAACACACCACCGAGGAACGAAACGGTGAGCAGGTAGCAACGGATATCATGGCTTACAGCGAGCATGAGATCCGGCGCATCGCCCATGTGGCGTTCCAGATGGCGCAAAAACGCCGGAAGCAAGTGACCTCTGTTGACAAAGCCAACGTACTGGATACCTCCCGGCTCTGGCGCAAGACGGTCTGCGCAGTGGCGAAGGAGTATCCAAACGTGGAGCTGCGGCATATGTACGTGGATAACGCCGCCATGCAGATTGTCCGCGATCCCAGCCAGTTTGATGTCATTGTTACCGAAAACCTCTTTGGTGATATTCTCTCCGATGAAGCCAGCCAGATTACCGGTTCCATCGGAATGATCCCATCCTCCAGTATGGGAGACGGTAGCCGTGGTTTGTATGAGCCTATTCATGGCTCGGCCCCGGATATTGCCGGTCAGGACAAAGCAAATCCCATCGGTACGATCTTGTCCGCCGCCATGATGCTGCGGTACAGCTTTGGCATGGCGGAAGAGGCAGACGCCCTGGAGGCAGCGGTAGAGACGGTACTGCACACTGGTTATCGCTGCGGCGACATTATGGATCAGGGTGGAACTTTAGTGGGCTGCCGGGAAATGGGCCAACGGATTCGGGAGCTTATTTAGGACTTACTAGATGACCTTAATTTCAAGACTACATGGGAAAATGTTGACAACTGTAACGCTTATTCACTGCTTGTAAAGCTGGTCTACTCCGGCTTTGGCAGCGCCCTGCTATTCGGTATTCTCTTCGCAGCTCAGGGAGAAATCCGTCTGCCCGGAACATGGCGTGCGAGTCTTGTGATGCTGCTTGTCTCCGGTATAGGCAATCTGGGGGCATTCTATTTCATAACCGCCGGCATCAGGCGAATCGGCGCGTCCGCCGCCTCCTTTGTCAATATGCTGGAGCCGATTACCAGTGTGGTGGTCAGCACCGTCATCTACCAAGACCATCAGGGTTTCAAGACAATCTGCGGGATGGCACTGATCCTCTCCTCTGTTCTGCTGGTGGCGATGGACGGGCGCAAGGGGATTTCCGGGAAATCGGACATATCCGGGGAATCGCGCATATGCTGAATCCGACCGCAGTTTCCCGGGATGGCCTTCCCCTGTGTAAAAACTCGGATGTTTTTTCTGCTGGGTGAAACGGGGGAAGAGACCGACCGATATGTACGAATGGCATCAGCGCCCCTTTCCAAACGGCAGAAAAGCCGAACGGGAAAGGGCGCTTTTGCATCTGCGATTCCGGCCACAAACCCGAAACCGCAAGTTTTTGTTTTTGACCCAGCGTGTTCCGGCCTGTATCACACAGATGGATTATCAGGTCGGTACCGGAGCCAAAGGGCACGCTTGGCGTGGCGTCCAACTGCACACAGCCGATGATGGTGAGGGCGTTGAAGTCCACGGCGGAGGCTCTAATGAGGTTGTTGGTCTTGGCCGTCTCGCCGGTAATCAAGGCGCCGGGTCGTATTCCTTGAGAATTTTCCGCATTTCATTCAGTTGCTTGAATACCGCTTGAAATACGCTGCCGTTTTTGGAGTTTGAGATTTCGCAGGATTTGAATAATGCGGCCAATTAAAGGCGGGAGATGATTATGATATGGCTTCTGAGAAGTTCCGAAAGCCAAGACCAAACACCTGATTTGTTTCTGTGACCATGACAAAGGCGTTTTCATCGGCCGCTTCAATAATCTTTTTCAAATCGGAAAATTCCGACTTTCGCACCGTACAAATCACCACGTTTGTATCATCTCCCGAGTAGGCGCCTTTGCCGGAGATAATCGTGGCGCTGCGCTCTATATTCCGGATAATTTGTGTGCAGATTTGCTGTGGATGCTGTGTGACGATCAGCACCTTGCAGCTTGCGCTGCTGAGGTAAAGAATCATGTCGATGACCTTTGTTTCCGCATACAGGCAGATCAGGCCCAAAAGGGCGGCATCAATATCGTGGAACACCAGCACGGAGCTGCTTAAAATGATGCCGTCAATCATCATCAGGAAGCGCCCAATGGAAATGTGCGGCCATTTTTTGCGCAGGAGATACCCGGCAATATCGCTGCCGCCCGTGGTAGAGCCCGCGAGGAAAATCAGCGCCATACCTACCCCGATTACAATCCCGCCGTACAGGCTGGAAATCAGACGGTCACCGCCGTACATTGGGAAATAGGGCGCAACAATCAGGTCGATAAATGAGGAACAGATTATACAGGTGATTCCCGTGCGAATCGCAAAGCGGTGGCTCAGGAAAAACCACGCCAGAATCAGCAGCGGAATATTCACCATTAACGTCAGCCCACCCACCGGAAGGTTGGTCAGATAGCTAAACATCAGCGCGATGCCAGCGGCGCCGCCCGGAGCGATGTTGGCGGGAGAAATGAGGCACTGTGTGCCGATGCTGTATATGATTGCCCCTGCGATCAATGTGGCAGTGCTTTTAATACAACCGGACAGGCGTTGCTTATCCATAAAAAACTCCTTTTGATACGGACAGCCCGGAAAAAGACAGACAAGCCCATTCAATCCAGCAGCAGACAGGAATCCAGACCATAATGCTTTACTTTGCGCTGCAAGGTCTGTCTGGGAATGTCCAATCGTTTGGCAGCTTTGGTCAGATTTCCGCCCGACTGGCTGAGCGCGCCGGCAATGATCCTGCGTTCGTAAGTTTCCATTGCCGTGCGCAGAGGCACTTCCATTGGATCGGGCGAACTGAGGACGGCTTCCTGCGGGAGCAGCTTTTCAAATTTTGCTTCAATATCGGAATATTCCAAAACATGTTGGTCTGCCCCCGCAAGGCTCATGCCGTAAACAATCATCTGCTCCAGCTCACGAATGTTTCCGGGCCAGGAATAACGCTGCAGCTTGTCAATCAGCTCACTGGAAACGAATTCAATCTTCTTGCGGAACGTCGAATTATGCTTTTGAATGTACAGTTTCACAAATGCGGGGATATCCTCCAGGCGTTCCCGTAAGGGCGGAATTGCAATGGACATCATGCTAAGCCGGTAATAGATGTCGCTGCGCAGCCGCTTGTTCGCAATGGCCTCCATCGGGTCTTCGTTTAAGGCAGTGATAAAGCGAAGATCCACCGAAATTTCAGCACGGGACCCCAGCCGACAAAAACGGTTTTCCTGAACAACGCGAAGCAGTTTGGATTGCAGCCCGATTGGCATGGAGTTGATTTCATCCAGAAACAGCGTGCCGCCGTCGGCCATTTCGAAAAGGCCGGGATTGTCAACGGCCCCCGTATAGGCGCCTCTGATAGTGCCGAATAACATGCTTTCAAGCAGCGTTTCCGGAATTGCGGCGCAGTTCTGAGCAAGAAAAGGGCGGTCCTTTCGGCTGCTTGCGTTATGAATTGCCTGTGCAAACACTTCTTTGCCGGTTCCGGTTTCTCCGTATAACATGACGGGCAGGGTGCAGGCGGCCACAACATCAATGTAATCACGCGCCGCCACCATGGCCTTATTCACAGCAATAATGCTGTCCTTTGTAAACTGAAGGCTATCCCTCCACCCTGCGCACTTGAGCGGTGGTAGAGCCGTGTCCATGGCAATTTCCAGGGCGCTGGACAAAAGTCCCTCCGGCTGCACCTCGCTGGACAGGTCAATGGCCCCCACAATACGGTTCCCACTTTTGATCGGGATGGACAGGGAGGTAATGCGAATTCCCTTGTGCCCGACAGGTTTAAGGTATTGATTTTTGACGTAGGCAGGCACGCCCTCCTGCATGGCTTTATAGGTAGTGCTGTTATTTGAAGACAAGTTCTCGTACACGTCGTAGAAATTTTTTCCCACAGGCGCCTCACCGGAGCCCCGAATAGATAGCTTGTCGTTCAGTTTGGCGGAAAATAAAATTTCCCCCTGCAAATTGATAATGGTGATGCCGTCAATATAACCTTTGCCGCTGAAAAGCTTTTGCAGCGCGTTCAAAACGTCCATTATGCCGCCTCCCCTGTAGTTCACAAAGCTACTATACTATGAAGCTTGGCAAATGGAAAGATTTGAATAGGCAAAATCAGCGGGAAAGCGACCGGTCGGCTTGGTCTTCTCCTTCGGCGGGCCGGTCCAGCGGCAGCTTCAGCCACCACCAGCGGCAGATCAGGTTGAGTACGATGCAGGCAACAGTCACCAGCGTGTACAGCCCCACAAAGGCCCAGTGCTGTCCTCCCAGCAGCATGGCAGGGCCCATGCCCCATGCAAACATTTCGATGGGTGTGGTCAGCGGCCCGGCCAGGGCGGTGTCGTTGAGGGTCTTAGAGCGATTTTCCGGATCTACGATCCGCAGCAGGATAAAGCCGATGGCAAAAACCCCCGTGGAATATCCAAAGACAAAGATGGAGCGTTCAAACCAACTGCCGCGATTCATCGCAGGCCCAAAGAACATTAAGGTGGCAAACACGATGGCCATTCCAAACAGCAGAAGCATTGCCAGCGGGACCGCATACTTCACGATTACTTCAATTTTAATGGAGGCAATTCCAAAAAACACAAGGTAATCCGTTGCAGAGCCGGAGATGCGGCTGATGGTGTCCGGATCAATATAATTGTTGACTCCGGTGGCCTTAAAGATCAGGAACATCACAAAGGCTGTAAGAAATGCAAGCAGATAGGTGGGCAAGTCCAATGCATGGTTGCTGGCCTCATAAATATAGCGATAGAGCAGGACGCCAATGCCGGAGCAGACAAGCAGAATGGCCAGATGCCATGCAATCGGGTCAAGAACAATGGAGGAAACAGTTTCGGTTCCGATCGGCTTGCGGTTTTCTTTGGCGACAAGCCCCGTTTTTAAATCGCCGGAAATATAATTGAAGTCCTTGATATACTTGGTCCAACCGCGCTTTGTACCAACCTTGATAAAGGCAAGTCCACCGAAAATGCCGGAAAGGATGCCCACGGTGGCGCAGGTCATTCCGATATCCTTCGCGTCGGCAAAGCCCAGATTTGCCATGGCGGAGCCAACAGCGGCTGCGGTGCCGTGACCGCCGGTGAAGCCGGAGGCAAGCAGCAGGCCAAATCCATAATTGATATTCGGAAAAAGGTTGGAAATGACGACGATGGAGAAAAGAACAGGCAGGCTGAACTGGATGGCCTGCGCCAGCACCTTATAGGAAAAGTAAGAACCGATGCGTCCAATCTCCGCTTTGATGTTCTTTTTGTCGACGGAAAAGCCCCCGATTCCAACGGCGGAGAAGATCAGAATAATCAAAAGGCCCGGATAGGAGCTGATGGAGTCAGAAAAGAACAATACGTTGAAGCCCTGAGTCCCCAAGATCAACGCGAGAAACCCGGCCAGCATGCTGGCGGGAATAAAAAAATTCTGGACAAACTTTACCTTGGCACGGATGAACTGCCCGACCATAATAAATGCGGAGGCCAAAGCGAAATCAAGCAAAAAATCGGTAGCAGACATAGGGAACCGCCTTTCTCTCAATACTGAATTTTCCGGTTTTGTAGACTTCGGATTACCGCAGGGGAATTGATGTGCCAAAACATACGAAGAGAAGGTGGGGGACGCGGATCAACTTATTGGAACTCCTCATAGTAGTCATTGGAACGGGTGGCGGTTGCAGGAGGGGCCATGTCCAACGGGCAGTCTTTGATCTTCAAAATGGTTTCCGGGCGAACCCATTTGCGCTTTTGAATCCCGCTGGTCTCCTCGTGGGTGAGATAGCCCTTGTAAGCAGTCAGGCTGCGGCGAAGAAAGCCGTCCTTCACACAGGCGTTCTCAACGCCCTGGTTCATGATGCTGCGGAAGTGGGGCAGAACGGAGGCGGCGTATGCAATGGAGGTGGACTGGGCAATGGCGCCCGGAATGTTGCTCACACAGTAGTGCACCACGCCTTCTTCTATGTAGCGGGGATTTTCATGGGTCGTCTCATGGAAGGTTTCAATTGCGCCGTAATCATTGCTGATGTCCACAATAACCGATCCTTTTTCCATGGAGCGGACCATTTCCCGGTCAATCATGAACTCGGTGGCGTTTTTGGGCCACTTGACGCAATTATAAACCACGTCAACGCTTGGCAGCAGTTTGGCAATATTATACCGGTTTGAAATCTGAGTAAATACGCGCTGCTGGAATTGCACGGCGGTGGAGCGCAGGGTACCGATGTTGATGTCCATCACAGTCACTCTGGCGCCCAGACTGCACAGCACCGAGGTAACGGCCTGTCCGACGGTGCCGCCGCCCAGAACCAGGGCATGGACACCGGGAGCGCCGCCGAGGCCGTTGACAAACTTTCCTTTTCCCCCGTGAATCGACTGCAATGATTCCAGCCCCATCAGCGCCCCCTGCTTTCCGGCTGCCTCGCAGTTTGGAGAGCCGTATCGGTGAGAGTCCTCTGCGGTAAAAGCAATGCACTTGCTGTCCAGAAGCGCCTGCACTTCCTCCGGATGCGCCGCCGGATGGATACAGGTGAATACAATTTGATTTTCACGCAGCAGTCCGTATTCACAGGATTCAAATTCCTTAACTTTGGCAACAAAATCACATTGGGAATAAATCTCCTGCATGGTGTCAACCAGTGTGGCGCCCTCTGCGGAATATGCCTCATCTGAAAATCCGGCGTTGGCGCCGGCGCCCCTTTGCACAAATGCTTCATGCCCATCGTTTGTCAGCGAGCTGATTTCGGCCGGTGTGGCAATCACGCGGTACTCTCCGTCCTTGATGTCCTTTAAAATACCGAATTTCATAAAATTACTCCTTTGACAGTTTTATTCAGGTAGTTTGCCTGCGTAAATCAGGGAAAGCAAAGTACATGCCAAAGCAAACATGAACGATAATTTTTGTATAAATCCCCACATTATTTTGGGTAACTTTTGTATATTTTTTACCAATTTCTTATTGATGAAATTCAAATACATCCGCGTTAAAAAAGAAGACTGCCCATAAATAATAAAAAACGACCATTTTCGAGCATGGGCAAAAATGATGCGCACAGAAACCCGTTTCGAGGAAAAGCGGACACAACAGGATCTATCGGTTCACGCTGTCAGGAGATAAAAGCACAGAACCCATGCCGGGGCTCTGGACAGACTAAGGCGCTCAAGCTATACAGCTTGAGCGCCTTTTACGCAAAATACAAGCTCCTTGCGGGGGGTTATCAAACCGCACAAGAGACCCCATTTTTCTTTGGAACGTCAGGCACGCCTTTTTATACACTCATCCTGCGCCGCCGTTTTCGACACTGCGGAAAGAACGCTTTGCGCCTCAGTCCTTGCGAACCTTGACTACGCACTTGCGAACCGTCTCCGGCGCGCCCACCGCCACGCAGGGGGCATGGGTGTCCTGAGGCCACAGAACCAAAACCCGGCTGCCGCTCAGCGTCAGCCGCTCCGTGGGGCCGCGGTAAAACCAGATATCCCGTGCCTCGTCGCCGGAAAGCTCCTCCTGCATGGCGGAGAGAGGGGCCACGCCCACCAGCTCTTTTCCGTGCAGAAGATACTGCACATCAATGTATTTCCGATGGGCCTCCGGCGTGTCGTTGATAAGGCGTGTTTCATAGGTGCTCAGGTCGGCAAACACGTCTGTCCCGTCCAGCTCGATGCGGCCGTCGGGGAGGGAGGAAAAATCCGTCTCCGCAAGAAAGCGAAAGGCCCGCTCCAACCGGGGGGACAGGGAGGAATATTCCAGAAGATGCTCTGTTGTGTCGTAAAGCATAGGAAATCGTCTCCTTCAGCCGCCGCAGGCGGCGTTATATACCGGGCAAAAACACGCCCTTTTCTCTAAAATTGTACACGAGGAGTCGCGCTTTGTAAATGATTGGATGGAGCGCATCGCCGGGGGAAAAGACTTTTTATACAAAAAACGAAAAAATTGTTCACCATTCCGAAACGCAGGTTTAAATTTAGTGCGACGTAAACGTATAACCATAAAAAAATCACAGTTTTTTTTAAATCGCTTGCGAATTTTTTCTGGTTTTAATATAATAATATCACAATAAAGAAAGGCGTTCTGTAATGATGAACAATAAAGAAGAGATTGGTATGAACTGGGCACAGGACCCCAAAGTCAAATCTCTGGCAAAGGCGCTGCGGATTTTGGAATGTTTTTCTGTGGATACGCCTGAGTTGGGCGTAACCGAGCTGGCGGAAATGAACCACATCACCAAAAGCAACGCGCACAATATCCTGACAACCTTTCAGCAAGGCGGCTATGTTGTAAAACAGCCCAACGGAAAATATGCGCTGGGGCTTCAGTTGCTGGAATTTTCCTACATTATTAACCAACATCTGGGATATCCCCGGGCGGTGTATGACCTGCTGACAGACTTGGCAAATAAAACCGGCGAAATTGTCTATTTCGGTCTTCCTCACGGAACAGACGTCCTTTATCTCTATGTGGCCCACCCCATAGCGCGGATGCAGGAGCTGCCCTACCGCGATATGCTGGGAGAACACGCACCGCTCTATTGCACGGGAATCGGCAAGGCCATTCTTTCCGCCATGCCGGAGGAGGAGTGGGAAGAGCACATTACCCCGGTCCGCACACCCTTTACCGACGCCACGGTGACCGACCATGATCAGATCATCGAAGAGCTGTGGCGCACCAGACGGCGAGGCTATGCCATCGACAACTGCGGGCGGGAAGTCAATGTCCGCTGCGTCGGCGCACCGGTATTCAGCGGAACGGGACGGCTGGTGGCCGGCATCAGCACTTCTGGTCCGGCCAGCGCCATGACGGACGAAAAGCTGCTGCACTGCTCCAAGCTGGTGGTTGACACTGCCCGACGTATGCGCGAGCGCATCTATCACTAAATCTGTGGTCCAACGCCGGGAGGCGTGAAAATTGTTAAACCGCACAAATTTTAATTTAGGAGGATATTTTGATGAAAAATTGGAAAAGAGCTCTTGCGATGATGTCCGTTTCCGTGATGGCGGCAGGTATGCTGGCCGGCTGCGGCGGCGGCTCCACCCCGGCTGCATCCGGTTCTGCGGGTGGTTCCGGCTCCGGTTCCGCCGCCGCAAGCGGCGCAGGGGACCCTGTGAACCTGATTTTCTCTATCGCCGCCGTCCCCACTGACGCTCATGGCGCTGCACAAAAGGTCTTTAAGGATAAGCTGGAGGAGATCTCTGGCGGCAACATGACTGTGGAGTGCTACGATTCCGGCACATTGTACGGTCAGGACACGGAGACAGACGCCCTGAAGAATGGAGATGTGGACATGATTTACAGCTCCGCCTCCTGGCTGACCGATGGTTCTCCCTGGGTTTCCATGTTTACCGCAGGCTATGTGTTCCAGAGCTATGATCACATGACCAAGGTTCTCAACGGCGACATCGGCAAAGAGGTTTTCGAGAAGGTCGCCAGTGAGCAGGGCATTCTTCCTTTGGGCGCGTTTTATCTGGGCACCCGCCAGATCAGCCTTTCCGAAGACCGCGCCATCAAGACCCCCGATGATCTCAAGGGCGTGAACCTGCGGATGCCCAACTCCGAAGCGTGGGTCTTTTTGGGCAAGGCCATGGGCGCAAACCCCACCGCCATCGCGTTCAACGACTTGTATCTGGCGCTGCAGACCGGCACTGTGGACGGTCAGGATAACCCCCTGCCCACCGTGCAGTCCGCCAAGTTCTATGAGGTGCAGAAGTCTATTTCTCTGACCAACCATCTGGTGGATTCCGTGTGGCCCACCATGAACCTGAAGAAGTGGAACTCTCTCACCACCACCCAGCAGGATTGGGTGATGCAGGCTGTGGAAGCCGCCCGGCAGTCCTGCGATGAGCAGAACCTGAAGACGGAGTCCGAGGTTCAGGATTTCCTGAAGGAAAAGGGCCTGAAAATTTATGAGGCCGACGTAGCCACCTTTGCCGACCATGTGCTGTCCGTCTATCTGAATGATCCCATCTCCGATAGCTGGGACAAGGATCTGCTGAGCGAGATTCAGGCGATGGCCTGATCTGAACCGCTACATCCCGACCGGGGGGCTGGCAAACCGGCCCCCCGGCTTTTTTAAATTCTTTGGGGCGCTTACGCCGTGCCTCCTGTTCCTATCAGCAAGGTTCGCTTTCAGAGAGGAGAGATGTTTTTGGACGGTCTGAAAAAAATAGGGCGGTTTATCCGCAACTGCGTGGAATTGTATATTCCCATCGTGGCCTTTGTGGCGCTGTTTTTAATTTTCTGTTTTCAGGTTTTTATGCGCTATATCGCCAACAACCCCCAGTCCTGGACGCTGGAGGTAGAGCAGATGTGCTTTTTATGGCTGGTGCTTCTGGGCGCCTGCTTTGCCCAGCGGGAAAAGGCGCACGTATCCTTCACCCTGCTGTATGACATGCTGGGCGTGAAGGGAAAGGCGCTTACCGCCATGCTGGGTAATCTTGTGATTGCCGTGACCTTTGCAGTGGCGTTTATTCCCTCCCTTCGGTATATCTGGGGACTGATGAGCCGGGCGCAGGTCACCAGCATTCTGAAAATCCCCAAGACATTGGTGTTTTTCCCCTATGTGATTTTCCTTGGATTCATTCTGGTGTACTCACTTTTGGATATTTACGAGGAAATCCGGGTTCTTCAGGGGGATCAACGGTATATTAACAAGATGCTGAACGAAGGCAAATCCGAGGCGGAGCAAGCCGTTGAGGATGCCATCCAGCAGGAAAACGGCGAAGCCGAAAGGGAGGGCCAATAACATGGAATATTTGCCTTTGATTGGCTTTCTTGTGGTGTTTGTCTTAATTTTTCTGCTGCGGATGCCTATTCCCACAGGCATGATCGCCGCGTGTATGACCTATTTTATTCTCGGTGCAGTCCAGTCCGGTCAGCCCATTGGCGCGGCGCTGGTGGGTGAGACGGGCAGCCTGCATCTGGTGGCACAGAAGACCATTGAACAGGTGTTTACCAACGGCACGCTGATTGCCGTCCCCCTGTTTATCTTCGCAGCCAACATCATGAACGCGGGCAAAATTACGGAGTATGTATTCGGCGTGTGCAAAGGCATCGTGGGCCGGTTCCACGGCGGATTGGCGCACGTAAATGTGCTGGCCTCGCTGGTGTTTTCCGGGATGACCGGTTCCGCTGTGGCAGACGCTTCCGGCCTTGGTAAAATGGAGATCGATGCCATGCGGCAGGAGGGCTATGACGACGGGTTTAGCTGCGCCATCACCGCCGCCAGCGCCACCATCGGGCCCATTTTCCCGCCCTCCATCCCCATGGTCATCTACGCCATGCTGACAAATGCCTCTGTGGGCGCTCTGTTCATGGCGGGCATGGTTCCCGGCGTTTTGCTGGCGCTGGCCCTCGGAATATATGTGTTCCTGATTGCCAGAGTGCGCAAGTATCCCCGCAGCGAACCGCCCAAGCTGCGCGCTTATCTCCAATACTGCCTGAAGGCCTTTTGGGCCATGCTGACCCCGGTCATTCTGCTGGTGGGCATTTATACCGGCGTGATGACGCCCACCGAGGCAGGCGCCATTGCGGGACTGTATGCTCTGATCGTGGCAATTTTCGGCTATCGCGTTTTGAGCTGGGACGGTTTCAAGCAGGTTCTGATCGACACGGTGCGTTCCACCGGCTCCGTTTCCATTATGGTGGGCGCGGCCTCCGCCATCTCCTTCATCTTCGCCAAAGAGCAGATCGGCGTTATGATCGGAAACTGGCTGCTGGGCATTACGGACAACAAATATTTGTTTTTGCTGATTGTAAATTTTGTCATCCTGATTTTGGGCATGTTTGTGGACACCTCGGTCATTCAACTGGTGATGATTCCCATTCTGTGGCCCGTGGCCAACGCTTTGGGCGTGAATATCATTCACTTCGGACTGATCATCGTTTTTAACATGATGGTGGGCCTTTCCACCCCGCCCTTCGGCATGTGCCTGTTCATTACCTCCGGGATTTCCGGCACGCCGCTCAAGGACGTGGTGAAAGAAATCAAGTGGCCCATCGTGGTGATGCTGATTGTGTTAGCCATTATCACCTATATTCCCGAGGTGGTGCTGTTCCTGCCCCGGATGTTCCATATGATGTAAACGCAGACCAAGGGAATGCCTATCATTTTTAAGGAGAAGAATCATGGCTTTTTCTATCGCTTCCGGCGTCTGGCCGGTGATGATTACCCCATATCACGACGATAAGACAATTGACTACAAGGCGATTGCGCGCCTGTGCGACTGGTATGTTGAAAAAGGCTGCGCCGGAGTTTTCGCCGTGTGTCAGTCCAGCGAGATGCTTTATCTCACCCCTCAGGAAAAGCTGGATATTGCCAAGGCCACCGTGGACGCGGTGGGCGGACGCATCCAAATTGTGGTTTCCGGCCACACTGCCGACGACAAGCCCTCCCAGTTCCGGGAGCTGGAGGATATGATGCGGATTCCCGGCATCGGCGCGTATGTTCTGGTAAGCAACCGGCTGGACCAGGATCACGAAGGCGAGGCCGCCTTTGAGTCCAACGCCCGGGAGATTTTTGACCGGTATCCGGAGATAGACTTCGGAATCTACGAGTGTCCCGCTCCATGGAAGCGTTTGGTTTCCACGGAGTTTCTCCGCAAGGCCGGCAAGGAGGGACGGATGGTGTTCCTGAAGGACACCTGCTGCGACTATGAGCT
Source organism: Oscillibacter sp. UBA6647 (assembly GCA_002455655.1). GTDB lineage: Bacteria > Bacillota > Clostridia > Oscillospirales > Oscillospiraceae > Oscillibacter. The sequence continues at coordinate 16,346 of DKLF01000018.1, read as the reverse complement.
GGTTCGGGAACGTCTGAAAGCCGTGGAGGGTACGTCGCTGAAGATTTTCAACGCCAACGCCCAGTCTTGGTACGACAGCGTGCTTCACGGCGCGCAGGGCTACTGCGGCGTGATGGCAAACTTCCACCCCGAGCTTTACAAGTGGGTTTATGACCACAAGGACTCCGACCCTGAACGGGCGCAGATGGCGGCCCACTTCCTGACCATGGCGGGGATGATCGAGATGCGTATTTACCCCTGCAACTGCAAATACCATCAGAAGCTGGAGGACGTGCCCATGAGTGTATACTCCCGCAGCGCCGACATGGCCAAGCTGGACAAAAACGCCCGGGGCGAGGTGGAATCGCTGATTGCCATGGAGAAGTACGTTCGCAGGCAGTTGGGTATTTAACAAACGAGTGCTGCACCGTTTTTCAAAGGACCGTCCACAGACGGAAATTTACGCGGGTTTTCCCTTGCATTTGGCGGTGACCCGGCCCTTGATGAAAGCGGTCAAAAATCAGCGGTGACCCCGCGCAAAGCAGAAAGAGAGGAGCAATTCTATGCTGAAAAGACCAAAAATTTTGGTGGTCGGCAGCTTTATGATGGATTTGATCGCGTCCGCGCCCAAAGTCCCCGCCTCCGGTGAGACCGTCATCGGCACCGATTTCCGCACCGCGCCCGGCGGCAAGGGCGCAAATCAGGCCGTTCAGTGTGCCCGGCTGGGCGCGGAGGTTGTGATGGCGGGACAGGTGGGCGACGACGCCTTCGGAAAAGAGATGCTGGAGACTGCGGCGCGGGCAGGCGTGGACGTAAGCCATGTTCAAAAGGACCCCGACAAATCCTCCGGTGTGGGGCACATTCTTTTGGAGGTCACGGAGCGGGGAACGCAAAACCGCATCACCGTGGTACCAGGCGCCAACTATTCCACCACCGTGGAGCAGGTGGCATGGCTGAAAGATGAAATCGGGCGTTTTGACATGGTTATGCTCCAACTGGAGATTCCCATGGAGGTTAACGTGGCCGTGGCGAAGTATGCCAAGGCGGCAGGGGTTCCCGTGATGCTGAACCCCGCTCCGGCGGCCGCGCTGCCGGAGGAATTGTTACGCTGCGTCACTTATCTCTCTCCCAACGAGCATGAGGCTGCGGCCATCGCGGGGCTTCCCCTGCGGGCGGACGAGAGCGGCGTCAGCAAGGACGACGTGGAGGCCGTGTCGGCGGCTCTGCGGAGCCGGGGCGTGGAAAACGTGATTATTACGCTGGGGGAGAACGGTTCCTCGGCGGCAGGTCCCGGTGGCATTGACTACACCCCCTGTGTGAGAATGCCGCAGGTGAAAGACCCCACCGCTGCGGGGGACTCTTTTGTTGCGTCGTTCTGCACGGCCCATGCCGCCGGACTTCCGCGGGCGCAGGCGCTGGCCTTTGCCGGCCATGCCGCCGCCATCACCGTTTCACGAATGGGAGCCATGCCGTCCCTCCCCACCATGGAGGAAGTGCAGGCCCTGCTGCGGGAGCGGGAGTACCACGAAGTTGATCTGGCGGAGTTGGACGCGCTGCGATAAGCGATACAAACAAAAGCTTTCGTCAGCAGCCGGGCTGCTGACGAATATGCTTTCCATGCAGAAAGGAAACAGCTATGAAACATGAGAGCAAGCAAGCGGCGGCGGCGTTTTTGTCTTCCGTCCGGGAGGAGCTTCCCGCATTTGTGGAGAAGCTGGACGGCGAGACTTACGAACAGGCGGCGGATCTGATTCTCGCGTCCCGGGCCGGGGGCGGCAGACTGCACGTCACCGGCATCGGGAAACCGGGACACGTTGCAGCGTATATGGCGTCCCTGTTTTCCTCCACCGGAACCCCGTGCTATTTTCTCCACGGAACCGAAGCGGTCCACGGCTCCTGCGGCCAACTGGCGGCGGGGGATGTGGTGATTTCCATTTCCAATTCCGGCGAAACGGCAGAGCTGAAAAGCACCGTTCTGGCCATTAAAAACAACGGCTGCAAAGTCATCGGCGTATCCGGGAATCCGGAGAGCTGGCTGGCTGGCCAGTCCGATGCGTTTCTCTATGCCGGCGTGGGCGCGGAGGGCGGCCCCATGAATCGCGCGCCCCGGAACTCGATTCTGGCGGAGCTGGTGACGCTGCAAGCTTTGAGCGCGGCGCTTCAGGCAGAGCAGAACTGGAGCGTGCAGGAGTACGTCCGCTGCCATCCCGGCGGAAAGCTGGGCCAGCTCCGAGACGGCGAGAAGTGAGAGGAGGCGGTCTTATGCTGACCGGAAAGCTGATTCACCCTGAGCTTTTATACGCCCTGTCCCGCTGCGGACACGGAGATAAGGTGCTGATTGCCGACGGAAACTATCCGCTGGCGGCCAAAACCGGGGATGCGGAGAAGGTCTTTTTAGGTCTTGCGCCCGGCCTTCCCACCGTCACACAAGTGTTGGAGGCCCTTTTGTCCGTATGCAGCTTTGAAAAGATGGAAGTGATGCAGCCGGAGGACGGCTCCACGCCGGAGATCTTCGGCGAATTTGAACGGCTCTTACCTGCCGCCGCCATGGAAAAGCTGGACCGCTGGGTATTTTACAGCGCCTGCGGTGAAAAATGCCTGCGTGTGGCAGTCTCCACCGGAGAGGGAAGAACCTTTGCCAATGTGCTTTTGACGGTGGGCTGTGCGTAAAACGCAGGGCGCAGAGCCGATGAGAGGAGATATGCCGGATGCAAACCCTGAATAGCCCCTTTCCAGATGCGTCGCTGGACGTTTATCCCGCAGAGGGGGCGGAGGCCGCAGTGGTGATCTGCCCCGGCGGCGGATACGCATTCCTTTCAAAGTGGGAGGATTCGTTTGTGGCCCGGGCCTTTAACGAAGCCGGATACCACGCCGTTGTGCTGCATTACGGAGTGGAGCGCCCCCCGCTGGGGTGGCGTCCGCTGTGCCAGTTGGCCCGGGCGGTGGCGGCGGTGCGCGGGGGAGCGCTTCCCGGGCTGCCCGCCATTCAAAAAGTAGCGGTCTGCGGCTTTTCCGCCGGAGGGCATCTTGTTGCCAGTCTTGGCGTGCAATGGCACAACCCAGCCCTGTTTTCACCGGGAACGGACTTGCTTTCCCACAGGCCGGACGCGCTGATTTTGGGATATCCAGTGATTTCGGGCGGAAACTATGCCCACCCGGGCAGCTTCACCCAACTGGCGGGCGAGGACCGCTCCGCATGGGCGGAGTTTTCTTTGGAGCATCTGGTAGATGAAAAGAGTGTACCCGCCTTTTTGTGGCACGCCGTGCCGGATGAAAGCGTATCGGTGCAAAACAGTTTGTTGTTTTTTCAGGCGCTTTTGCGCAGCCGCGTTCCGGCGGAGCTGCACCTCTACCCTTTTGGCACCCACGGGATGTCGCTGGCGATCCCGGAGGTTGCCCGTCCGGCAGAAAATCGTCTGGCGGACGCTCATGTGGCCACTTGGCTGCCCTTGGCGGAGCGTTGGCTGGCGGATATCTTTTCCGGCCGGGCGGAAGGCTGACGCGGGCCTTTCTATGGAAAGCGGCGGGTTTTCCGAACAATCCGCACAGCCTGTCATTCAAAAAACGCTCCCTGCCTTCCTCGGCAGGGAGCGTTTTCGGCCTGTTCGTCAAGGGCCGCCGCAAACGGCGGATGGCGCTGTGGATTGCAACCGCAGCCCGGGTCGGAGAAAAAAAGGAAGCCGGACTGTCAGTCCGGCTTCCTTTTGATAATGCGGTATAGTCCCCGCGCAATCAGACAGTTTTAAATTCCGACACCATGTCGTCCAGCATCTGCATCTGCCCCAGCAGCTCTTCGCTGGTGGCGGCGCTTTCCTCCGCCGTGGCGGAGTTTGCCTGCGTCGCATTGGAAATCAGCCGAACCCCCTCGCTCAGCTCGGACACGCTTTGGGACTGGCTGCCCAAGGATTTCGTGACCTCGTCCACCAGCGCGCCCACGCTGCTGGTCTGCTCCACAATTCTCTGGAACGCCAGCGCCGCGCCCTCGGCGGTCTGCTTGCCGGTTTCCACGGAAGCCAGTGTGCTGTCAATCAGCTCGGCAGAGTTTTTCGCGGCCTCCGCACTTTTGGACGCCAACTGACGCACCTCGTCCGCAACCACGGAAAAGCCCTTTCCGGATTCGCCCGCGCGGGCGGCCTCCACCGCGGCGTTCAGCGCCAGAATATTTGTCTGGGCGGCAATGTCGTCTATGTAATGGATGATGGCTTGTATCTTTGTGGTAAAATCGTCAATGCTCTGCATGGCGTCCAGCATCTTCTGCATCTTTTCGCGGCCTGTCTGGGTTTCCTGCAAGGCGGTCTGGGTCATATTCTGCATAGATTCGGAATGGTGCGCCGTCTCCTGAATTTGCTTGGAGACGAACTCCAGCGAATTTTCAACCCGCTCCGCCGCGGACGCCTGCTCGGAGGAGTTTCCGCAAGGTTCTGTCCGCCCAGAGCCACCTGCTCCGCGCCGGAGCGAACCTGCGCTGTGGACTGGGAAATCTGCTCCAAGGTGCCGTTTAAGGACTGCACGATTTTCTCAAGCGCGGACTGGATGGATACAAAGTCGCCTGAATACTCCACGCTGCTGGTCACCGTCAAATCCTTTTCCGCAACACTGTGGAGAATGCTGGAAATATCTCCGATGTACGTCTGAAGGCCGTGGATGGTATTTTGTATGGCGGTCATCAGGCGGGCGCCCTCATCCTTGCCCTTCACCGGCTCCACCTCGGTTTGAAGGTCGCCCTGCTCCAGCAACTCCAGCCGCCGGGTGGCAAGAACAATGGGTCGCGTAATCATCTGTGAAAAGATACGGGTAAAGATAATAGAGATGAGAAGCAGGACAAGGCCTGTACCCACACAAAAGGCCAGGGTAATTTTCGCGTTTTGCTCCACCTGCGTCAACGGTCTTGTTACGGCAATGGACCAGCCTTCCGGCCCGTCAAGGGGTGTAAAGCCGACCATGCGGCGCACGCCGTTGTAATAGCTGTATCCAATTCCCGTTTCCCCGGAAATCATACGCTTAAACATGGCGGCGGTAGGTGCGTAGCTGGGGTCCTTTTCGGCCAGTTCAAAATAGTTCACCGGATCTGCAATGTTGGTTACGTCGGGGTGCAGCACTGTGAATCCGTCGGCATTGATGCCGAACGCATATCCGTTTTCGCCAATTTTGATCTGATCCAGCACGTCGCTGAAAACCGTATAGGGAAATTCCCCATACAAAAGCCCGTTGCTGCCGGGAATGGAAGCCGCTACATAAAGCACCAGCTCCTGCGCGCTGTTGAGAGCGGGGCTGGAGATATAGGTCTGACCGGATTTTGCCTGCTGGAAAAACGTTTGATCCGCCAATGCGACCCCGTGGGTGTTGCTTCCCTGTGCGTCGGCGATAGCCAGATAATTAAACCCGTTCTGCTTGGCCTCCTCCGTCAGGTATTGCTGGAGCGCCTGCGTGGAAACCTCGGGATCTGTCAGTTCACTCCGCGCCGCTTCATCCTGAATGGCACTGCGGTAAGATTCCATCACAATATTAAGGCCCTGACTATATGCGGACACCAGCGAGGAAGAGGTGGCCTCCTCCTGCGCCATGGAGCTTTTGTAGTAAAGCATAGAAGAAATCGCGGTCAGAGAAAGTATAGTGAAAGCCAAGAGCAAAGAGATG
>DKLF01000018.1:0-10604 GCA_002455655.1 Oscillibacter sp. UBA6647 | reverse complement strand
TAGCAAAGAGATGTAAAGCAGCAGCTTGTTTTTCAGATATTTCATATGGTAATTCCTTTCAGGCCTGATGATAGGCGGCTGGCGCATGCGCATTCTGCTTGCGCTCCTTGTAAAAATAAAGTGCAACCCTAGCAATTTTCTGGGAAATACAGAAATGACAGATTAAGGCAAAAAAAGTACCAATATCTATCATTTGTCCCGCAATAGCTAATACTAACTTATTTCGACAAAAAGTGCAAGCAAAATACATGTAAGGCTCACCAAGTATTGCGATTAAAGGCAACGTATCAATCCCCTTCTGCTACAACAATATTGGGATTATAAAAGGGCCTGATTTATTATGGCTGCTTGCACACAATAAGGCCTCCTGATGTAGTTCTATTTTTCTACATCAGGAGGCTTTTTTCTATTGTACGTTTTTCGTGTGCCTGATCAAAACCAGCACAACTTGACGCTTTTTCCTTATCTGTTGTTTATAATGTACACAGTTTGATGGTTGAGACATTAACACAGACATCCCCTTACATTCTCTTAATTGCATCCATGGCCAAAGCGGAACGTTCACATTCATCAGCCGACAATGTAATTTGGTAGCAGAGGGGGCCGCCCTTCATTTTTTCCGCCGCATAGCTAAGTCCGTTGGTGCGTTCGTCCAGTAGGGCGTGGTCAATTTGATTCGGATCCCCAAGAAGAATCACCTTTGTGCCGATTCCGGCCCGGGTAATGATCCCTTTTGCCTGCTTAGGCGTCAAGTTCTGTGCTTCATCAAAAACCAGATATGTTTTGGTGACCGAGCGGTCTCTGATAAAATTAAGTGCCTGCGCGATGATAATCCCCCGGTCGAACAGCTCTTCCACCTTCCCGGAAAGGCTGCGCTCATCCTTGAACCGCTCCTTTTCATTTTGATCAACCAACAGCTCCAGATTGTCAATGGCGGGGCGCAGCAGGGGCGCGATCTTTTCGGACTCGTCACCCGGCAAAAAACCGATATCGTCATCGAACTGGACATTCGGGCGGCAAATAAGGATTCTTCTGTAAGCCGGCTCCTCCAGCTCCATCACAGCGTTTAGGCCAACTGCCAAAGAGTAAAAGGTCTTTGCGGTTCCTGCCGTTCCCTTCACGATGACCAAAGGAGCGGTGCCCGTATCGGTCATTAGGGCCTCCTGCAAAAAATACTGCCCCACATTTCGCGGCGTAACGCCGTAAGGCTTCTTTTTCCCGTATGTTAGCGGGACAACCTTTTGCCCGTCAAACCGCCCCAGCTGAGTCTTGCGGTCAGACTGATCCGCCCTGAGAATAACAAACTGATTCGGTACGAGCGCAACAGCGCGCTTCTGGCCCGCTTCATCCATCAGGTACAGCGCGTCGGGAGAAATGTGCTTTTTCTTGAAGGATTCAAACTTCTTTTCGGAGACATATGCTTCGCAGCGCCCGGTATACTGTTGGTCGCCGATGGGGGCCTGTTCAGTTGTAAAGTCCTCTGCCTCTATCCCCATCATCTGGGCCTTTATCCGTACAAGAATGTCTTTTGTGACCAAAATCACGGGTGCCTGCGTTTCTTTCAGTGCCTGACAGACCTTTAAAATGCGGTTGTCGCTCTTATGCTCCGGAAAGCCTTCGAGAAGCTTCACATGAACACAATTGACCTCCAGACGCAGCGTTCCACCGTCCGGCAGAGGTACGCCTTCAAGAAGATTTCCGGCGGTCCGAAGCGATTCCAGATAGAGAATTGCCTGCCGCGCGTTGGCTCCTTTTTCTCCGTCACTGGTCTTCAGGGCATCCAGCTCCTCCAGAACCGCAATGGGCAAAACAATATGGTTATCCCCAAAGGATTGAAGTGCATACGGAGCCTGAATTAAAACATTCGTATCCAAAACATAGGTTTTCGGCATTATGTCATTCCTTTCCTGTATTCATTCAAGAAATAGCTGCGGCACACAAAAACGGCCCCAGTCGGACAGGGCGCGTAAGTGCGCACACCGTCCCATTGGAAGCCGCTATTGCATGGGCGTCACCGGTTTCAAGGATCCCTCTGCTATTGCTATGAGAGGGGCCAAACCGAGCCACGGACAAAATACATTCACGCACTCACCCCTAATAGAGTATTGCTGCGGAGATTTTCATTGTTACTGAATTAAGAATAGCCGTCGTATGCAAAATCTGTGATCACATTTGTGTAAAAGCTGTAAACAGATTCGCGCGCATAGCTCTGTGGCAGGCCGATAAATTGCCCCATGGCTGCTGTGGCGCTGCCTTTTGCGCCGCATTTATGCTTTACCTGCGCTTCACACAGGCTTTACTGCTCCGGGATATTCCGCACCGCGTTTTTCGGGGTATACTAAGCCATCATAGGAGGCATTTGCCTCCTATACGGCGTGGGAAGATAGAAAGTAAAGGTAGAGGAAGATCACATGAAACAAGCCATGATTGACATTGGTTCCAATTCCATGCGTTTGACGGTTTATGAAACGGAGGGCAACTCCTTCAAAATCCTGTTCCGGGAAAAAAGCATGGCCGGTCTTGCCGGTTATGTGGAAAACGGAACATTGTCCGACGAGGGAATTTTATGTGCCTGCCGGGGTTTGCTGAAATTTAAAAAAATCCTTACATCTCTGGATATTCAGGACGTGGTCATTTTTGCCACCGCCTCCTTGCGGAATATCAGCAATACCGAAGAGGCCGTCTCGGCGATCCGGGACCACACCGGCTGGGAGGTGGAGGTGATCAGCGGGGAGGAAGAGGCGTTGTACGGCTATACCGGCGCCATGCTGGAATTTCAGCTCTCCCGCGGCGCGGTCCTCGATATTGGCGGCGCCAGCACGGAACTTGCGCTGTTTAACGAAGATCGGCCGCTCCGTTCTCTCAGCCTCCCCATCGGGTCGCTGAACCTGTATCGAAGCTGTGTCAAGAAAATTCTTCCGGGCAGGCGTTCCCTGAAAAAAATACGGGAGACGATTCAAGCCGAGCTGGACAGGAGCAGTCTGCCCGATTTTGAGCGGCAGTTGCCGCTGGTCTGCGTGGGCGGCACGGGGCGCGCCGTCTTAAAGCTGGCGGGCGCGGTGTACGCGCAGCCGGAGGGCTGCCGCGCCATTGGCGCGGAGCAACTGGACGGGCTGTGCGCCATATTGTGCCGGGGAGACAGACAGATTATCGACCTGATCTTAAAGCTGTCGCCCGATCGGATTCACACCATTGTGCCCGGAATTCTCGTGCTGCACAGCCTGTTTCATTTACTTGACGCCAAAACTCTTGAAATTGGAAAATACGGAGTGCGGGAGAGATATCTGTGCCGCAAGATTCTGTAATTGACCCGGGACAGTACGCCTATACCCAGAATCGGGAGCTGAGCTGGCTGCGGTTTAACCAGCGGGTGCTGGAGGAAGCGGATGATCGCACCAATCCCCCTTTGGAGCGGCTGAAATTTATCGCCATCTTCTCCGGTAATCTGGACGAGTTTTTTATGGTCCGGGTGGGCAGTCTGTTCGACATCGCCCTCGTCTCCCCCGACGAGGCGGACAATAAAAGCGGCATGACCGCCTCGGAGCAGTTGGGCGGAATCTATCGCTCCATACCGGGCCTGATCGAGCTGAAGGAACAGCTTTACGCGTCGGTGACGGCGGAATTAGCGCGGCAGGGCGTGGCGGATCTCGCTTTTTCTCAGCTTACACACTGGGAGCAAAATACGGTGAACGCCTATTTCAAGTCGAATATCCTACCCATTATTTCCCCCATTATCATCGGAAGCCGTCACCCGGCGCCTCATCTGGTAAACAAGGCTCTGTATGCGGCGGCGCTTTTGACGGATAAGAAAGGGAAGCCCTCTGTGGGGCTGGTTCCCATACCGGAGATCCTGCCTCCCTTTTTCAGGCTGGAAGGTGAGGTTCTGCGGTATATCCGCGCGGAAACGATGATTTTACAGAGACTTTCATCTCTGTTCGGCGCTTATCAGGTGGAGGAATCCTGCATTGTCAGCGTCACTCACAACGCGGACATCGGCTTTGACGATGAAAAATTTGAGGACAGCGAGGAAGATTTCCGGATTCGAGTGACGAAGCTGCTGAAGAAAAGGGGCAGCCTGTCGGCAATCCGGCTGGAAATCAGCAAAAACATATCAGACGGATTTTTAACCCGGCTGACAAAGCTGGTGAAGGTAGAAAGGCAGCAGGTCTACGTGGATTCCTGTCCCCTTAATATGCGGTATGTATTTGAGATTGCAAAGGAGCTGCCGGACTCAAAGGCCGCGGCCCTGCTCCATCAGCCGTATCGCTCCCGGTGGCCGGAGAATATCCGCCCGGAGGAAAGCATTATGGAGCAGGTGCAGCGGGGGGACAAGCTGCTGTTTTTTCCTTTTGACTCTGTGACCCCGTTTCTGCGCCTGCTGAGCGAAGCAGCGGAACATCCCGATGTGCTGTCTATCAAAATCACCATTTACAGACTGGCGTCTTCCTCCAAAATCGCCCACACCCTGTGCCGCGCCGCCGAAAATGGGAAGGAGATTATTGTCCTGATGGAGCTGCGGGCCCGATTTGACGAGGCCAACAACGTCTCCTGGTCCAAACTGCTGGAGGACGCGGGATGTCAGGTCATCTATGGGATGGACGGCTTCAAATGTCACAGCAAGATTTGTCTCATCACCCTGCGGGGAAAACGGAAGGTGCAATATATTACCCAGATCGGAACCGGAAATTACAACGAAAAGACCAACGCCATGTACACCGATCTGAGCATTATGACCGCTTCCGACGCCATTGGAGAGGACGCCACGGCCTTTTTCCGAAATATGCTGGTCAATAATCTGAACGGAGACTACCGTGAGCTTTTAATCTCCCCCAACGGAATTAAATCGGTCGTTTGCAACCTGATTGACGAGCAGATTGCGCTGGGGTATAATGGATACATCTGCATCAAGGTCAATTCCGTCACGGAACGGGAGGTCATCGACCGGCTCCGCACCGCCTCCCGGGTGGGAGTGGAGGTGCAGATGATCGTGCGGGGGATTTGCTGCATTCTCCCCGGGGTTCCCGGGGAAACCGAAAATATCCATGTGACCAGTATCGTGGGGCGCTTTCTGGAGCACGCCCGCATCTATTGCTTTGGAAAGGGCCCGGAGGCAAAGGTGTACCTCTCCTCCGCGGACTTGATGACCCGCAATCTCAGCCGGCGGGTGGAGATTGCCTGCCCCGTTCACGACAGGGACCTAAGGGATCAGCTTTTGTGGATTTTGTCCTGTCAGCTCAGGGATACCGCGAAGGCCAGCTTTATGACGCCGGACGGGCTGTATTGCCGGAAACGGGGGCAGCAGCCTATTCCCTATGACAGTCAGGTCCAATTTATGGAGGCTTCGATTCACAGTGCGGCCCCCTGCCTTCCCCAAAAGCCTACTCTGGCGGAGAAAATTACAGGACTGGCCCGCAGGGCGCTGCGCGGCCTTTATTAGAGCTATAAAAGAAAAGTGAGGCGTATGGATTTGAAACAGCTTCTTGAGAAAAAGGGATTTATCTGCGACATGGACGGCGTGATTTACCACGGGAACCGCTTGCTGCCGGGGGTCAAGGAATTTCTCGACTGGCTGAAAAAGGAGGAAAAGAACTTCCTTTTCCTCACCAATTCCGGCCAGAACACGCCCCGGGAGCTGCAGCAGAAGCTGGAGCGGATGGGCCTTGCGGTGGACGCGTCCCATTTTTACACCAGCGCCCTGGCCACGGCGCATTTCCTGAACAACCAGGCTCCCGGATGCAGTGCCTATGTTATGGGAGACCACGGGCTTCAGAATGCGCTGTACGACGCGGGCATTACCTATAACGACGTGGACCCGGATTACGTGGTGGTTGGGGAACCGGCGGGATATGGCCTTGCCATGATTACGAAGGCCGTTCGGTTGGTGAACGGCGGCGCAAAGCTGATCGCCACCAATTACGACCTGACCGGCCCTACGGAGTCGGGGATTGCCCCGGCCTGCCGGGCGCTGCTGGCGCCGATTGAGCTGGCCACGGGAAAGCAGGCCTACTATGTGGGCAAGCCCAACCCGCTGATGATGCGCACGGGACTGAAGCTTTTGGGGGTACACTCCGAAGACGCCGTCATGATCGGGGACCGGATGGATACCGACATCGTGGCGGGCATCGAATCGGGACTTGACACCGTGCTGGTTCTCTCCGGCGTCACCACCCGGGAAGAGTGCCTGAACTTCCCCTACCGGCCCCGGCTGATTCTGGACGGCGTGGGCGACATTCCCGCCGCGGCGCAGGCCGATGTCCTTTGAGCGTGCGCGTTCAGGGAGTTGGATACGCCGCGCATTAAAATTTTACCTGAACCTTACACAAGTGCGGTGGTACGCTTCTTAAAACGGAGTTAAACTGGTAGTATCCGTGGGAAAGGAGTCTGCCGTGATGCCGTATGCTGTGATTTTCCGGGCGGGCGCGCCCTGCTTCTTTCCTGTGCCTGAATGGACTGCCGCGCAATTTGCGGGCAGGCCCGTTCAGGCACTTTTTTATTATTAAGAATAGGAGCGATGAAACATGCTGCCATGTCAAACCGGATGTCACGAGTATCAGGAGGGCTGCCACAAGGGCTGTGCCCGCTGGCGCAGCTTTCAGGAGCGGCAAAGCGCCCAGCGCAAGGCGAAAAAGCAATATCTGCGGCTCCACGACCCGCGGCGTACCCAGACGATTCATCAATACGCGTCCATGATGGCAAGAGCCCCCATGCGGTGAGCCGCAGGGGACTGATCGTACAAAAATTCTTAAAAAGGTGGGCAATCTCACCCCCCGCATCTTTCATGCAGGCGGCGGGTTTCTTACAGAATTTCAATATAATTCCCCGGCTGTTTTTTACATTTCTTTTTTAGCTGGGCAATGTCCTGTGAAAAATCCCCGATATTTTTGTAGTTTCTGGCCCGGTTTGAAATCCCGGCGACGGAAAGCCCTGCAATGGGAAAGTTTTCCGTCACGCCATTTCTGTTCTTTGAAATGATATAGCCGTTTCTGATATCCTCATCGCGGTACAGCGAGGTCACTTCCCGGGAAAAGTGTTCCACCACTGACTCGCAGTACCCTTCTCCTTCATGGTAATCGCAGATGACAATAAAATCGTCGCCTCCGATGTGCCCGATAAATTCCCCCTGCGCGGCGCAGGTTTTCAGGATTTTCGCCAGAAGCATGAGCATTTTATCCCCATTTTCAAAGCCGTACGCGTCGTTGTATGCCTTGAAATTGTCAATGTCGTAATAAGTAACACAATAGGGGGCGTCCGCAAAAATGCGGCTCTGGATTTCCTTTTCAATGACCAGATTACCCGGCAGACCCGTCAGGGGATTGGAATGCCGTGCAATGTCTACCTCCACCTTGGTGCAGGCATCCAGCAGGTTTTTAATGGTCACAATCCCCAGATACTTCCCGTCCTTCTCCACCACAATGGGATTGTACAACTGCTCGAACGGCCTTTGCATGGCGAGCCGTGATACCGTGTCGACGGTCATTCCGTAGTTTACTCTGGAAAAATCCGGCTTCATTGCCTGTTGAACCGTTTTTTTGGAGTGGAGCCCGTAGCCATATCGGCCGCCAAGCAGTTCATTCAAGTCCGTGCGCGTCATAAACCCCATGGTAATGTCATCCCGCACCACAGAAAACTCCGTGACGGAGAGATTCAGCTTCAGCGTCTCATAAATGCTTTCTAGCTTTTCGTCGGGAGAGACGATGTAGCCGGGCCTTGCCAGATGCCCCACGATGGGATAGACGGAGGTTATGAGATTCTCGTTGTATTGCTTTGCGTGGCATCGCTTGATGGTTTCCACCTTTTCCGGCGCAATCGGGGAAAAAGACTCCTGCGGAATCCCAAGAAAATAGCCTTGTCCCAAATCCACGCCCAGCTTGACGAGAACCGACAGCTCCTCTTCCGTCTCGATTCCCTCGGCAATCAATTGAATGCCGGCACTTTTCCCGAAGTCAACCATCGCCTTGCACAGCAGCCGCTTAATCTCGTCCTTGTCAATATCCCGGACAAGGCTCATGTCCAGCTTAATCAGATTGGGCTTTACGCTGGCGATGTTGTTCAGCCCCGAATAGCCCGCCCCCACATCGTCGATGGCGATTCCATAGCTCTGCTTTTTGTAGTGATCGATGGAACACAAAAACGCGCTGCTATCAAGGGCTGCAACGCGCTCGGTGATTTCAAATATAATGCTGTTGGCGTCCAGTCCGTATTCCCGCAGGTGTTCTCTGGTAAACCCCGTCCTGAATTGATGGTCGTAAAGAATGTTGGAATTTACGTTGATAAACAGCTTTTTGTCGGCGGAAAGCCGCGCGGCGTTTTCCAGCGCTCGCGCTCTGCATAGCTTTTCCAGTTCCCACGCCTTGCCATCTTTGTCGGCGAGTCGGAACATCTGCTCGATGTTCATCTGAAGCTCTTGCTTGGAAATCCTGCTGAGGGCCTCGTACCCGTAAACCTGCCCGTTGGACAAAGATACGATGGGCTGGTATACGGGCTTGATGTATTCCCCCTTCAAAATTTCCTCAAGAATATTAGAATTTGACCGGTCCCCAACCGTTTCAGAATTTTGCATCAGTTCACCTCCATGTGGTCGTTCGTGCGCTTTCGAGGATGCACAAACAGGCTACTACAACCGGCGGCGGCGTACAAGTGACGTGCCGTTAAAACTGTGTAACGTCTTTTTAAAAAAGAAATGCAAAGCGCAAAACGGCGCGCATGGAGAGCAGATGCTTGTTTGCGCATCAGTCACAAAAGACGGCTTGCACAGCGTGGGTATCTGTGCCATAATTGCACCTGTAACCCGATGCGCAGAGCGGAAAGGGGGCTATTATGAAATTACGGGACTTTTCAAAACGTATCCGAGCGGAGGATCAGCCGGATTTCACCTGTGTACTTCAGGGCGGCCGGAATATTTCCGAGCTGACGGCAGAGGATCTGGCGGAGTACCCGGAAACGATTTATATAGCAAACAGTCAGGCATCCGTCTTTGGAAAGGTGCAGAAAGAAACGCTGCTCTACCTGATGCGCCGCCAGCAGAGGTTCCGGTTTGAACAGATTCTGGACAGCATGAACGACGGCGTTATCGTCGTTGACGCCGCTGGGCGTATCTTCTACGCAAATCCGGCATATGTTTCGGTTTTGGGTGTGCCTCTGCGGCGGATTCTGGGTAAGCCGATTCAAGAGGTGGAGCCGGGCTCTCTTTTGAATCAGGCATTGCTCAAGCGCACATCCTTCACCAGCGAAAAGCAGTTGATTCCCTCTATTAAAAAATACGTCTCTCTCCGGGCGTTTCCCCTGTGGGATGGGGAGGAGTTTTTGGGGGCCGTCTCCATTTTTCAGGACGTGACCAGACTTCACCAACTGAATCAGGAGATGCGCCAGATGTCCGGCATCGTGGATGAATATTCCCAGAGAATCCGCAGTCAGGCCACGGCTGAAAAACTGGGGATTGCTTCGTTCAACAGGGCGTTGCAGACCACGATCCAAAAGGCTGCTACCGTGGCGCTTACGGACGTGCCGCTGTTGATCTGCGGTGAGAGCGGCACCGGGAAAAACGCCATGGCCCGTTATCTGTACCAATGCAGCAGCCGCAGGGAAAAACCTCTGATTGCTGTCAATTGCGCCGCGGTTCCCCCGAACATGATCGAAGAGGAGCTATTTGGCGACGAGGGCAGGCAGCGGCAGGGAAAATTTGCCTTGGCGGACGGTGGGACTCTGTTTCTCGACGAGATTGATGAACTTCCTTTGCCCGCACAGACGCGATTGCTGTATCTTTTGCAGCGGGACGGGATGGCTCCGGGTGGCCACGAGGAAGGGAGCCTGCCGGACGTGCGCCTGATCGCCTCAGCCAGCCAGCCGCTGGAGCCGCTGGTGCGGGAGAAACGATTCCGCAAGGAACTGTTTTTCAGGTTGAATACGATTACAGTGTCCCTTCCGCCCCTGCGAGAGCGGCAGGATGACATTGTCCCCATCGCAAACCGCTTCCTGTCCGAGTGCAACGAAAAGTATCACAGAACTGTGACGTTCTCGCCGTCTGTCTACCGGGAGCTTCAAAGATACGCATGGCCCGGGAATCTGCGGGAGCTGAGGAGTTATGTGGAGCGGGCGGTGATTCTGGCGGACGACAGCCTGCCTGTTTTTGAGCGGACGGAGGAGCGGGATTGCGCAGAGATCAGCCAGAGTCCGCCCCACAGGCCCCGCAGCGACGCACCTCTGGCGGACCAGATGAGGGCCTTTGAAGCGGATGTAATCCAAGAGGTCCTGCAATCCTGCGGCGGCAATCGGACAGCGGCCATGAAGCGGCTGGGACTGAGCCGACGAACCTTCTATCGAAAATGTGCCGAACTGGGAGTCCTGTTTTGTGGCGAAAAGTAAACAGTGCCAAAAAGTAAACGGCAAGCCGTGTCAAAAAGGATACGGTTTGCCGCTTTTTTGCGTAATGGCTGGACCTGTTTTGTGGAAATCCCCACAAAAGACTTCCGGGAAGGGTGTTGTTATAATCAAGGTGTTGAGGAAATTGTATTTCACGAACAAAAATAGAAGGAGATGTTAGGACGTGAAGAAAATATCCATTGGCGGCGGTCAGGGTTTCTGGGGCGACAGCCCGGACGCGGCCA
>DKLF01000044.1 GCA_002455655.1 Oscillibacter sp. UBA6647 | reverse complement strand
TGTTAGCAGGACTCCTTTTAAGGACTTTACGGGCTGTGCAAGGATACAGAGCCTGCCTGCTCCCCCAGTCCTGCTGCTATAACACTAATGTAGCATCTCATTACTGTGAGATAAACCTCCACTTCTGTAAAAAGGCTACCAAATATGATGAACACTTCTATGAGACTTCTCCGTATATCGTATCCCTGCCTCTTGACTGCCAGATTATTATTATTCAATAAAATATAAAAAACCGCCTGTACGGGCGGTGAAGTCAATGCCTTGGTGTAGCAGTCGTTTTCAATTTAAAAGGCTTTCGGGCGAATTGCTCTGGCGGACTTCTTTCTGGGAGGGATATGGATGTTTCAAATTGCCGTGTGTGATGACGACGCTGCGGAATGCCGCCGCCTGTCCCGCTATGTCTCAGACTTTTTCAGTCTTCGGAATCTGCCGGCGGAGATTGACACCTTCCAAAGCGGAGCCCAGTTTTTAACTGCGGAAAAATGCTATGATCTGTATTTTTTTGATGTGATGATGCCGCAGATGTCCGGCTTTGAAACTGCCCGGACGCTCCGGAAACGGGAAGACGACCCGGTCATCATTTTCGTGACCTCCTCGCTGGAGTCGGCGGTGGAGGGATACAGTGTCCGTGCGGCGGGCTTTGTTCTCAAACCCATACAGCAGTCCGCCTTTGAAGAGACAATGAACCGGGTGCTGAAAGAGCACTTTGAGCGACGCACGGCCTCCATTCAGGTCATCCGCAATCGCGTTCCGCTGGAGCTTCGGCTGGAAAAGGTGGCTTATTTTGAAAGCCGCCTGCATCAGGTTTATGTCACACTGTGCAGTGGAGAACGATTTCCAATCACCCACAAGCTGGGAGATTTGGAGCGGTGTCTGGCGGGATATCCACAGTTTCTCCGGTGCCATCAGAGCTATCTTGTGAATTTGGACAGTGTGGAACAGATGGAGCCAAACGAGTTTCTCCTTCGCCAAAGCATGGTGGCGCCTATTTCCCGGAATTATTATCGGCAGAGCAAGGCGGCATTTTACCGCCACCGGCTCAGGTGAGCTCTATGAATGATGAAGCCTGCCGAATCTTTCTCAATCTGATTACGCTGTCAGTGCGGATGATGCCGGTGTTTGTGCGTCTGGAGCCGAAGGTCAAAAGCCGGGAGAATATTGCCAGTATCTCGGTTTATCTGTGGGTCATTATGACCTTTCTGCAAATCTTGTTTCACATTCCCGACAGTGTTTTTATGGTTTTTCAGGGGCTGTTCTCTTTTCTCTATTTCCTCATTCTTCTGCTGCTTTTTCAGGGCAGTTTATTGGAAAAAGCCTTCCTCTATCTGTCGGCCTGGCTGTTTGCGGTGCTCTCCGCCTCTTTAAATGAATTGATTGCATGGGCCTTGCTGGGCAGAACAGAGCTTACCTACTCTCAAATCTGTGTGATCGTCTCCGCTCTGTCGGCATTCGGATTTTATCTGGGGGTTCGCCTTTGGATGAAGGAGGCTGTAAGGCGATTGTTCACGGAACTATCTGTCCGAGCCTCCACACTTCTGCTTGCTTACCCCACGGTTTCCCTGCTTCTTCTGTTTGTGGGGACCAAAACCATTTTTTCAAGCTCCGCATTGGACGTGGGAGGGTTTGGCGCCGTCGCATTTTTCTTTGTTCTTTGCAGTATGATTGTCGGGCTGTATGTCCTGATTTTAAACAGCATTCTGGAGCTGATGGAGCGCAGGAAAATGACCGAGGAGCTGGAGGTTGCAAAACGGATTCTGTATCAGCAGCAGGAGCACTATCATCAGATACTGGATTATATTGAGCAGGTTCGGATTATTCGCCACGATTTTCGCCATCATATTCACGCTTTGCAGGGTATGGACCGAGATGCACAGTCCCGGTATCTTCACGACCTGCAAAAAGAGCTGGACAACACCGCTACGCAGACATTTTGCCAGAATCAGGCTGTGAATGGTCTTTTGCAGGAGTTTTCGGGCAGATGCCGGGAAAATCAGGTACCTCTGAAGACATATCTGGACCTGCCGGAAAGCATTTCTATTGACGATCTGACGCTGTGTATCGTGATCGGCAACCTTCTAGAAAACGCGCTGGATGCCTGCCGACGGTTTACCGGACCTCGCTTTATCCGCATCTGCTGTCGGTGGGATGGCAACGATCTGAAGCTGTTGGTGGAAAATTCTTTTGATGGGCAGGTCCGCAAATTCGGCGGGGAGCTTTTGTCCCGTAAACAGGAGGGAGGACTGGGCCTGCTCAGCATCCGAAGGACGCTTAGCTGCCCGGGTGACGAGTTCGAGGTGTCTTACACCGATTCCGTGTTTACCGCCATGGCCACCATTGCGGCCAGAAGCTTTTCAACGTTTTCTTTATAGTTTTGTCAGCGCTGCATTCCTTAGCTGCGCGAAAGCTATCGTCACCGGCACAACGCAACTCTGCCGATTGTCGTCCGCTGCTTTGAAGTTAGTTTTTCAATACCAGAGAAGAGGAAGTCTTTTGTCGTTGGGGAACGGCTTGTTCGACCAAAAGCTTTGCTGTATTGGCTTTTGAAATGATACCGAAGTGGGCAGAAGCGATTTTTCATTTTCCACAGGCCCCGCCTTAATCCAAGTCTGTTATATCGTTCAAAAACAATGGAAATGAACGGATAAAAGATTGTGAAATGCTTTTTCTGCAAAAAACGCACTGATAATTATAGTGCCGATAAGAAAATATGTGCCGCTTGTCGAGAGGTTTTGAAGGTGGACTTGGTCAATATGGTGTTAGACCTTGAGCCTGTTTACCTGTCAGAGAGTAACCGAAATAAAAACGGGCGAAAGCAGAAGCTGACAGCGACACAGAAAAATGATATATATCACGAATACAGGCAGGGGCACGTTTCAATGAATCAGCTTGCCAAGAAATATGGGGTATCCAAGACCACAATCTATAACGCGGTTCATAATAAAGCTTAAAATCAACCGGAATAATCAAAACTTTATTAAAAAGGGATTGAGGAGATATCCTCAATCCCTTCCCCTTCATGGAACGCTGTAAGGCCCGTGGTTTGGCAATCTCTGCGGGCGAGGCTTTTGGCTTTGGGGTATCTGAACCTTCTCCAACATTCTCTTTGGGTGTATTGCTGGCAATGGGGACTGTACACAAACTGCTCCGATAATTGTTAGCAGGGTCAACTTAAACATTATTGCGGAAGTATAATTGACTGAAAACACCAGTGAAATTGATTTGCTCAAAAATAACGGCTACTATTGGCGTAAAAACGCCATGGAGGTAGGCCGGATACTAAGGAGTGAAACAATTCTCATGATACAGGAGTACAGGGCTGGAAAAGCGTCTACGCCATCGGCAAGGAACTCGGAATATCCAAGAAAACCGCCCGCAAATGCATAGAGGGGAGGGAAAACTCGTCGCCGAAAACAGACTACTTTTTCAAGCTGGACACATAAAAAGAAAAGTCCAACTTCATTTTACAATCGACCGAAATTTTATATAATTTAAGTAGCCGCAAATCAGGTTGCGCGGTCTCCCTGCATTTTAGGAGACAAGGGTGTCAAGAACGCTCTTGAGATCGGCGATAATATCGTCAGGGTCTTCCAATCCGACGGAGATGCGGACCAAACCCTCGGAGATCCCGGCGGCCGCCAGTTCCTCCGGCGTATATGTTGAGTGGGTCATGGTTGCGGCATGTTCCACCAGCGTCTCGGCGTCGCCCAGAGATACCGCGATGCTGCACAGCCCCAAATTATTGAGGGCATTGGCAACCTCCTCACGGCTGGCCTTGAGTTCAATGGACAGCATGCCGCCAAAGTCCTTCATCTGCTTCTGGGCGACCTCGGAGCCTTTGAAATCGGGAAGGCCAGGATAGTAGACCTTGTCCACCGCGGGGTGACTGTGCAAAAACTCCGCCACCTTACGGGCGTTGGAGCAATGCCGCTCCATGCGGATATCCAGCGTCTTGAGGCCGCGGGCGATCAAAAACGCGTCAAAAGGACTCATCACCGCGCCGGTCATGTCTTTCAGGCCAAAGGTCCGACACTGACCGATAAACTCCGCCGTACCGACGATGAAGCCCGCGATCACGTCCCCGTGGCCGTTGATATATTTGGTGGCGCTGTGGACCACCACATCTGCGCCAAGCTCCAGCGGCCGCTGCAAATAGGGAGAGCAGAAGGTATTATCCACGATGACGCGGATGGAGGGGTTGTACTTATGGGCAGCCTCGGCAATGGCCTGAATGTCCAGAATCTTCAGAGTCGGGTTGCAGGGCGTCTCAAAATAGACGACCTTGGTTTTGGGCGTAAGATGCTCCTGGAAGTTCTCGAGGTTTACCATATCAATAAACTTCGTATCCACGCCGAATCTGGTCATTCCGTGGCAGAGCAGGGAAAACGTGCAGCCATACAGTGTGTCGCTGGCCAGAATCTCGTCACCCGCGACCACGCTCGTCCACAATGCCGCGGAGATAGCGCCCATGCCGGAGGCTGCGGCCAGCGCGGCCTCGCCGTTTTCCAAAGAGGCCAGCTTCTCCTCCGCCTGCGTCAAAGAGGGATTGGAAAGGCGGGAATAGATGTAGCCCGGCTCCTCGCCGGCAAAGCGGGCACCGCCCTGCTGGACGGTCTCAAATTCAAACGTGGACGTCTGATAAATCGGTGTGCACAGTGCGCCGGATGCGTCTTTGATTTTCCCAACATGAATCTGGCGGGTTGCAAACCCCAGCTTTTGTTTGTTTTCCATCATGCGCTTCCTTTCTCATATCCGCCACAGCGGGTTACTGTTCTTTAATTTTCCCGACCTGCCGCCAGCTCGTAGATATCGTAATGCGCCTGCTTGTCCAGCGCCACAAAGCCGCCGGTTTTCCCGTCGCCAATGTGATTCATCTCCACCAGCTCCGAAATACTCTCGGGGTCTGCGCCAATCTCGGCAAAGGAAAGCGGCATCCCGATTGATTTGAGAAAAATTTTGAATGCCTCGATACCCTCCAGTGCGGTATTTAACGGATTTTCATAATCCATCTGGCAGCCGAAGATGCGGGTTGCCATCTGCGCAAGGCGGGCTGGGTCATGATGATGGGCGCAGTAGGTCATCCAGGCAGGCATGACGACCGCAAGGCCCGCGCCGTGTGCGCAGTCGTATTTGGCGGAGAGCACATGCTCCAGATGGTGGCTGTTCCAGTCCTGCTGGCGGCCAACACCCATTATGTCATTGTGGCAGACCATGCCGGCCCACATGATGTTGGCCCGGGCCTCATAGTTGCTTGGGTCGGTCATTATGCGTCTGCCCTCGTGAAGCATGGTCAGCACCACGCCCTCCAGCAGTCGGTCGGTGATTTCCACATCTCTTGTATTCGTAAAATACCGCTCAAACGCGTGGGCGATAATGTCTGTCACGCCGCAGGCTGTCTGATAGGATGGCAGACTCTCCGTCAGGGCGGGATTCAACACGGAGAACTTCGGACGCAGGCAGTTTGCCTCCGCCGCGTTTTTCTCCAGCGTTTTTTCATTGGTGATAACAGAATCGGGAGAACCCTCGGAACCGGAGGCCGCAATCGTCAGCACGGTGCCGACAGGCAGTGCGTTTTCGGGGGCCCTTCCGGTAAAAAAATCCCAAAAGTCACCGTCGTAGACGGCGCCCATGGCAATGGCCTTCGCGGTATCAATGACGCTGCCGCCGCCAATCGCCAGCAGAAAATCGATTTTCTTTCTTCGGCACAGCTCGATTCCCTCATAGACAAGGCTGCCGCGGGGATTGGGACGTACCCCGCCCAGCTCCTCCGTGTGCACACCTGCATCTTCCAGCGATTCCTTCACCCGATCCAAAAGACCCGACCGCTTTGCGGACTGTCCGCCGTAAACCACCAGACAGCGGCTGCCGCCGAACTTTTTCACGTAGGTGCCTGTTTCCCGTTCCCGTTCCTTTCCGAAGATAAAGTAAGTAGGGCTGTAAAAATCAAATGAATCCATACAAAGCGCTCCTTAATAACCGGTTTTCTTTCCCGGCGTCTGGCCGTAGGTCTTGAATTTTTCAAGCACCTTGTCCATGTTCTCTTTGCTGAGGACATTCGGCGTGCCGATGCACATGGCACGATACTGCAGTTCGGCGATGTACTCCATGTTGCAGGCAAGAGAATAGGCGCTTTGGATATTGCCGCCGCAAACCACCAGACCGTGGTTGGCCAGCAAGACGGCGTTGCTGTTTCCGCAGACTTTAATAGCAGTCTCCGCCAGTTCCACAGTACCGAATGTCTGATACGGTGCGCAGGGCACGGTGTCCGTATTCGCGTCGCCGATTACATAGTGAACGGCGCGCACAGGCTGACCCAAAACGGCAAAGGTTGTGCAGTACATAGAATGCGTGTGGACCACGGAGCGTGCCTCCGGCTTGTTCTTGTAAAAAACAGTGTGCAGCGCCCATTCGCTGGAGGGCTTGCGCACGCCGTCCACCACATGCGCATCCAAATCCGTGATGACAACATCCTCGGGCTGCGTAGAGAAATAATCCATGCCCGACGGACTGATGGCCATGAGCCCTTTCTCAGCGTTATAGATACTGATATTTCCGCTGGTGCCGGTACTCAGGCGCGCCGCGCTCATCTTTTTTCCGTACTCGACGACCAGTTCTCTTTCTTCCTGCATTAACATGGGAGGTCCTCCTGATTTCTGTAAGTATTACGTATGATGCTTAGTTTGCCTTGTTTCGATTTTCAAGCCACTCCGGGTAATACTGATGGATCAACTGCCCTTCACGGGGACGATAGACGATTTTCGGCTGCTGTGTCAAAATATTCGCTTCTCCCAAGCATTCGTTGCAGACCTGCGTCAAGCCCTGAACAGTGGCCTGGTCGAAGCCGGCGCGAAGATGCAGCTTGCTGCCGGTCAAATCACTGAGCATCTGGCACAGCGTCCGGGACTGAAAGCCGCCGCCGCAGCCCAATACGCAGTCGGAGCGATTGCCTGTCAGCGCACGGAGATTGGTATACTGCTCATAGATGGAGCAGGCAATGTCGCCCAGTACCGACCAGAGAAAATCGGTCCGATCCACCGCGGAGTCCAGCGGGGAACGCATAAAAAACCCGCCGCGTCGCAAGCCTTTGCGCTCATAGAACAGCAACGAAGAGAAAGAAGCCGTGCACCGGAAGGCTGTCTTCTTGGAATAAGCCTCCTCCAGTGCTTCATACTCCAAGTCCCCTGCCAGCATGGAGCAGATACGCTGATAATTCAGCCCCGTAACGCCGGGGTTCATCTCGATCTGATAGGTCTGCCCGCCCAGATTGGCATCTGTCCAGACACGCTGAAGTGGGTCATAGAATTGTTCCTTCATCAGCGTGACCACCGGCGAGGTGGTGCCGGAGACGACGGCAATGTCGCCCACGCCGATGTCCGTCTGTCGAAGCGCGATCTGCGTGTCGGCGCCGCCAATCACAAAAACAGCGTCCTCCGTCATGCCCAGCAGCCTGCGGTATTTCGGGAGCACTGGGCCTGCTTTCATCCCGGCAGAGCATAGTTCCGGTAAAATCGCCATGTCGAAGCCGTAGCAGCCGCACACCTTTTCCGACCACTCGCGTGCTCCGATGTCATAGAGCTGCGTTTCACAGGCCTGAGACGGCTCGATCACAATGCGTCCCGTAAATATCTGCGCAATCCACTCGCTGAGGCTGGTGATTTTATCAATCCTGCGGTACTGCTCCGGATAGAGTTTTCGAAAGCCCAGCAGCTTTGCGGCGGCAAAGTCCTCGGTCACCCATTTGCCGGAAATGCGGTAAATTTCCTCCTGATCGGGCACCTCGCCCATATAGGCTCTGCCCCGGTTGTCGATGTTGGGCAGTCCGTAAAACGCCTTGCCAGACCGGTCCAGCAGAACAATGCTCTGCCTTGCCCCGGCTGCGGAAACTGCGCTGACGTGAATTTCAGGGTGCGCGCCGCACAGTTCCCGGCATCCGCGAAGAATGGTTTCCTCCCATTCCCCGGGCAGAAAATACTGCGCGTCCTCATACCGCTCGTCGCGATAGTAGGTATTGGTGAAAGAACGCATATCCATGATGGTTCCATCCGAGGAGGCGAGCGCCACGCGGGAATTTCCGGTTCCCAGATCCACCGCCAGATAATATCTGCTCATGATGTTCCTCCATATCCGGCGGTCATTGTTTCAGCACTTCCCGGTTATAAACGACCGTCTCCAACTGCTCTCCGGCCATCCACTTGCGGATTCCGTCCACCAGAATATCGGACTGATGATCCGTCACCTCGTAGGTAGCCCCGCAGGTGTGCGGCGTGAGCAGCACATTGGGCAGCTTCCCGATGGACGCATCCTCCGGCGTGGGCGGTTCGCTGTCCAGTACGTCCAAAATTGCGCCGCCAATTTTCTCTTCCTCCAAAACGCTGCGCAGCGCCTTGTAATCCACCAGCGCGGAGCGGGCCGCGTTGACGAATAGCGCGTCCTTTTTCATAGACCACAGCAGCGGTTCGGTGATCATGCCGCGGGTGGTGTCCAGCACCGGCAGATGCAGCGATACAATGTCGCTCTCGGAGAAAACCTCCTCAAGCGTGCGCTTGTGGTAATGCCCCTGATCGCCAGAGATAAACGGATCATAAAAGGAAATGTCGCAGTCAAAGCCGTCGAGAATTTTGGCAACGACCCGGCTGATGCGGCCAAAGCCCACAAGCCCCACTTTTTTTCGTTGCAGTTCATTGCCCATCCAGAGATAATAGGGCGTTGTACCCGCGACCCACTTGCCATCTTCCACCCATTGAACGGAGGGGAGGAGCTTGCGGTAAAATGCCAGAATCAGTCCCACCACCATCTCGGCGACCGCCTGCGTGTTGCGGCCCGGTGTGCACAGGATCGGCACACCGGCAGCAGTGCAGGCGTCCACTTGGATATTGGCGGGCGTTCCGCGGCAGTCCCCGATGAATTGTAGCCGGTCGTAGCCCTTGAGGACCTTTTCCGTCACGCGGTCCAGCTCCGTAATCAGCGCATCGGGCTGTTCTTTTAGAAGATGCTCCAGCATTTCGTCCTCATAGTAGCGCTCGCCGGTCACGGTCCACGGCTCGTAGATCACCGTGTCGAACATTCTGCGCAGCGCGTCCAAGCCCTCATCCGAAAACGGCGCTCTTACATACAGCTTCATGTTAAAACTTCCTTTGCCAGATTAATAAAACGCCTTGACCTGCCGGTCAAAGTAGTGGTTGAGCACATAGGGCGCGTAAACTCCCTGATCGGTGACGACGCCGGAAATGAGATGGGGAGGAACCACGTCGAAGGACGGGTAGACGGCCTTGACCTCCGGTACGGTATTGGGAATCCCGCGATAGCTCAAAACCTGAGCGGGGTCCCGCATCTCGATCACGATGTCCTGCTTGCTCATCTTGTCCCGATCGGGAATGCCTGTAACAAAGTAAGGAATCCCGAAATACTTGGCCAGAATGGCAATCTGAAACGTGCCGATCTTGTTGGCGATATGCCCGTCCCGGGCAATGGTGTCCGCCGCAGAGGTGAAGAGGTCGATGCCCTCATGCTGCATGGCGTAGGCCACCATATTGTCGGTGATGACGGTGGTATCAAATCCCATCTGGGCAAAGCAGCCGGAGGTCAGCCGCGCGCCCTGCAAATATGGCCGGGTCTCCGCGCAGAAAACGCGGAAGGTTTTATTTTGCTTTCTGGCGGCCCGGATTACCGTTCCGATGATGGTTTCGCCGAAGCACTGGGTTAGGATGGTTCCGCCGGACGGAATCAAATCCGCCAGATGGTCGCCCACAATCTGCATAGTGGAGTAGCGGCGGTTCAGAGATTCCACAGTGGCTTCCACGATTTTTTCAATGGGGTCTTCCCCATTTTCCAACGCCTGCGCTGCAACGTCTGCGCAGTGGTTCGTAATGATGCCGTAGCGGTTGGCGGTCGTGGGACGGGCGTGGGCCAGATCATAGGCCGCCTGCTTCATAAAGGCCGCCTGCTCCGCCTTGCCCTTGTCCCGACACTCATAGGCCGCCAGAGCCATGCCCATGCCCACCGCAGTATAAGGCCCGGCGCTCTGAGTTACCATGTCCGCAATGGCCTGTACCACCTCGTGGTAGGTAACGCACTCCACAAAGCGGACTTCGGTGGGATAAATGCGCCGATCCAAAATCCTCACCCTGCCGTTTTCATACCATGCCACATGTTCGTATTGCAGCAAAAACGGCATGTTGTCATCACAGCGATGCATGATAAGTGCCTCCTTATGCCAAAATCAGGCGGAATTGCTCGGTCAGCTCCGCGCCGGTGTGAAAAATTGCCCGCTTTTTAATCAGGGCCACGCCCTGCTTGATGAGAGCCCGTTCCATGGGAATCCGAACAGCAGGATCGGTGACGCTTGTTACCTCCATCACCTTGGAATCCCCCACAACCCGGCGGACGATCTCCGTTCCGGCATAGCCGACGGCATCCGCCATGACACTGTCCAGATACTGCTTTTTAAAACCCGTGGTGCGGTAGAACGGAAAGCTCACCAGCTCGTCGTACTTAGTCTCCAGCTTTTCGCGGGTCTTGTCATACAACTCGGCAATGGTGGTTTCCAGCGCTGCCAGCACCTCCTTTTCCACAGGCATGGTAAACGCCTTATTCGCCCACGAGAAAAAGAGATTTCCAATAATATTCCCGATATCATAGCCCATCGGGCCGTAAAACGCAAACTCCGGATCAATGACTTTCACGCCCTGCGCGTTTGCAAAAATGGAGCCGGTGTGCAGATCGCCGTGGATCAAAGCCTGCGCATTGTTCATGAAATTGTTGCGGAGTAGGGCAACCTCAGTCTTCAAGGCCTCATCCTCTGCGAGAAACTCATGGACAAACGCCTCGTTGCCGGGAGTGATGATGTTTTTGTTGTGGGGATTGTAATAGGGCTCGTAGTAGGGTTCCGTCAAAACCAAATCCTCTGTGATGTCGCACAGCTCCGGATTGATAAAGAACTTGACCTGCTTTTTCTTCTCTTGCGGGTCCATAACAAGATCGGTGGTGGGCAGCAGCACATCGGCTAAAAAGGTGGAGAGATTTTCGCCCAGATGCGAATAGACGTGATTTGCCATCAGCTCCTTGCGGAGATTGCCATAGGCGGAGATATCCTCCATAGACAGTGCCGCCATGGTTTCGTCATAGCGAAGGACCTTCGGAATGTAATCAGGCGCCAGCTCACTCTCCAGCATCAAAATCTGAGCCTCGATCTTGCTGCGGTAGATGTCCAGCGGACGTCCCGAAGATCGAAGCAGCTTGTCCGCCTGCTTGACGATGATTGATCTTCCGTCCTTTTCCGTCCAGGCCCGAAACACATAGTTGATATTTCCATCACCGATCTCAACACACTGGATGTCGTCGCCCGGTTGAAAATAATGCAGAACGTCAACGGTATAGCGCCTGATATCATTGACCTTCATTAAGAAAAACTGACCAAACTCAGACATTGGATACATCCTTCCTCTTCTGTTGAGGCGGAAAGGATAGGGGGCGATTCGATCCCCCCTATCCTCTCCGCGCCGGATCAGAAATTACGATCTGCTCTTAGCGCGCTTTGTCTATTTATTTTATATCACTTTGCAGCTTTTTTTGCATCCTTTTTCCCACTGCTGGAAGGAAGGCCCTTGGGCCAGCCGATTAAAATAAAGAAAATGCCAAAAACAAACATCAAAATGCTGTACCAGCAAAACGGAACGATGGACAGCGTGGAAACCCCGGCCAGACCTGCGGCGGCCAGAATCTGCCCCGCCCAAGGGCACACACCGTTTCCGGCTGAGGAGAACAGGTCGAGAATGCTGGCGGTACGTACGCGGGAAACGCCGAACTCATCGGAGATATCCTTGGCAATGGGGCCGGCGGTGATGATGGAGATGGTGTTGTTGGTAGTCGCCAAATCCAGCAATGTGACCAGCGCCGCAATGGATAGCTCTGCTCCGCGGCTGCTCTTAACCCGCTTGGTCAGCTTGTTCAGAAGCCAGTCGATCCCACCCAGATAGCTCATCAGCGCCACCAGGCCGCCAACCATAACAGCAATTGCAGCGGTGTCCTCCATGCATTTGATTCCATCGCCGACGGTAGAGAGCGCTGTGGCCAGTGTGAAACTGCCCTGCGCAACACCGATTACGAGACCCGCCAATATAGCGGCGCCCATGGCCAAAATGACATGCACGCCCATGAGCGACAGCACGATGACCAGCACATAGGGAAGCAATTGCACCAGATTCCAGGTTAGTGTGCTTTTATCCAGAGACGCGGCGCTGGATTGGAAGATACACAGGGCAAAGGTAATAATCACAGCGGGCAGGACCATCAGGAAGTTGGCATTAAACTTATCCTTCATCTGCACCTCCTGCGTCCGGGTGGCGGCAATCGTCGTATCGGAGATGAAAGAAAGGTTGTCGCCGAACATGGCCCCGGAAACGACAATTCCGCAAACCAGCGGCAGACTCATGCCGGTCTTGGCGGCGATGTCGATGCCAATGGGCATCAGGGCGGTGACCGTGCCCATAGAGGTTCCCATGGAAAAGCTCAGTACACAGCCAATCAGGAACAGGCCGGGCAGAACCATGTTTGCCGGCAGCAGCTTCAATCCCAGATTGGAAACGGAATCAACCGCGCCCATACCGCCGGCCACGCAGTAAAAAATACCAGCCTCCAGGAAAATGAAAAACATCAGGATTAGCGTGTCGTCGCCGCCGCCTTTGCAGAAGCTTGTAACCATGTCATCGAATTTCAGGCCGTCGGCCCTGCACTTTTTGTGGCAGAAAATAAATGCGAAAATAATTGCAATGAGAATACCAACGTTCAGAGGCATCGTTCCGGCATCGCCGGTAATCGCGGTGGAAATGATGTACAGCGCGATAAAAATGATCAGAGGCAAAAGACCGATAAAGTTTCCCTTCTTATTTCCATTGTCCATGATTTTCCCCTTTCGTTTTGCATTTTCAACAATCCGATGTCTGTAAGGCGGGCCAATTGGATATGTGCAGTGGTGCTACTCATTTGCTGCGATTTTTTGACAGCCGAAGCGAGCGACCATCTCCCTCCTTTCGCTTCGCTCTTCCACATCAAAATAATAAAACAAAAATTAACATAAATCAACATACAATTTTGCAATTTGCACATTTTATTACAATGTGTATGAATGATTATAGGTAAAGTTTTGCAATATAAACATATAAACGTTGATTTGTGTTGATATTAAGCGCAATTATCTTGCAATTCCCAAAAATATCTACTATACTTGTGGGAACTGGGGGAATGTCTGTGCTGAAAATTGATCGTCAGACCGCCATTGAGCAGGAGCTGACAAAGAACGGAAGCGTATTGATCCCAAACCTGAGTAAGAAGCTGCAATGCAGCGAAGAGACCATCCGCCGCGATTTAAAAGAGCTGGAATCCATCGGTAAACTGACCAGGACACACGGCGGCGCCTATCTGATGGATAAATACGACAAGAGCTATCCGACCAAGCTTCGCAAGGTGTATTACCCGGATTTGAAATCCCGACTGGCCCGTCAGGCACTGCGCTATGTGCGGGAAAACGACGTGATTATGCTGGACTCCAGCACGACCTGTCTTACGCTGGCGGAGCTGCTGCTGAGCAAAAAACTCAACATTACTATTATTACGAACTCTCTTTTGATCTGCGACCTATGCAACGATCAGATTTCCAACATCAATTTGATCTGTCTGGGGGGCTCTTTCCGCAGCAGAACTTCTTCCTTTGTCGGGTATCATACCACGGACACGCTCTCCGGCTACTTTGCAGACCGCTCCTTTATCAGTTGTCCGAAGGTCACGCTGGAGCAGGGTATGTCGGACAATCACTTCGACGAATCGAAGGTTCGCGCAAATATGCTGCTCCATTCGCAGCAGAAGATTCTTCTGCTGGACCACACCAAGTTCGACGCCAGCGCCAACCTTCTGTTTGGCAACCTGAAATCCGTTGACGTTATCATCACGGATGCGTATCTGCCAAACCAGTGGACAGAGTTCTGTCGGGAAAATCAAATTCATCTCGATTATGCTCTTGATACCGGCGGAGAGGTACCTGTTTGACGCAGGATTCCGCTTGAAATTTGCCATTAAATAAAGGAACGCTCCCACGGTAAACGCAAAGATGCGTTCACTGTGGGAGCTATTTTCGGGGTCAGTGCAGCGTGACAGATTTTCCTGCAAAGAAAGCCGCCCAACTCCGCATGGAGCGGCAATATTGGGTCAATGGGGATCTTGGAAATAGTCTTACTCTGCAGTCTTCCCCCTTATATATCCTTTCCCAAGCGCCGCTTGAAATCCTCATAACCAAATTCGGTCAGCCGGACAAGCTGTTTTTCCTTGTCCAGCTTCCAAATATCCGGCAGAGGCATTCCGTTGAAGGTGTTATTTTTGCAGGTTGTATAAATGGCCATATCGCCGAACAACACCATGTCCCCCGTCTTGAGACGCCGCGGAAAATGATACGCTCCGATCACATCTCCCGCAAGGCAGGTAGGCCCAGCCAAGCGGTACGGATAACCGTTGGAGGGATCGGTACTCGCGCAATAAACCGGCGGCTGGTAGGGCATCTCCAGCACATCCGGCATATGGCACGCGGCGCTGGCATCCAGAACTGCGATTTGAACGGCTCCGTTTTCGATCACGTCCAGCACACGGCTGACCAGATAGCCCGCGTTTAAGGCAACGGCCTCTCCCGGCTCCAGATAGACCGCAACGCCCCAAGTGTTTTGCGCGTAGGCGATTGTTTTTTCGAGAACTTCCATATCATAGCCCGCTTGGGTAATATGATGTCCTCCCCCCATATTCAGCCACTTCATGCGGGGTAGAAATTTTCCAAAACGTTCCTCCACGGCTTGCAGCGTGCGCGCAAGATCGTCCGCGTTTTGTTCGCAAAGCGTGTGAAAATGAAGTCCGTCCAAAAGGCAGATCAGTTCCTCGGTCATTTCCTTGTCCCAGAGCCCGCGCGTCGTCCCCAGCCGGCTTGCCGGCCCACAGGGATCATAGATGCCATGGCCTTCCTGCGTGGAGCACTCGGGATTGATTCGCAGGCCAACGCTCTTTCCCCGCCGCTTTGCCTTTCCTCCAAACCGTCTCAGCTGATTGGGAGAATTGAATACAATGTGGTCGGCATAGTCCAGCAACTCCTCAAAGCTGTCCTCCCGATAGGCAGCGCAAAACACATGGACCTCCCTGTCGCCCATCTCTTCCTTGCCCAGCCTCGCTTCGTACAGCCCGCTGGCCGCTGTCCCCGCAAGACAGCCTTCCAAAAGCGGGTAAAAATCAAAGTTGGAAAAGGCCTTTTGCGCCAAGAGTACCTTGCACCCGGTGCGTTTTGCCAGAGCCGCAAGACAGGCGCCGTTGCGCTCCAGTTGTTCTTCGTCAATGACATAGCAGGGCGTCGGCAAGGCGGAGAACAAAACGCCCGGGTCCTGCCATGCCAGCCCCGAAAAAACCTGCGCCGTGGTAATTTCCATCAGTCCACCGGCACTGGGTTGTGGCTTTCACTGTGGGGCAGTCCGTATTGATCCAATGCGGCGAGGAAGGGGTCCGGGTCAAACTCCTCCACCGTGTGCACGCCCGTCTGATTCCACTTTCCGCTCAGCAGCATCAGTGCGCCGCACATGGCGGGTACTCCGGTGGTGTAGCTGATTGCCTGACTGCCCACCTCTTTGTAGCACGCCTGATGATCGCAGACATTGTAGATATAATAGGACTTCTCCTTACCGTCCTTTTTCCCCGTAAAAATGCAGCCGATATTGGTTTTTCCGTGGGTGCGGGGGCCCAGACCGGCGGGGTCCGGCAGCAGCGCTTTCAGGAACTTGATCGGCACGATTTGCTGCCCGTTAAATTCGATGGGCGCGGTGGAGAGCAGCCCCACATTCTCGAGGCACTTCATGTGGGTCAGATAGCTCTGACCAAATGTCATGAAAAAGCGGATGCGCTTTACCTCCGGAATGTTTTCCGCCAGAGACTCGATCTCCTCATGGTGGAGCAGATACATATCCTTTTGACCAACCGCGTCAAACTCATATTCCTGCTTG
The DNA here is from genome assembly GCA_002455655.1 of Oscillibacter sp. UBA6647. GTDB lineage: Bacteria > Bacillota > Clostridia > Oscillospirales > Oscillospiraceae > Oscillibacter. The sequence goes on along the minus strand of DKLF01000044.1, from coordinate 44,345 downwards.
ATGCTCATCGGTGGAATTTCCACCCAATGCCCGTCTTCCCAATAGCTTCCGGGTGCGGAAACCTCCCGCAAATTGACCTCGGGATTGAAATTGGTGGCAAACGCATAGCCGTGATCTCCACCGTTGCAGTCGAGAATGTCTATTGTGTCGATGGTGTCAAACTCGTGCTTTTTCGCGTGGGCGCAATACGCCTGCGTCACACCGGGGTCAAACCCGCAGCCAAGGAGCGCTGTCAATCCGGCCTTTTCGAATTTTTCGCGGTACGCCCACTGCCAGCTGTAATCAAAATAGGCGGAAAAGCCCTTTTCCTTGCAGCGCTTTTCATAAGCATCCCGCCACAGCGGATCGTCCGTGTCCTCCGGTTCATAGTTGGCCGTATCCATATAGTTGACGCCGCAGGCAAGGCATGCGTCCATGATGGTAAGATCTTGGTAGGGAAGGGCAATGTTCATCACCAGATCGGGCTTGTAGCGGTTGATGAGGTCGATCACCTGCTGTACATCGTCCGCATCCACCTGTGCCGTCGTAATCCGGGTGGCGGTTTTCCCTTCCAATTCGGCCGCCAGCCGGTCACAGTTCGCTTTGGTTCTGCTGGCAATGCAAAGGTCCGTAAAGACCTCGCTAACCTGACAGCACTTTTTAATTGCCACGGATGCAACACCGCCGCATCCAATCACCAATACCTTGTTCATTTGATTTCTCCTTTCAAAAATAAGCGGAGGGACCTCCGCATGTTCCTTTCGGGTAATTCGGCCGTCGCCGGGCGGTTTTTGCTGTAGATATTTTGCATCTTTTGGGCGTCAGCTACCGAGCCGCCGCCAAATTTCCGTACAATCGGCGCCATTGATCCTACTCCTTATCCTTGGTTTTCCGAGAGGCAGAGCAGCAGCTCCCGCAGTACCTTGCAGGCTGTCGCGGTCGAGGCTCCGCTTGGGTCCAACATCGGCGCGAGTTCATTTAAATCCGCCCCGACGATATTTGTCCGGCCTGCTAAACGGATCGCGTTCAGCAATTCCATAAAGGTCACTCCGCCGGCCTCCGGAGTTCCCGTGCCGGGAAATACAGCCGGGTCAAGGCAGTCCAAGTCAATGGTCAAATAAACCGGCGCATCCGAGGCGCGCAATTGCTCAACCAATCCCTCCAGACCGCCGAAGCAGAAGGGATGCAAATCCGTGTGTTCCTTTGCAAACTGATATTCCGTCCGGTCGCCGCTCCGAATGCAGAATTGATGGATTCGTCCATCCCCTAAACGATCATGGCAGCGGCGGATCACACAGGCATGGCTCAGCTCGGCGCCCAGATATTCGCTGCGCAGATCCGCGTGGGCGTCAAAGTGGATGAGGTGGAGCTTTGGGAACTTTCGGCTCACGGCGCGAATAGCCCCCAGCGTGACCAAGTGTTCTCCCCCTAAAAGCAGGGGGCGCTTCCCGTCCCGCAAAATTTCAGCCGTCCGTTTTTCAATGTCGCCGAGCGCAGACTCCGCGCTTCCAAAGCAAAGCTCTAAATCTCCGCTGTCGAAAATGCGGCAGTCGGACAAGTCCCGGTCCTGATACGGGCTGTATGTCTCAAGACCAAAGCTCTCGTGTCTCATGGCGGAAGATCCGAATCTGGCCCCCGGCCGGTAACTGGTGGTGGAATCAAAGGGCGCTCCGAACAAAACGATCTCGGCGTCCTCATAAGCACAGTCGCAGCCAATAAACGTTTCAACATTAGGCCTCATGATTTCTCCTCCACCTCCAACAGCAGTTTTTCCAAAAACGCAGGCAGGCAGAAAGCCCCGGTGTGAAGGCGGGCCGTATAATACTGCGTGTCCAAATGCAGTGCGCGCCATCTCTCAGCATCGAGATCATCCACGGGATGGTATTTTTTGCTGGCGAAGCCAAAGAGCCAATAGCCGGCGGCATAGGTCGGGATATGCGCCTGATAGACCCGGCTGATGGGGAATGTGCTGACAATCCGCTTATGGCTGCGCTGCATGGCCTCTGAGTCATGGCGGTAAAAGGGGCTGCCCTGCTGGTTGACCATAATTCCGTCCTCGCGCAGCGCATTACAGCAGCTCCCGTAAAACTCTCTTGTGAAATAGGGCTCCGACGGTCCGAACGGATCGGTGGAGTCCACGATGATCAGGTCGTACTGCGCTTTGCGGCGGCGGATGAAGCGCAGGGCGTTGTCAAAATAGATATGCACCCGCTCATCGTCCAGCCGGCAGGCGTTCTCCGGCAGATAGATCCGGCATGCCTCCACCACTTGTTCGTCCATTTCCACCAGATCGATGGACCGGATCGTGTCGTAGCGGGCCAGTTCCCGCACTACGCCGCCGTCTCCCGCGCCAATGACCAGCACATCCTGAATGTTGGGGTGGACCGCCATCGGAACATGGGTGACCATCTCATCATAGATAAATTCGTCCCGCTCCGTCAGCATCACGTTCCCGTCAAGCGCCAAAACCCGTCCAAACTCGGGCGTATCATAAATATCGATCTGCTGATACTCACTTTTGTGCGAGTACAGGTGCCGATTAACCCGAATGCTGAGCTTGACATCCGGCGTGTGAAATTCGCTAAACCAGAGTTCCATCAGTGTTCCTCCTGTAAGATATTGATTTTCTCAATATTGGGGTCTTCGGGTCCGGTCATGGAGCACCCCTTTGCTTTCGCGTATTGGATATATTGGAGCACCTCGGACGTGATGCGCTCCCCGGGTGCGACAACGGGAATCCCCGGCGGATAACACATGACAAACTCGCTGCAGATGCATCCGGTGCTCTCCACCAGCGGAACACTTTTTTTCGAGGCGTAAAACGCATCCTGCGGGCTCATGACAACCTCGGGCGCAATGTATTCCTGATTCATCAGTCCGCCGCTGTCCGTCTGATAGCGTCTGCGGATCTCCGCCAGCGCACTGACCAGCCGCTCCACCTCCTGCGGACGGTCCCCGATGGAGAGGTAGGCGAGGATATTGCCGATATCGCCAAATTCAATTTGAATATCATACTCGTCGCGCAGAAGGTCGTACACCTCGATCCCGGCCAGTCCGATATCACGGGTGTGGACACTGAGCTTGGTGGGGTCAAAGTCAAACACAGAGTCCCCGTTCACACACTCTCTTCCAAACGCATAGTATCCGCCGACGGCATTGATCTCCTCTCTGGCATACTCCGCCATCGCCGTCACCTGCTGAAACACAGTCCTGCCGCGCAGGGCCAGATTGCGGCGGCTGATATCAAGGCTGGACATCAGCAGATAACTTCCGGAGGTGGTCTGTGTCAGGTTGATGATCTTGCGGACATATCCTTCCTGCATCCCCGGCCCGATCAGCAGCAGGCTCGACTGTGTCAGACTGCCGCCGCTTTTGTGCATGGAAACAGACGCCATATCCGCTCCCGCTGCCATAGCGGAAACGGGCATGTCCTCTCCGAAGTAAAAATGCGTGCCATGCGCTTCGTCTGCCAAACAGTACATCCCGGCCTCGTGCGCCATTTTCACAATTGCCCTGAGGTTGCTGCAAATTCCATAGTAGGTCGGGTTATTCACCAAAACCGCAACCGCGTCCGGGTTTTCCTGAATTGCCTTGGCGACCTGTTCCCGTTTCATCCCCAAAGAGATTCCCAAGCGCTGATCCACCTCCGGATTTACATAGACCGGGATCGCGCCGCACAGGACCAGCGCGTTGATGACGCTTTGATGCACATTTCGCGGCAGGATAATCTTATCGCCGCGCTTGCAGGTGGAAAGTACCATGCTCTGCACCGAGCTTGTGGTTCCTCCCACCATCAAAAAGGCATGGGCGGCGCCGAATGCGTCCGCCGCCAGCTCTTCCGCTTCCCGGATCACAGAAATCGGGTGGCAGAGGTTATCCAGCGGCTTCATGCTGTTGACGTCAATGCTGATGCATCGCTCGCCCAGAAATTCCGTCAACTCCGGGTTGCCCCTGCCCCGCTTGTGTCCCGGAACGTCGAACGGCATCACCCGCATCTGGCGAAATGTCTGCAAAGCCTCGTAAATAGGCGCACGACTCTGATTTAGCTTTGTTTCCTTCTCCATATAACACCTCGTAAAAACAAAAAACACAAGCTGTCATTACACAGCTTGTGTTTGAAACCTGTTCTCACAACTCCATCGTATTTTTCGAAAAAATCCTGCGGCATCCCCGGGACAATCTCCCGCAAAGCCATAAAATCAAAATCCGAAAAGAACAGAGCGGATATTCAGAGGGTACTTTAGAGTCTATATAGCAATCATACTTTTACTACTCTTTATTGACCGTTTCACAAGTCTGCGCAATCACGCATTTTGGTTATGAAGTAACCAACTTATAAAATTTGAGATTTTAACTCAATCAATAAGAGGCGGAAAACCACCAATCGGCAGTGGACCCGGCTGTCCGTATGGCCTCAACTCCCGAGGGAGTGGTCCCAGTATTCGCTAATGAACTCTTTACTCCTCATTTTTATAAGATGCGCATAAATATGACATGTTTTCGACAATTTGTCAATAGATTTGTGAATGAAATTTTTTCCTGCAGTTCTATTTGCGGCGCAGGGCCCGCCAATCCTGCGAATATTTTTCTCCACTGATACATTGACTGCCGGGAACTAAAATTTACGCGGATCGGTTTAAAACGGTAATTGCTTTCCATGCGTTTTCTTGACAATTCAGCCGAAATATGATATAAATTTCAAGCTAAATAGTAATTAAACAGTCTGTGGTATCATCGGTGACCGCCCAGGCAGAAATGGAGATTTGTATTATGGAAAGAATCAAGACGCTTGAAACCCGTAATCTCTGCGAAAGCGCCAAGCACGGCGGCTGCGGCGAGTGCCAGACTTCCTGCCAGTCCGCCTGCAAGACCAGCTGCGGTATTGCCAACCAGAAGTGTGAAAACGCTGGCAAGTAAGAAAAGCTGATAAAAAATGCCGCCGGAACGGCGGCATTTTTTTATAACGGATAACATGGAGGAACTATGGTACATCAATATCAGCTCAATGGCTGCAACATCGTTTTGGACACCTGCTCCGGCGCGATTCACGCGGTGGACGAGGTGGCTTACGACGTGATTTCCTTATACCGCGAAAAAAGCGCCGATGAAATTATTACTTATCTGCTGGAAAAATACAGCGACCGCCCCGACGTCAATGAAGCGGAGCTTCGCGTGTGCCTTGAGGATGTGGCGGAGCTGGAGCGCGTCGGCAAGCTTTTTACTCCCGATACATTTGAGCCGCTGGCCGACATCTTTAAGGAGCGCAGCAACGGCGTGGTAAAGGCGCTGTGCCTGCATGTGGCCCACACCTGCAACCTCAATTGCGCCTATTGCTTTGCAAGTCAGGGAGAGTATCATGGGGACCGCGCGGTGATGAGCTTTGAGGTGGGAAAGCGCGCGCTGGACTACCTGGTGGAGCACTCCGGCAGCCGCACAAATCTTGAGGTGGACTTTTTTGGCGGAGAACCGCTGATGAACTGGGACGTTGTAAAGTGGCTGGTGATGTATGCCCGCAGCATCGAAAAGGATGCCCATAAAAACTTCCGTTTCACCCTTACCACCAACGGAATGCTGATCGACGACGATGTAATTGACTTTTCCAATCGAGAGATGAGCAATGTTGTTTTATCGTTGGATGGGCGTAAAGAAATTCACGACCGCTGTCGGGTGGATTACGCCGGCAACGGAAGCTGGGAGCGCATTGTCCCCAAGTTCCAAAAGCTGGTGCAGGCCAGAGAAAACAAAAACTACTATATGCGCGGCACCTTCACTCACGCAAATCCTGACTTTCTCAACGATATCCACGCGATGCTGGATATGGGCTTTACCGAGCTGAGCATGGAGCCGGTCGTCTGCGCCCCATCCGCTCCCGCCGCCCTGACGCAGGAGGACCTTCCCATCGTATTGGAGCAGTATGAGCGGCTTGCCAAGGAGATGCTGGAGCGGAAGCAGTCTGGCCAGCCCTTTACCTTCTATCACTACATGCTTGACCTTTCCGGCGGGCCTTGTATTTACAAGCGCATTTCCGGCTGCGGGTCCGGAACAGAGTACATGGCCGTGACGCCTTGGGGAGATTTGTACCCCTGTCATCAGTTTGTCGGTGATGAGCAGTTCCGGTTGGGAGACATCTGGAACGGTGTTGACAACTCCGCAATTCAGGAGGAATTTCGCAGCTGCAACGCATATTCCAGACCCGAATGTGCGGACTGCTGGGCCAAGCTGTATTGCTCCGGGGGATGCGCTGCCAACGCATACCACGCCACCGGCTCTCTCTGCGGCACATACGCTTATGGCTGCGAGCTGTTCCGAAAGCGCATGGAGTGCTCTATTATGATTCAGGTGGCGGAAAGTCTGGGCAAATAAGCAGAAAACCGGGAGGTACACAGTATGGAAACCCCCATTGCGGACTTTGTAAGCGCCTATCTGCAAAGCGACGCCTCCCGGCTGCATATGCCCGGGCACAAGGGCCGCGGGCCGCTGGGTTGCGAGCAGTTGGACATTACGGAGATTGCGGGCGCGGATGCGCTGTATCAGGCCGACGGCATCATTGCCCGCAGCGAGCGAAATGCTGCCGCCCTGTTCGGAACCGCTGCCACCTTCTACTCCACGGAAGGCTCGTCTCAATGCATTCGAGCGATGCTGTATCTGTCCATGCTCCACGCCCCGTCCGGCGGCGAGCGCCCGGTGATCGTCGCCGCCCGAAACGCACATCAGTCCTTTGTGCTGGCGGCTGCTCTGCTGGATGTGGAAATTGTCTGGCTCTGGCCGGAGGATGCTTCTTTCTCTCTGTGCCGATGCAGTGTATCCTCCCGGCAGCTGGAGGAGGTTCTCAAGCGTCTGTCCCGTCCTCCTGTTGCGGTGTATCTTACCGCGCCGGACTATTTGGGAAACACGCCGGACATTGCGGCGCTGGCAGAAACTGCCCATCGGTTTGGCGTTCCTCTTGTGGTAGACGGCGCGCACGGCGCTTACCTCAAATTTCTGCCCCACAGCGCCCACCCCATTGATATGGGCGCCGATCTGTGCTGTGACTCCGCCCATAAAACACTGCCGGTGTTGACCGGCGGGGCGTATCTTCATGTGAGCCCGCAGGCTCCGGCGGATTTTATAAAAAACGGAAAGCGCGCGTTGGCGCTGTTCGGCTCCACCAGTCCCTCCTATCTGATTCTGCAATCTCTGGATCTTGCAAATCGCCATCTGGAAGAGGTTTACCCAAACCGTTTGGCAGCCTGTGCGGCGCGGCTGGAGGACCTTCGAGCCACCCTGCGGGACAACGGCTGGAGCATTGCCGAGAGCGACCCCATGAAGCTCACGTTCGCCGCCGCAGAAAGCGGTTGGGACGGGAAAGAGCTGGCGGCGCTGCTGCGGCAGGGCAAGGTGGAATGCGAGTATGCCGACCCGGGCTTTACCGTGCTGATGGCCACGCCGGAAAACACAGAGCAGGATTTCACCCGGATTTTATCCGCCCTCGGGAGAAACTCTCGCCAAAAGGCGCTTCTGCGCCGTTGTCCGCCTCTTCTTCCACCGGAAGCGGTCTGCTCTCCCCGAAAAGCGGCCTTCGCACCCAGCGAATCCGTTCCCGCTTCACTGGCGGCAGGCCGCATTCTAGCCGCGCCCACCGTCGGCTGTCCTCCCGCGGTTCCCGTGGTGGTGGGCGGCGAGCGCATTTCCCAGAGCGCGGTGGAGGTGTTTGCTTACTACGGAATCTCCTCCGCTGAGGTTATCAGAGAGCGCTGAGCGTGCTCTATACTGCCCGACCTTGTATAGTGCTGCGGTCAAGACGGCGGCAAAGGGGAACGCACACCTCTTTCTGATTCTTTCAAAGGGAACAGGCTTCGCCCCCTCCAATCGCCCACCTCCCTATGCCGTTTAACCTAATGTGCGCGCCCGCTTCCGGGTGCCTTACGGGAAAAATGCCCGGTGGACAAATTGCAAACAAAACGCCAATAGCCCCCGATTCCAGACGGAATCGGGGGCTTTGATTTGCTCTGAAAAGTTCGGAAAAGCAGCCGCTTTTTGATTACTTTTTGCTCTCTGCCACGGCAACGGCGACGGCAACAGTTGCGCCGACCATGGGATTGTTGCCCATGCCAAGCCACTGCTTTTAGAAATTTTATTGGTTCTAAATGTTGCTTGTTTTTCTCGTTCCCAGGTTATTACCGCATAAATCGTGTGTAATTAATTCTGGCTGTTTCATAGAATTTCCATGATTTCTCTGCAACGGTTAACAAAATGGGGACAGGCAGGTGTACGTCCCCAAATTAATAAGGTCAGCGGGCATACGCGAAATCGTACGCAATGATTATCAACTTTCGACCGCCGGGGTCATGAGCTGTTTGAAAGAGCTGTGTGCAATGCAAAGTCGGAATATTCCATTTAATTAAAATAGTAAAGCACGACATATGAATCCAAGTAAATGATCCACAGCAGGCAAAAAAGAAGCTTAATGCGCCCCCATTTTGGTATGAAATTGTTCCAGCCTATCCAGCAGATAAAACCACTGGGAAGGCAGTAATTTGAGGGCTACCTTTACCCTGCTGTCGGCGTAAACCGTCATATGCTTCAACAGCTGGCCGCAGAAGTCATCGAACTTTTTTCCGTGACAATCTTTTGAATAGCTGCCTTGATATAACGCTGGGTACTCGTTGTGTTGGTGTCCAGCTTCCGGCGCTTTTCAATGGCGTCCACCTTTTCTTGCAGGCCGACGTTGCAAGCATCGTACCGCTCATTCATGAACTGATAGTCTGCGACGATATTTTGGAGCTTGCTGGAATGAATGGCCGCACCGATGCCGACAGTATGCGGCAGTGCTATTGCATAATTGCCAAGAAAAAATACCGGCATGAACCGCTGAAGATAATTTCCAATGCCCCTGCGCTGAACTACAACCCCAACCTCTCGGTCTACGATGGCTTGACGGCAGGAGGTGGGGCTCATGGATGAACAGATTGAGCAGATGATGCGGACTCTGAAACTCGGCGGTTTGGCAAAAGAATGGCGCTCCGTGGAGTACATGAACCCCGAACAGTATGTGACCGACCTTCTGATGGTGGAGATGCGAGAGCGAGAGGCCAACCGCATTAACCGCATGGTGAAGACAGCCGGATTCCAAGTGCTGAAAACGCTGGATGACTTTGAGTGGAAATCTGATCTTGAGATTTTTGTTGGTCTGACGCGGGAGTACATGGAAGATTTACAGTTCCTTGCGCCGAAAGAAAACCTCGTTTTTATGGGTGCTGTTGGCACTGGCAAGACACATTTGGCAACTGCCCTCGCCTTGAAAGCCTGCCAAGAAGGACGGTGGGTACGGTTCTTTACCGCCCCAGCCCTTGCTAACATCCTGCTGGAAAAGAACAGACGTGGTACGCTGAACAATTTCTTGGGGACGCTGAAAAAGGTGGAGCTGATGTTATATATTCAAATTACTTTTTTAAGCTACACAAGAAACCCCACATCGTAGAATTTCTTTTTCAGGGAGATCCCCTCGGTCAGCCTTCCTTTCATGATGGACACAATTTGCTCTGAGGTGTGTCCGTTTCCAAAGGGGTTTTCCACCGTGGAACAAAGCTGGAGAAATGCGGGAGAGAGCGCCTGCGCGATGGCCGCCGCAATGGATTCCTGCTCCGCTTCGCAATGGATAATCGAGGCCGCCGCAAGGCGGCCTTTTTGCCGGTCGCCGATGTCCACGGTGGGCACATGAAAGGCCGGCGCTTCCAAAATACCGCTGGAGGAATTGCCCAGCACCATGGTGCAGCCCTGCATGGCGCTTAAATACCGCAGATAGCCCATGCTGGAAAAGGCAATGGCCCGCTGGGGATGCGCGTCCACGTACGCGTCGATCAGGGCGTTGATTTCCATGCCCCCGCTGTCGGCGTTGGACTTGGTGAAAAGCAGGCGAAGCTGCGGGAACTGCTCCAGCGCGGCAAACAATGCCTGCACCTGCTTGCCTTGGGTCTGCTGCTCCAAGGTGACGGGATGGAACGTAATGAGGGCATAGGGCTCGGCCAGTGAAAAGCCAATCTGCGCACCTGCCTCTTCCTTTGTCAGCAGCGACAGCGTCCGAATGTTCTCCACCCCCAGCGCGCCTACGTTATACACCCGGTCAGGTTGCTCGCCCAACTGAATGACTCGCTTGCGATATGCCGCGCAGGCTGTAAAATGCAGGGCGCTCATTTTAGTAATAGAGTGGCGAATGGCCTCATCCATGGCGCCTTCGGTGGTTTCTCCCCCGTGGATGTGGCAGATGGGGATTTGGCAGGTCAGGGCGACGATGGCCACGCCCAGCGTTTCATAGCGATCACCCAGAAGCACCACCATGTCCGGCTTTCGCTCCATAAAGTAGGCGGTAAAGGCGGTGATGGTGTTGGCCATGACGCAGGAAACGTCCTGCTGGGTGTCCCCCTCCGTCAGAATGGGCAGGCAGGCGTCAATGGGCAGGTTGTCCTTTCGGATTTCCTCCACCGTGTTGCCGTAGCGCGGTTCCAGATGTGCGCCCGTCACCGCCAGCAAAAGCGTCAGGGTTTCGTCCTGCTGCACCCGACGGATGAGGGGACGCAGCAGACCGTATTCCGCCCGGGTGGCGGTGACAATGCAGATTTGATACTTCATACCTCGATCAACTCATCCTCAGTATAATCTCGCGCAGCCCGCTGACCCAGCACTGTTTCCCAAAGCATGGGGGAACAGCCGGTGCCGGGCCGCTTTGTGGTCAGATTTTCCTCGGCAAAGACCTCGCCTCTGGCGATGGCCCGTTTTGCCACGATGCTTTTCCGCGCGATGGGCAGGTTTTTCTCCTCCGAAGCACTGGGGCGCTTCTCCCCTGTTCCCATGGCTTTTTCAATATTGCGGATGGCGCAAACCATGGCGGTCAGCTCCTCCGGTGAGAGGCTGGCCTTGTGGTCGGGGCCGTCCATGGTTTTGTCCAATGTGAAGTGCTTTTCGATGACCACGGCGCCCATAGCAACTGCGGCAATGGGCACTTCGATTCCCTGCGTATGGTCAGAATAGCCCACGGGCAGCCCGGTGGCCTTGGAAATGGTTGCCATAGCGGACAGGTTCACGTCCTCCATGGGGGTTGGGTACTCCGTGTTGCAGTGGAGCAGGGTGATTTCCGGCGTGCCGAACCGTTTCAGCAACGCTACCGCCGTCTGGATTTCCACCAGCGTGGACATGCCGGTGGACAGCACCACCGGCTTTCCCGTTTGCGCCAGCTGGCGCAGATAGGGATAGTTGGTGATCTCCCCAGACGGGATTTTCCAAAAGGGCATGTCCAGCGTTTCCAGAAATGCGATGCTGTCGCCATCAAAGGGCGTGGAGAGAAAGGCGATGCCGATGGAGGCGCAGTAACTTTGCAGTTGAATATACTCCTCGGGTTTTAATTCCAAGCTTTTCAGCATGGAAAATTGGCTGTCATCATTTTTGGTGTTTTCAATTTGATAGGCTGCTCTTTTGGCACTTTTTGTTACAAGGTTTTCCGCCTTAAAGGTTTGAAATTTGACAATATCCGCGCCCGCTTGTTTTGCCACATCCACCAGTTTACAAGCCAGCTCGAGGGAACCGTTATGATTTACACCGGCTTCCGCAATAATTAAAATGTTATTTGGCATGATATCCCTCGTTATTTCTGAAATGTCTGGGTTTCACCGGCAAGGCCGTTCAAAATAAAATCATTGACCAGCGTATATTGTTTTCCCCCGATCTCAACATAAGCCCCTGAATACGGGGGGAACCAGAAGGCCTGAATCTTCGTATCCACATCATCACCTGGCAGAACTCTCATCATTTCCAGCATCTGGAATTTATTAATATACAGGCCGCTCTCACGGCTTTGTCTTTGGGCCTCCAGCCGACCCTTTTCTATCACGTCTGCAACGACGCTTCTGTAAAGGTCCTGCTGCAAAAGCAGGGTTTTCTTCTCTAAAGAGAAGGCTGTTTCAAAGCGATAATCGAAGTGAAAGCGATACACGCGGATAATAGAGCCGGTGTCGATTGACGCATCTACATAGTGCGCGGTCGCTCCCCATTCCGGCAACTTGTTTAAAATGGCAACGTTGTAGCCTGCAAGTCCGCGATAGTCCGGTAAAATGGCAGGATGAAAATTAATGCAGCCATATTGGGGCACATCGATCAGAGGATGCTTTAATTTTCTCCAAAACAAATAGGAGACGACCACATCCGCAAAGTTCTCATCCCGGCCCATTTCCTCCTCTGCCTCTTCCATGGACATCAGACGGAGATCATGCTTTTTTGCCACAGCCATCGTGGGCGACGAGGGAATGTGAGCGTCTGTGACAACGCCTACAATCTCCACGCCCTGAGAGATTGTCCATGAAAGCATTTCTGCGCCACTTTGCTTTCTTCCCATAAAAATCATTTTCATCGCAGCAGTTCCTCCTGCACAGTCAATTTTTCCAACCCTCCTATGACATACTCACGCCCAGCTGACGGCACATCTGCTCCATCTGCTCCATCTGCCCCATATCCATCCAGCTCTTTTCACTGATGGGATAGGCGCCCACCGGAAGGTCCTTTTGGATGTACGCTTCCGCCACCTCCGGCATCCCGATGAAGCGGTTTTCCTCCAGTTCCTCAATCACGCGGGGCTCAATGAAATAAATCCCCGTATTCACCAGATAGGAAAATTCCGGCTTTTCCTGCATGGCGGCGATCTGTCCGTTTTCCCGCATACGGATCACGCCGTATGGAATCGTGACATTCTTCATAGCGGAGACAATGGTGATTACATTGCCGGACGCTTTGTGGTAGTCGTAAATGCAGGAGTAATCGCAGTCCAGCAGAATGTCGCAGTTGGTGACGATGGCGGTGTCGTGAATCTGTCCCTTCAAAAGGGACAGTCCGCCACCGGTACCCAAAAACTCCGACTCGTCCACATAATGCACCTGATAAGGGTGGGGAACGTCGTTGAAATAGGCCTTAATCATGCTTTTTTTATAGTTGATGATAAGATGGAAGTCCTCGCTGCCGTAAGCATAGAAACGATTCATAATATGCTCGGCGATGGGAAGCTCCCCGATGGGGATGAGGGGCTTGGGTAGTACCTTGGTATAGGGATACAGCCGCGTCCCCTTCCCCCCTGCCATCATGATCACAGGCAGGGGCTTTTGAAACCGGTGGATGGGAGCTTCGCCGGGCAGGTCGTTCCAAAAAATGGCGTCTGCCAGCCGCCCCTGCTCGTCCACCAGCGGAATACCGACGCACTTCTCCCGCTCCATGCTTTCCAAGGCGTCCGCCTTTTGCTTCACGGGGTAAGTAACGGGCGTTTTATTCATTACCGCGCCCACAGGGGCGGTGAAATCCCCCTTGGCCAGCATATACCGCCGCATATCTCCGTCGGTGAAAATGCCCAGAAGCGTCCGGGCGTCATCCACCACGAAAATCATCTTTTTGCCGCCTTCGTCAATGCACTTGACCGCCTGATTCACCGTGCAGTTTGGACGGACACACAGCTTTGAAAGTTCCATGTTCCTTCTCCTTCTCAGGATTTAGGCGAACGCCCCGATAAGCGTGCACACCGCCCGCACATCCTCCTCCGAAAGATTGGTGCTGCAAGGCAGATTGACGATGCGGGCATAGAAATCCTCCGCCTTGGGGGTGGGCATGGCAAAATAGCCTCGGAAAGGCGTTTGCAGGTGGTTCAGCTTCCAAATCGGCCGCACCTGCACCTGATTCTGGTTCAGATACTGCAGCAGAGCGTCCCGTTTTTCCGCCGAGGGGGTGTGCAGGCAAAAAGAGTAGAACCAATCGTTGGCCTGCTCCGCGCCAAAGGGCAGAATGGTTCCCGTGGGGTCGTCCTTCAGCAGGCTTTGATAGAGCGCATAGTTTTTCCGCTTAGTCTCCAGAAAACCCTCCAACTGTTCCAGCTGGGCAAGCCCCAGTGCCGCCTGCAAATTGGTCATGCGGTAGTTATAGCCGTACTCCTCGTGGACGAAATACATCACATCGTCCTTGGCCTGTTGGGAGAGGTAGCGGATATGCTCCACCGTGGCCGGGTCGTTGGAGACCACCATGCCGCCGCCACCGGTGGTGATGATCTTGTTGCCGTTGAAGGAGAACACGCTGGCATGAGCGATGGTACCGGCCTGCTTTCCCGCATAGCGGCCGTGGCTGACCACGGAGCCCAGCGCCTCGGTGGCATCCTCGATGACCACCAGATGGTACTTCTCCGCAATGTCCATGATGGCGTCCATGTCGCACAGGTCGCCGAACACATGAACAGGCACAATGGCTTTCACGGTTTTGCCGCTTTCGGTCTCGGTCAAAGCGCCCTGTGCAAAGGTGCAACGGGCGTCAATGTACGTCTGAATCTGTTTTGCATCCATGCAAAGATGCTCGTCACAGTCAAAAAACACCGGGGTGGCGGACTGATACATCACGGCGTTGACGGTGGCGACGAAGGTCAGGGTGGGGACAAGAACGATGTCCTCCGGCCCCACGCCGAAATGACGCAGGCACAGATGCAGACCGGCGGAGCCGGACTGACAGGCACAGGCCGTGTCCATGCCCAGATAAGCGCCAAATTTTTCCTCAAACTCCTTAATGCTGCCTCCTGCGGTGGAAACCCACTGGGATCGCACGGCCTCTACCACATACTTCTCTTCATTTCCATTCAAATTGGGGATGGACAACGGAATAAAATGACCCATGCTTGTACACTCCTGTCTTGGCCGATCTCAGCGGCTTTTTGTTAGTTTATTGAGGTCAATGGTATCTTTAATGGACGCGTAATAGGCATACAGCTCCGCAATGGCCTGCTCCATTTTGGTATAGTGAACCGATGGATATTCCGCCAGCAACCGCGCATTGCTTCCGGTGTACTCCAGATTCCAGCCGTCCTTTAAAACGGTCAACTCCAGATCCTTGCCGCTGACCTTGCGCACCAGCTCCGCCAGCTCCACCAACTCCACCGGCTGACCGGTGCAGATGTTATAGTCGTGATAGCGCAGGTCGCTTTCCAGCGCCCATTTCACCATGGCCGGGAAATCGTCGATGTACAAAAAGTCAAACTTGCAATTTTGCCGCACCGTCATCGGCAGACCGAACACCGCCTTGCAGCAGAGGTTGGAGAGAAATTTCAGCTCCCAGTTTTCGTATTTCCCGAAAATGCCGAACAGCCGCAGATTGTAGATGTTCTTGGATTTTCTCGCGTCCTCGTTGAGGATGTATTTATACAGGCCGTAGTAGTCCGCGGGTACGGTTTCGCCGATCTGCTCCTCCCGCACCATGGATACGTCCGTCCGCTTGTCGTACTCCGCGCCGCTGCCGAAGTAGAGCATTTTGTCCACCATGGGGGCAAACTTTTGCAGATGATAGTACATCTGCAGGTCATACTGCATGGCATTTTCCAAGCCGCAGTGGACTGGGCTGTGGTTGGCGCTGTGGATGATGTGGGAGATCTGATGGCTGTCCATGTATCGCGCCACCGCGTCGTAATCGTATAAATTCAGCTCCTGGCTGGAGGGGGTCAGCAGGTGGTACTCCCCTGCCAGATACTCTTTAAGATTGCGGCCGATGAACCCTCTGGGGCCCGCGCCGGTCAAGAAAATCTGTTTCATGCGTGTTCTCCCTGTGCTAATTTCATCACCCGCATGGCATGGTCGATGCTGTTCATGGTGCGGGGCGCCTGCTGCAAGACCAGAGGCAGAAAATAGGCCATCTCGTTTTCATACATTGCGTTGTGTTCCTCCCAGCAGTCGATGGGGGGCGTGCCGTCGGAAAAAGAAATACGGGCATTGGTAATGTCGCCGTAAATGGTGCGTTCTTTGGTGAACAGCTCGATTCCCCGTCGGGTCTCCCGCCCAAAATAGTCCAGATGCAGCTCCACCAGCTTGTCCGGATACCGCGCGATATACACCGCCAAGTCCTCGCTGGTGATCTCCAGATCGGAGAAGGTGCCGGCGAGCAGGTGACTTTCGAGCGGAAAACCGAAGAAGTCGGTGAGATAATCCCACTCGTGAATGAGGTCGATGCACACACCGCCCCCCTCTTCCTTTTTGGAGCTGTACACCTTGCGGTAATCCACGCCCGGCCGCCAATCCGGCAGATAGGAAGAGCACATGGCGCGGGCGCAGTAGACATCCTGCGGCGGCACCAGACGCTTCAACGTTTGCAAAACGGCGCAGTGCCGCAAGGGCGCGGCCACATAGCACACGGCATCCGGCACAAAGGGAATGGCGGGCAAATCCACGTCCAGCCGGTCAAACACCGGCTTTTCCAGAAAGAAATACCGCGACCGATTGCCCAACTGCATCAAGGTTTCATAGTGGAGATAGGTGGGATTGGTGATAAAGATGGCATCGTAGCGTTCATCCAGCTCGCCTGCATCGGAAACCTGTCGGCTAAGATGCTGCTCCACAAACGGCGGGAGGGGCTGCTGGCTGTGACTGCTTCGCAGAGCGTGCACTTCCAGAGGGAGGCCGTGCTGCTTTCCATACGCAATCAGATTTTCAAAATGTCGCTTTCCGATGGAGCCAAGCCCCACAAAACAGATCTTCATTGTTGCTCGCCCCTAAACCATTCTGGCCTGCGCCTCAATTTGGTCGATCAGTGCCAGCGTTTTCTTGTCGTCCGCAAAGGTATACCGCGGCGTCGCCGTTCCCTCGATGACACCAAAGAAGGTGCGAAGCTCCTCCTCATAGGCATTTTCGATGATGTTCTGGTTATTCCGGTAGCCCTGGTTCCGCTCCACCTCGTCATAGGTTTTGATCTGCTCCATGGCTTTGGTTTCCAGATTACAGGAATACAGCTCGTTGGGGTTGCCCTCCCACTTAAGATACAGTTCCTGGGAGTAGGCCTCCAGCGAACGAACCGCCTTGCGGGACACAATGTCCACGGCGATGGTGCCCTTTGTGCCGTTTTCATGCACCATCTGCAACAGATAGTTGTCCGGATACCGGATTTCCAGATCCGTCAGATTGCCGCACAGCACGGAAATCTCCTTGACAGGCCCCATGACAGAAAGAATCCAAGGCATGTCTATGGCAAAGATTTCTCTGCAGCCATCAGTGGCGGCATTGCTTACGAAAAAATTTTTATAGCTCTCCCAAGGGTGCCAATCCGGCAGAAACTGGCCGGAATGATAGTGGTAGTTCACCTTTTTTCCATTCACAGCCTGCTGGATATACTGCACATCTCTGCGATACAGAAACGTGGAGGAGAGAAATAACTTGCGGTTTTTTTCCGCCGCAAGCGCCATCATTTCCTCGTAGCCGTCAGAGATGAGATTCAGCTCCGTGAACACATGGAGTCCATGCTGCAACAGCGTGGGAATGATGCGATGGTGAGAGGCCGGAGAGGTAGAAACAATGGCCGCATCCGGCTGAAATTCCCGAATTCCCGCCTCCAAATCCACGTAGGAGACATCAAACTCCCTGCCCAGAGATTCCTCTGCTCGCTGGGGATTGGCGTCTACCCCGCACACCACCATCTCCGGGTCGATCTGTTTCAACAGGCGGGCTCGTCGTTTTCCCATGGAGCCCATGCCGACAACCAGTACCTTTTTCATTCTAATTCCTCGTTTCTTACCAGAGCATCAGGGAGTCGTATTCCGCTTTGTCAATAAAGGGATACATATCCTGCAGGGCCGGCGTTTCAAAGGTGCCGTCCGCCCTTTGCCGGGACATGACCTTGGGACTCACCGGGTCGTCCAGGCGCTGGGAAACCTCCAACAGAGCGTAGCCCTCCGTGGCGTACAGCCACTCCAGCGCCTCCCCCAGTTCTGCATTGGTGCTGCATTTGCGATAGGGGAAACCAAAAACATCGGCAATTTTTTCAAAGGACGGGAAGCTGATGCCGCTCTTGGATGAGCATCCCACCTCCATGCCGTGGAAGAAGTTCTTCGCCGTCTGGCGAATGGCGTTGTACCCATCATTTTCGAAAATTACCAGCTTCACCGGCAGATGATACTGCGCGATGGTTTGCAGCTCCTGCAAATTCATCATCACACTGCCGTCACCCGTGAGACAAGTAATCGGTTGATTTACGGCAATGGCAGCGCCCACGGTCTCCGGCAAATCAGCGCCCATGGATCCGCAGTTGTTATTGGCAACAATCCGCTGATGCTCTTTCAGCACGCCAATCTGCAGCTTGGCGCTGTTGGCGGTGTTGTTGCCCAGAATAGAGATGTTGTCCCCCGGCTCGTACTTCTCGTACTCCTTCCAGAACTGATAGGAGCAGACCCGCTCCTCCGGCTGCACGCCCTCCGCGCCTTCAAACACGGAAAAATGCTCCTTGAGATGACGGCAATAGGCAACCCAGTCCTCTGCCACCGGTACCTTGCAATCCACGGACTGCGCCACGGCAAAGAAGTTCTTCAAATCGCTCTGATAGAGCTTGGACACCCGCACGCCAGGCTTTCTGGACTCGTTGTCGTCAATGTCTACCATGAGGATTTTCGCCTTGGGGGCAAAGTCCGCCTGTGCAAAGCCGGTGGTTTTGAAGCCCAGCGGGCAGCCGAGGCTTACGATCACATCTGCATTTTGCAGAATGAAGTTACCGGGGCGGGGGCCGATGGTGCCGGAGAGTCCGAAATACAGCGGGTATTCCCGATAGCACACATCGCCTGCAATGGCGGCGGCGATGACGGGAACGCCAGTTTCCTTCATAAACTGCCGGAAGGCCGCCAGATTTCCGCTGTTGGCAATGCCGTTGCCTGCCAGAATGCAGGGGCGTTTGGCGCTGCGCAGGGTGGCCAGCAGTTCCACCATCTCCTCCTTGGAAATGGTGAGCAGCACTTCAGTGCAGGGCTGGACGGGATACAGCTCCGACTCCTCCACCAGCGTACTCTGCACGTTCAGCGGCACGTCGATCCACACCGGGCCGCGACGGCCGTTCATGGCCAGATCAATGGCCTTTTGCAATTCACGGCGCACGGAAAGAGGGTCCTGCAGCATCACGGCGTATTTCGTCATGTTCTGCACGGAGTTGACAATATCAAACTCCTGCACGCCCCGATAGCGCAGCTTCAGCTCCGGCACGGAAGCCATGGTGGTCTCATACCGCACCTGCCCGCTGATCACCAGCATGGGCAGACTGTCCTGATAGCAACCCATGACACCGGTGATGGCGTTGGTGCTGCCCGGGCCGCTCGTAACGCAAACCGCCGCCATCTTTCCCGTCACTCTGGCATAGGCTTCGGCGGCCATGGCGCTGGCCTGCTCGTGGTGGTTGAACACCTTTTCAATCTGGTCGTTCAGTCCCAGCGCATTGTCCAGATGCATGGCGCCGCCGCCCACCACGCCAAAACAGGTGGTGATTCCGTTTTCCACCAGGATTTCCATGATGGTATCCGCAACTCTTTTTTTCATAAAGCGTACCCTCTTTTACTTGGTGATCTGTGGTTTTACAGATTATATTGGTCGTATTTATACACGGACAGATTGTTCCGAATGAACTCCACCGTGCGCTGCAGGCCCACCTCAATGGGGGTCTCGGGCTTGAAGCCGGTGAGAGAGTACAGCAGGCTGTTGTCTCCCAGAAGACGGTTGACCTCACTCTTATCCGGGCGGATCCGCTGCTCGTCGCAGACGATCTTTGCCTTGGGGTTGATGAGGTCGATCATGTTTTGCGCCAAGTCCCCGATGGAGATCTCCCGCATGGTGGAGATGTTTACCTCACGGCCGATGGCGGCGTCGCACTTGGCCAGCTCCATAAAGCCCCGGGCGGTGTCCTTGACAAACACGAAGTCCCGGGTGGGGGTCAGGGAGCCAAGCTTGATGTCCTCCACACCGGCAATCAGCTGGGAGATGATGGTGGGGATGACGGCACGGGCAGACTGTCTGGGTCCGTAAGTATTGAACGGTCGCACAATGGTCACCGGGATGTCGAAGCTGCGGTAAAAAGACTCGGCCATGCGGTCGGCGCCGATTTTGGTGGCGGAGTAGGGGGACTGTCCCTGATAGGGGTGCTTTTCGTCAATGGGGACGTACCGGGCGGTGCCGTACACCTCGGAGGTGGAGGTCACCAACACCCGCTTGGTGCCCAACTCTCGGGCGGCATTCAGGACGTTCAGTGTGCCCTTGATGTTGGTGTCCACATAGGCGTCGGGGGCATAGTAGCTGAAGGGAATGGCGATCAGCGCCGCCAGATGGTACACGCAGTCAATGCCCCTCATGACGTGCATGATGAAGTTGGCATCCCGGACGTCACCGGCCACTACTTCAATCTGATCTTTAATCTCCTTGGGCAGACTGTCCAGCCAACCCCAGGAATTGAAGGAATTGTAGTACACAAAGGCACGGACCTCTGCACCGGATTTCACCAGTTCTTCCGTCAGATGGCTTCCGATAAAACCGTCTGCGCCAGTTACCAATACTTTCATAGGGTTTCTCCTTTAGTCACAATTTACAAGGATGACCGCAGCCATCTTGTCAATCATTTCGTCGGTCATACCCGGGTACACCCCCACCCAGAAGGTTTGGGAGGTAATGATGTCGGTGTTTTTCAGCTTGCCCACCACGCGATAGCCCTCGCCGCTTTCCCGCATCTGGTCAAAGCAGGGGTGGCGCAGGAGGTTGCCCGCAAAGAGCATCCGGGTCTGGATGTTGGCGGACTCCAGCGCGATGATCAGCTTCTCTCTTGCCTGAGCGCTTTGGCAGGTGATCAAAAAACCGAACCAGGAGGGCTGGGAGCCGGCGCAGGGCTCCGGCAGGATCAGCTTGTCCGCCGCCGGTGTCAGCACCGCCTTCAGCCGGTCGAAGTTGTGGCGGCGGCGTGCGATGAAGGACGGGAATTTCTCCAACTGGGCGCAGCCGATGGCCGCCTGCAAATCCGTGGCCTTCAGGTTGTAGCCGAAGTGGGAGTAGACATATTTGTGGTCATAGCCCAGCGGCAGCGTGCCGTACTGCTTGTCAAAGCGGTGGCCGCACAGATTGTCGTGGCCGGGGGGGCATACGCAGTCCCGTCCCCAGTCCCGGAAGGAACGAATGATGCGGTTGAGCAGAGGATTGCTGGTGTAGACCGCGCCGCCCTCGCCCATGGTCATGTGATGGGGCGGATAGAAGCTGGAGGTGCCGATGTCGCCCACCGTGCCGGTGTAGCGCTCCTCCCCCTCGTAGAGGTATTTGGAGCCCAGCGCGTCGCAGTTGTCCTCGATCAGCCAGAGTTTGTGCTTGTCGCAAAAATGCTTGACGGCTGTCAGGTCAAAGGGGTTGCCCAGTGTATGGGCAATCATAACCGCCTTGGTTTTGGGGGAAACGGCCTGTTCCAGCAGGGTGACGTCGATGTTGTACTGGGGAATGGTTACATCCACAAACACGGGAATGGCGCCGTATTGAATCATGGGCGCCACGGTGGTAGGAAAGCCTGCCGCTACAGTGATGACCTCATCTCCCCTTTTCACGGCGCGCTCGCCCAGCAACGGCGAGGTCAGCGCCATAAAGGCGTTCAGGTTGGCAGAGGAGCCGGAGTTCACCAGCGCGCAGTACTTCACGCCCAGAAACGCCGCGAAATTCCTCTCAAATTCCTCGGTATAGCGCCCGGAGGTCAGCCAGAATTCCAGCGCGCTGTCTACCAGATTGACCATTTCCGCCTCATCGTAAACCCGGGAGGCGTAGGCGATCCGGTCGCCGTCGTGGTATGTCTTGGGCTGACGATAGGTGCGGCAGTATTCTGCCGTCAGCTCCAGAATTTTTTCTTTTGCCTGTTGTTCAGTCATATCAGCAAACATCGTTATTCTCCTTTTTTGGTAGATTCCATTTTTTTATTTCAATACAAGCCAATATGAACATACATCCAGCTTGAATACACTGAGAAACCGTTAGTGTGTAGCTAATGCCAGCCATGGCAAACTGTTCGATTAAAAATGGCGTGAACAGGTAAGAGGCTCCGCAGCCGATCAGAAGAAGTACCATCAAGGTTTTCATCCTCCTGGTGGCGATAAAAAACGAATTGAGGCACATCACCAGTGCAGAGCACGTGGTGGAAACCACGATACTGGGTAAAATAGCCGCGTGCCGCACAATCTCAGGCGTATACAGAAGGGACAACGCCCAATCCCCCATCCAAAGGCTCAGCAGATAGCATATCCCACCGAAAACAATGGTGAATCCGACCGTGCCAACCAGCAATTGATAGCCCCGCTTTTGCTGTTGTTGAATCTGATATTCGGCGTATCTTGGCAGAAAAGGCATCATTGCGCAGGACACAAAGGTGGATATCACAACGGTTGGAGCTGAGATGGAAGAATAATACCCAAATAGCTCCGAACCGAAATGCGCCTCGTAATAAACGCGGGGGATGGCGATCAAAACAGGCGTCACCAGATGAACAGCCATCAGTAAGAGCGTTGCGGACAGGAGTTTCCATATCTGAGAGGAATCCCTGCTCAAAAAGGAATCCACCAGCCGTCTGCTATGCCGAAGATCATAAAAAGCATAGATTGCACCGGCCCCAAGTGTCATCACCAGCAGGGTGATGAGGAGATTTCCAGCGAAATAAAGAACCAAAGAAAACAGCAGGATGGACACGATCCCCTTGGCTGTCAACGACCAGAAAATATAATTAAAGTGATTGTACTTCTGAAAAAAGCCATAGCTGACGTCCGAAAAGGCCTCCACCGTTTTGAACAGCATATAGAGCAGAACCACGCCGATTTGATATCCGGAGTATCCGCTGAGACAGCAGTACAGGAAGCACAGCGCCATACCAACTGCGGCCGTGATGATGCGAGAGGAAAAATACACCTGATCGCTGAACTCTCCGGTCACATCGGACACTTGAAAGGACCGCATTCCAAACATGGAGATGCAGTAAAACACGGCGGTGATGGTCATGGCCAGCGAAAACACGCCGGCGGCTTCAAAATTCGCCAGCCGGACCACCACCACGGTCATCAGCCATGTGGCGGCCAGATAAATGATGTTTCCGCCTGTATTCCAAAAAACTTCCTTTATTTTCTGCATTGTTTTTCCGCCTTAAGAATGAACATAGGTTACTTTGGAGAGCAGACTGTATCCAAACAGCAGGGGTTTTAATAGGTGCATCCGCTCCGCTGTACGAAGAAGGTTCACCAATTTTTTTCCACTGGGACGGTCGCCAACATTGTGGATGTATTCCTTGCTCGGCACAGTCAAATGGGCTGGAAAAGATTTCCGTAAAAGCCCTTTCGCCTCCGAAAAGGCGGCTACAATTTCTTTGAAACTGGAATAGCGATAATTGTGCAGGAGATAGAAGTAATATTGTTTAATAATCAGATACTGCAAGGCCAGCCTGTCCTCCTCCAGAGGGAGGCGGTCATGCAAGGGCTTGAGAAGATCAATGGTATCCCGCACCATGGTCACCCCTGTCCAAGGGCGGTTTTTATTTTTTGCCCCCGAAGTGGAATTCTGGTTGACATAGTAATAATAGATGGGCTTTCGTATATAGGCGGCGCCTGTGGAAAATTCATTGTAGAAGGAATTAAAATCGATGTCATCTAAGTATCCCGGATGAAAGACCAGACCATGGTCTTGGATAATATCCCTGCGAAAAAGAACTGCCTGCAAATTAACCACTAACCACAGACACTGATTGTCTACAAAATTGACTGTGCGGAGCACTTCCCCTTGCTCGTTAATTTCTGTAAAAGCGCCCATTACCTTATCGATACCTGGTTTTTTTGCTTCTGCCGTCAAAAGCTCCAGACAGTCGGGAGCCATCCAATCATCTGCATCATTAAAGAGGACATACTCACCGGAAACGGCGGCAAGCCCTGCCATTCTGCCGGGCTGCAGCCCCTGATTGATCTCCACTTTTTCAAGACGATACTGCAATTCAGGATGCTGTTCCATAAAAGCAGAAAAAAGCTCACCGGTGGAATCTGTGGCGCCGTTGTTTACAAAAACAATTTCAAAATCTCGATAGGTCTGCTCGGCTAACGCATCCAAAGTCCTCTGAAGCGTCTTTTCTGCCTGGTATGCTACGATCACCACAGAAACAAAAGGCGTATTCCTTTCCAAGGTTATAGTCCTCCAAATTCTCGTTGAAATTGCTCAAAGCTCATGTTTTTCATGTCTTTCTCTGAAACAATCAAGTTTTCTCTTGCAACAGGCCACTCGATCCTTAAAGCAAAATCATTCCATAAAATTCCATGGTCATAGGAAGGTTGGTAGTTGGTATTACACTGATAGGAGACCATTGCGTCAGTCAGAGTCAAGTAGCCATGCGCAAATCCTCCGGGGAGTAACAGAGCGGTCAGACCTTCTTCGGACAATTCGATACTTTTCCACTGGCCAAAAGTTTTTGATCCCCGCCTTAAATCCACCACTACATCGAAAATCCTTCCATATAAGACACGGATCAACTTAGCCTGCAACTCGGGCGCAATAAAGTGCATACCGCGGATCACATTTTTTTGAGACTTTGCATAAAAAATCTCTTTTACAGCATGATCGAGGCCGTTTGTCTGGAAGATTGCTTCGGAGTAATCTTTAATAAAATTCCCTCGTTTGTCTTCCAAGCAAAATGGGTGCACTATTTTAATGCCCGAAAATAAACCATCCTCAAATGAAAACCCTTGCATCTCTTATTCTCCTTTAATGGGAAGAAATCCAGTCCATCGTGCGTTGAAGTCCCTCCGCGAAGGAAACCTCGGGACAGAATCCAGTATCGGCTACCAACTGTTTTGTGCTAAATCGCTTCAAAGGCAGGGATATCCCGGTAAATGGAGCCTTGCCAAAAAAAACCTCACTCTGGGGGGCGAAAACTTTTTGGATTTCAAGAACATATTCCTTTAACTTGCGGGCATTTCCACTTCCTAAAGTGTATTCGAAATCTGGTTTCCCCTTTTCTCCTATGGCAACAAATGCCCTTGCCAAATCTGTAATATAAATAAAATCGTAATTTTGCATTCCTGCAGTAAATTGAAGCGGCTCATGTCGAAGAATTTTTCGCAGCGTAGTATTAATAAACCGTGCAGAAACCTCTCCTGCTCCAAAAGCATTTGTGATGATGCCCCAGACCAAATCAATCTGCAGTTCGCTGGCCAAAGCTTTTGCCATTTGATGAGAAACACATTTGGCCGCGCCGTAAATGTTAGCTGCCAATGAAGCAACTCCTTGCAGCTGTGTGGCTTCAATTACTTCAAATTCCATGATGCTTCCTGCCACAACAATCCGGTCACAGCGCATTCTTTTCATGGAGTTCATCAAATCACACAAGTATTCCACATTTTTTAACTGTTTCTTATAGTCCCTGCGGCTATCACCACTGGTTCCGTTCCACGCGAAATGATAGGCTATATCAATATTACGATCAGGTAACAACTCCGGCAGATGCTGATATTGCTCCATCTCGCAGGCAATATACCGTACCGATGGTAAATCGGAAAATAGCTCTTCGGCTTTGGATACATCCCGTACAATCGCCAGAATTCCCATTCCCTTATCCGCTAACAGCCTGACTACGTGGGATCCGACGAAACCAGTTGCTCCGGTCACAAGAACCTTTTTCATAAACTTTGCTCCTTGTCAGTTTTGAAAGCAGGCTTGAATCTGCGCCTCCATCACGGCGGTGTCGGTGGGATTTTCAGCATAGGCCTTCGTCCATTCCACCGTTTTTTCGATGGCCTGCTGAATGTGCCATCGGGGAAGCCAACCCAGCTTCTGCTTGATGAGGGAGCAGTCCAGCTTCAAAAAGCCCGCCTCGTGGGGGCCGCCCACAAACTGATTTACCCAGGTCTGCCCACCGCCCCATGCCTTACAGAAGGCGTCCACCAGCTGCCCGGTGGTCACGCAGTCGCACTCGTCCGGCCCTACATTATAATAACCCTGCAGTTCCTTTTGCTCCCACTGCCTCTGCGCGATCAGAAGATACGCCGACAGCGGCTCCAGCACGTGCTGATAGGGTCTGGTGGAGTGGGGGTTTCGCACGATGACGGGGGCTTTCTCCATCACCGCGCGCACGCAGTCGGGAATAATGCGGTCAGGGGCGAAATCGCCGCCGCCGATGACGTTGCCCGCTCTCGCCGTGGAGACCGCCACATCCATGCCGTCGAAGAAGGACTTCTGATAGCTGTGGGTCACCAATTCGGAGCAGGACTTGCTGTTGGAGTAGGGGTCAAAGCCGTCCAGCTCCTCATTCTCCCGATAGCCCCACGGCCACTCCCGGTTGAGATAGACCTTGTCCGTGGTCACGTTCAGCACGGACTTGACGCAGGGATTCAGCCGCACGCACTCCATCACGTTCACCGTGCCCATTACATTGGTGGCATAGGTGTCCACCGGCGCGCAATAGGATTCCCGTACGATGGGCTGCGCCGCCAGATGAAAGACGATTTCAGGCTGGGCGGCGGCAAACACCTCTTTCAGGTGTGCTAAGTCCCGCACGTCCCCGGTGACAGAGGTAATCTGTGAGGACAGGCCGGCCAGCGAAAAGAGATTGGGCTGCGTGGGTGGTTGCAAAGAATATCCTGAGACCTGCGCCCCGGCCTGAATTAAAATTTTGCACAGCCAGGCGCCCTTGAAGCCGGTGTGGCCGGTGACCAGTACCCGCTTACCCTGATAGAACGATAAATTCATTACCAGTTCCTCCAAGGCGCGTTACCGCTCTCCCACAGCTCCTCCAGCTTTTGCTTATCCCGCTGGGTGTCCATGCACTGCCAGAAGCCGTTGTGGCGGAAGGCCATCAGCTCGCCCTTTTCAGCTGTTGATTCCAGAGGTGCACGCTCAAAGATGGTGCTGTCGCCCTCTATGTAATTAAAAATTTCTGGCTGAACCACCATAAATCCACCGTTGATATAACCCATATCTTCTTGACTCTTTTCGCGGAATGCCTTAATGGTATCTCCCTCCAAGTCTAGCACGCCGAACCGCCCCTCCGGCTGGATGGCGGTCATGGTCACCAGTTTGCCGTGGGATTTGTGGAACTTCACCAGCTTGCCAATGTCCACGTCGCAGACGCCATCGCCGTAGGTCAGCATAAAGGGTTCGTTGCCGATGTAGGGCTGGATGCGCTTGACCCGGCCGCCGGTCATGGTGTTCAATCCCGTGTCTACCACCGTGACCTTCCACGGTTCGGAGATATTGTTGTGGATGGTCATCTCTCCCCCGTTGGAGAAATCAAAGGTGATGTCGCTGCGGTGGAGGTAGTAATCCGCAAAATACTGCTTAATTAGGTGCTGCTTATAGCCCGCGCAGATGACAAATTCATTGTAACCGTAGCTGGAATAGTGCTTCATGATGTGCCACAAAATGGGCTGATCGCCAATTTCGATCATGGGCTTGGGCTTTAGGTGGCTCTCCTCCGAGATGCGCGTTCCAAATCCGCCTGCCAGTAAGACAACTTTCATGATGGTTACCCTCTCTCTTCTTTCGTTCCTGTAATTCCGCCGGAAACGGTTCCCGTTATTTCTCCGTAAACATTTCCATATACGGTACCATACACATTGCCCTCAATGGTTCCGTAGACGTCGCCTCGAATGTCACCGTAAATATCGCCGTAAATATTTTGTTCCACATTGCCATAGATGTTTCCGTGAATGGGCACGTAATACGTGGATGCATTCGCGTCGTATACATCGCCGTAATAATCCGAGTAGTACGCTACGGGAACTTTGGGTGCTTCGCCTTTTCGACTCATCTGCCATTGACTGTATTCGGACATGTATTCTTCCTGATCGATTTCAAACTGCTCCCGATACTCTTGAACCAAATCCTTCTTATATACCAGCTCATAGAGGGCAAAGTCTAATTTAGTATCGCCCACCATTATATTGCGTTCAAAAATATGAATCGGCTTTGCGCTATACTTCCCACTGGCAGACTGCGTTTCTCCCAAATATTCTGATTCTATATAGCTTCGGGCATTTGAAAGGTTTTCATTGGCTTCAAAAATCATCACATCGTCGCTCAACCCATGCTCATCCAAATAGTTTGACAAAGTGGGATTCAGCGCAATGACAGGTTGGATGTCATTATAAAGAGACGCCCAAACCGCATAGCAGCCAAACACATATTTTCCGTCTGCCAGCTCGCCTAAATCGATCATCATTTCCTTGTCTGTATAGGTTGGATGAAGAACAATATATTTTCCGATCAAGGTAATGTTCAACAGGCAATTACTGCATATCAGCGCACACAGAATCACGGCCCCAACATGCTCACCCTGATATACCTTCGTGTTAACTTGACGTAAGCATAGCACAAAAGCTGCGAGAAGAACAGGGAGCAATCCAAATAGAAGAACCGTCGCCTTGGCAAATAGATTGAGCTCGCCATTGACTGGATTGCTGGTGGTAAAAAGGCGTTTATAGACAATCGCTAAAATAAGCAGCGTTGCAAGTAAGGTGTAACAAATCTGAAAGGTTTTGGAAAGAATGGGATGTTTTTCAACAAATATTTCCTTAATTTGTTTCCAATCAGAACTGTATATCCATGCTAGAATCAATAGAAAATACAATGCCGGATATACCACCAAAAATTTGCGTATCACATAGTCCTCAGAAACAACGGTCTGCATCAAAAAGCCAGCAAGGAGACTCATAAGCATTACGGCATTCAGGTCTCTCTTTTTATACCCGACTGCTAAGATACGAGGAAAAGCCAGCAAAAGCACCAAAAGCAACGGCAAATGATAGAGCCCAATGTTGCTGGAAAACATCAATGCAACTCGTTTCATATAAAAAACTGGCGAAAAGAGCTGACTTCCCGTAGAAGTCGCATAGAGACTTTGACCGGCAAAACCACTCACTGTCCGCAGGATGATAGAGAAAACGGATTCTCCCCACACTGCGCGGAACAACACCTCTGATACGCCTAAGCCTATCACGATGCTTAATAAAAAAGCCCCGATTTGCTTCCGAATATTTCGTTGACTTCCGTACCAAGACAAATCAAACAGTAGTGTGATTCCCAGCGCCAAATACAGGAACAGATTGGTCACATACACCTGAAAGATCGAAATTGAGGCAATTAGCATGCACACAAAGTATTTTGGATTCGGCCGATTTTTGAGTTTCACGAAAGCGTATATTACCAAAAGTGCAAATAACATTCTTAGCCCAGTGGGTTCGTTCGTTCTGCTGGCCAGCGTATATTGAAAGCTGGTTGTAAAAATTAGCAGAACAAGCAAAAGAACCCTTCTCCGCTTTGTATCTTCGATTCCATATTGTCTGCAAAGAAGACCGGCGGTCGCACACATCAAAAGCATCGCCAGAAAACTGTAAAGAATGGCAGGCATTCGCAAACCCCAAAAATTATCCCCAAGGAGTTTCATCGATGCAACCGTTACATAATGGTTGATCAAATTCAGCTTTACACTATCGCCTGTATAATAGGAGATCGCTCCCCCTTCTGGATTTTTGGTTCCATAGGTAATCTCATTGATTGCCGTTGTGTTATAAATTCCTTCATCTCCAGGATTATAAAAGGATACGTTGATATCCGGCATGTCGCTGTCAAGGTGAATCAGTCTGCCCGAGAAAACGGCCAGTAAGATTACCATACAAAGAAGGAACCCTTTCTTTGTATCTATCTTGCTCAGAATTTTCATTTTTTTCTCCAAACTCGTTCAGTCAGAAATCTGCACCTTCATCACCATCTTCTGAATGGTTTCGGGTGCATCGGCCGCAATGCCCACCTTGTGGACGTCCTCCGGCTCACAGATTAATATCGCGCCGGGTTTCAGAAAAACCTCCTGCTGCGCCGGACCGTCGAAAAACTGGTAGTCTCCCTCTGGATGGTACTCCTCTTTTGCCGTCATAGCACTCAGGGGAGAAAGCTGCACCCGCTCCTCGCCCTGCAAAACGCAGTGAACATCATAATACGCGCGATGGGCCTCCCAGATCTTCTCCTCGGGATTTGCCGTGGTATACTCCATGCGGTTGATGTAAATTTCATCCCCGCAGACCTCATTCCGGCCTTTTTGCAGCGTTTCCGCATTGCAACGTTGCAGTGCGCAGAGCGCTTGGTACAAGCGCGACGACCTGTCCACCGCTTCCAGCGCCGTTTCTATGGTTTCATACAACATCAGATACACTCCTTATTGAATGGGCATGTTAAAATAGTTCTGCGCCATGCAGGTCGATTTCTTTCGCGGCTTGACCACGACTTCTCCCCGGTCGTTTTTCAGCACCACACAATCGTCCCCGATTGCCTGCTGATTGACCACAGCGTCCACGCCCACTGAAACTCGGTTTCCAATGGGAGAATTGCCAATGATTTTCGCGCCTGCGGCCAAAAACAGACCCTTGCCCAGCTTCAAATCCTCGCCGTTTCCCGATTCGGTTCCCGTGTTAATCGTCACGTTCTGGAAAATCACCAGAAAATCGGAATAGCTGGCATTGCCAATGATCGTCCCCACCGGATGCCCAAAGACAAAGATGTCCGGCAGTCCGCCCTTAAAGGAGTAAAACATCCCGTTGAGGATTTTGTTCAGATTGATCAGCTTACTGCACAACGTCACATTTTCCGAGGTCCGCCAAAGACTGTTGGACAGATAATACAGAAACTGGCTGTACTGATCGGAGTGGAGATGGGAAAACTTTGCCTGCCAACGCCCCTCCGAGATCTGGATGGAATATCCGCGAACGGTGATCTTTTCAAAACAGAACTCCGTTCGATCCAGCGCCAGAGAAAAGGCCGTTTCCACGTCTCCTCCCACAAAATCGTGGCCATCCGGCAAGAACGTATTTAATTGATGGCGAACATACTCCAACAGCTCGTCTTTTTTCAAGGACAATTCCATGTGTTTCCTCCGTCACCGATTGGTAATCAAATCCTGATCCATGGCTTCCTGTTCCTCGTCCATGTTCAGCTTTTCCTTTGCCACCACCAGCGGACGGCGGGTGACCCGATTGAGAATTTCACCGATGTACTCGCCCAGAATGCCGATAAACAGCAGCTGCACCGAACCTAAGAAGAACAATCCGATCACCACCGGGGCCATGCCCATGTCGAAGTTGTACCAGAACGCCAGCTTCATAATGAGGTAGACAAGTCCCACCAGAAAGCTCAGGCCGGCCATGCAGAAGCCAAAAAAGGTAGCAAGCTTCAAGGGCGCGGTGGAGGTGGTAATCATCATTTTGATTGCCATTTGCAGATAGGAGAAGAAGTTGTAGCTGGACTTCCCCGCCCGGCGTTCCGGTTGGACGAAGTCCACAAAGCCCACCTCGTACCCGAAGTCCGCCACCAGATGGCGGAAGCTGGGGAAGGGGTCGTTCAGGGAGCGCATCAGCTCCAAAACTTCTTTGTCATAGAGGCCGAAGCCCGTCACCTGCTCATACTGGGGAACATCGGAAAACCGCTTGATGACCTTATAAAACAGGCCCCGGCACAGCTTCATCACAACGCCCTCCCGGCTGCCAGTCTTTCGGCCCCAGACCACCTTATAGCCGTCCTCCCAGAGGTGAATAAACGTGCGAAGATATTCCGGCGGATCCTGAAAATCGCAGGCCATGCAGATGTTGGCATCTCCCGTACAGTGATAAAAGCCAAAGGCGCCGGAGCGCCCCGGCCCAAAATTTCGGTTGTTCAAAATCACTTTCACATGGGAATCCTTTGCCGCCAGTTCCCGCAGCAGCTCTTCCGTGTCGTCCGTCGAGGCGTTTTCACTAAAGATGTGCTCGTACTCATATTGGGGCATCTGTTCCATCTCGGCCTTGACCGCCTCATAGAGCGCCACCACGTTTGCTTCTTCGTTATAACAAGGCGTAAAAATGCTGATTTTAGCCATACTGTTCGTCTCTTTTCTACTTGGTTTCGTTCCGTTCATATCGGTTCAGGGAAAGGGATTCCCACGTCTGCGTCACTTGATACTCGTTTTCCAGCTCTGCCACCAGTGCTTCGGGCAGATTGCCGTAGCCCGCGTCCACATAGAGTACCTCATAGTCCTCCAGCTCCTGGGGAGACACCGTTTCCGCGTCTAAGGTAAGGGCGGCAGGGGCGGTTCCCCCCTGCTCCAGATAAAACCATGCCCAACCGGGCGTTGAACTTCCCAAACTGCTGACCACCGCCGTGGTGGGCGCATACAGATCGTCCTGCTGCACCAGTACCTCCGCTGCCTCCCGGTGATAGTAAACGCCGAAGGGACTGTCCCTCGACGCGGTTTGCCACAGGCAGAGGGGGATGGTGGCCACCAGAATCATGGCAAACATTCCGTTTTTATACCGGCTCCACCGCGCCATTAACCAGCAGCCGCCCCCCACTGCCAAAAATACGGTGCAGGGAAACAGACCGGTAAAATACCGCTTGACCCACAAGCTGGCCTGCTCGCCGCGGAGCAGACTATAAAGAAACACCGCTGCAATCAACACTGCGCCCAAAAACAGGCACAGCTGCTGCTCCTGCCCGGCGGGAGAGGGGAGCTGCCGTTTTTTCAGCAGCGCACCCACCGCCAAAAGGCAGCCAAGGGCAAACAGGGCACACACCAGCAGGTGATTGCCGCACAAAAAGATCACCAGTTTGGCCACATCCCAGAGGGAGGGCTTGGTCATCCAGTCCGCTGTGGCCGCCATGGCGGACGAGCCCGCCTGGGACAGAAAATACAGACCCCAGGGCAAAAACGCTGCCCCGGCAACCAGATAGGGCAAAAAGGTTTTGGGCGACAGCTTCTTGCGCAGAATCAAACTTCCGTCCCACACGCCCAAGAGCAGACACAGCACCACTCCGAACAGATGGCAGTAAGCAAGGCCAATCAGGGAGAGTGCATAGCCGATGGAAAACCGGTTTCCCTCTTGCCGTCCGTGGAAATACAAAACCAACACGGCAAACAGCAGATAAAAACCATACCCGCGGAACTCGAAGCCGCACTGCTCCATAACCATGCGGGAAAAGCCCAGCAGCACCGCACCCAGAACACCGCCACGAAAGCTGTATCGCCGATGGCACCACAGTGCCATTACCACCATGGCACCGCCCACTGCCAACTGGGGTAACAGCAGCAGCCAGCGCTCGCTCACCGGCACAAGGCGCATCCACAGATTGGCCACCAGTGAGAACAGCGGCGGCGTGGGATCGGCAATTTTCAAAGTGTGCAGCAAGCTCTGAGGCGGAGCGGAATAGCAGATTTGCGCAAATTCATCGTACCAAAAACCGTTGGTGTTTCCGGAACAGACCATCCATAAAACAGCTGCCAGCGCAAGACCGACATAGACCAGCCACTGCCGCTGGGTAGGTGGATTTTGTTGGTTCATGGCGGCCGTCTCCTTAAAAGTCGTTGGTTGATCTGACTGAAGCGGGTCTGTCCGCCGCCAATGCGACGGGACGATGCGGGCGAGTAGCTCCCCGATCAGCGGATCTCGCCGCCACAGGAGTACCGCCAGCCACACCAATCCATACACCCCGGCGCTCAATAGCAGCTGCGCCGGCAGCCAGCTTAGCCGATTGCGGGACAGATACAACAGCGGAATGGGAGCCAGCGCCGCCAGCGCAGGTGTTTTCCACTCGATTCCGCGCAAAAGAGGCGGCAGCTCCCGACGTAAAAACCACATCTCCGTACTAAGAACCGTCATTTCCGCAATTAAGGTGGCTACGGCGGCACCCACCACCGACCACTGGGGAATCAGCACGGCATTGAGCATCAGATTCATCCCGGCACCGGCCAGATAGGCCACCATGGCCTGCTTTTCCCGGTGAGTGGGAGTCAGCATCTGACTGCCAGCCACACCGGAACATCCGATGAGAAACACCGTGGGCAGCAGCACCCGCAGCAGTGTGCCGCTCTGCCCGTCCCGCATGCCGCACACCACTTCCATGCACTCCTCGGCCATGACGCCGAAAAAAGCCAGAATGGGCAGGCAGAGCAGCAGGGTGAACGCAATCGTTTTAGATAGGGCGCGCTGATACGCCGCCTGCTCCTGCTTTGCAATGTAATAGGACAGCTTGGGCAGCAGCACGCCGCTCATGCCCGTGACCAGACAGGAGAGAATCAGCTTGATTTTGATCCCTGCGTCATACAGTCCCACCGCATAGTCGTTTTGCAAAAAGCCCAGCATCACCGTATCCATGCTGGTATAAACGGTAATGGCCATCGCCTGCACAAAAAATACCAGAATCGGCCCCAGATGGGCAAAAGCACCGGAGAGGTTTCCCGGAGATGATAGATATCCGCTGCGGGTCAGACGGAAGAGGTTGATGAAATTGGTGACCACGGTGGCGCCGCACAGCAGCAGCGCATACCACAGATAGTCCTCTCCCCTGCGCACCAAGAGGAAGATCAGAACCGTCATGCCCGCTTTCACCGTCATGGTGCGCAGGGCAATGTAGCCAAATTGTTCCAGCGCGGAAAAGACCCAATCCACCTGAATGGCACTGACCGCAATCAGCACCACCTGAATCAGATAGAGTCGTCCCTCCCCTTGCGCCTGGGGCAGAAACCGAAGGGACAGCAGATACAGCGCCAGCGCCAGTAGCGTGGCGCAGCCCTGCAGTGCCAGCAGCTGCCCAGCGGTGTGGGAGAGCTGGCGGGGGTCATCCCGCACCTTGGCGCATTCCCGGATGCCGTAGACCGGGATGCCCAGAACGGCGAGCATGACGAAAAGGCCGGAAAAGGAGGTGGCAAAGGAAATTTTTCCGATTTCCACCGACCCTAGAATACGAAAGACATATGGGTAACTGAGAAAGGAAAAGAAAGCCCCCGACACCTTCACCAAAACGTGCATACAATAATTAAATTGTGTGGAGTGGGTTTGGTTGTTGTTCATCTGTGTCACGTCGGGAGAGTGAAGTTCACTCCCCTACGTCCTTTCCTTGTGCCATCCGTCGTTTCAGTCGTCCGCGCCGCAGACGGTTCAGTATGCCCACAGGAAGCAGTCCCACCGCCAGCGGCTTAACGACATAGGGCAGCGCGCCGGGCAGCAAACCCAGTCCCCAAAATCCCCGATACCGCACCCTCACCTCGTTCCAGCGGGCGGAGAGGGGGCGCTTTTTCTGCTCGGTGCCTGCCAGAGAATAGCCGAAGAGTGCCTCGCTTACATTGGCGCCCTGAAACCCGGCCTGATAGAGCCGCAGCAGAAGATCGTAATCCTCGCACAAATGGCAGACCGGAGACTCGTCATAGCCCCCCACCTGTTCAAGCGCCGCTCTGCGAAAGAGCAGCGTGGGGTGGATGTAGGGCATGGCGAAGAAAAAATCCCTTGGCGTGGGAAACGCGGGAAAATTGGAGTGTGTCACGCCATCCCCCAGTAAATAGTCCACCTGACAGCCCACAAAAGCAATTTCGGGATGGGACTGCAAAAAGGATATCTGCTGGCGCAGCCGCTGGGGATAGGACAGGTCGTCATCGTCCATCCGGGCGATCCACTGTCCATGCGCCGCTGCAAGGCAGGCGTTCAGCTTTTCCGGCAGCAGCTTCTTTCCCTGTCCTCGCACCAGGCGCAGACGTGAATCCTCCCGGGAATGCTGCTCCAGATACGCTTGCGCCGCCGCAGAGGAACCCTCGTCACAGACAATCAGCTCCAGCTGCGTCCAATCCTGATGAAGGATGGAGACAACGGCCTGCATCAGCGGCTCCAATGAGGGCTTGTGGTAATACACACCCATCAGCACGGAAATCAACGGTTGCTCCTGCATATCAGGCGCCCTCCATCTGCTTCGGCAGGCCCTTTGCTTGCCGCTTCAACCGCTTGAGAAAACACAGTCCCCCTGCAACCAGCCCAACGCCAAAGCACCGGAGAGCAGCTGCTGCCATGCGGTACATTCCGGACGGGGAACGGGACAGATAGGGGACGCAATGTGCCATGGCGCGCTCCCCTTCCTTCCGATCAGCGGGGGACAGCTCGGGCAGCTGCGCAAGAAGCAGCACCAGTTCATGCAGTAGCTTTTCCCGCAGCAGCGTCCCCACCGCGCTCCCATCGGTCAGGTCGTAGGCAGACTGAAATGCAGAGAGAAAGTCCGTCACCCGCTGCAAAGAACGGTTGTGACTCAAACTCCCCCCCTGCTCCACCAGATAGTGATAATAGGGTCGGTGGATAAAGCCCGTGGCTTCCGCCGACAGAATTGCCCTGGTCATAAACAGCAGATCCTCGCCGCAGGACAGCCCTTCCTGAAACAGCAGGGACTGCCCAGCGAGAAATTCCCGCCGGAACGCGCAGCGCCACACATTGGCATAGGTACCCTGCTCCGAAAGATAGGCGCGCAGGGGCTGTTCCCCGTATTGGGGCGCACCGGCGGCAATATTCCTGCTGGCGCGCAAGACATGCCCCCCGGGGGTCATCATATTAAAATCGTTGAACCAGATGTCCGGTGAGGGTTTCCCCTGCCGCACCTGCTGCAAAAAGGCGGAAAAGGCAGCGGTGTCCACCGTGTCATCTCCGTCCACAAAGCAGAGATAGTACCCCCTTGCCTGAGCAATCCCGCGGTTTCTCGCCGCAGAAACACCCCGGTTTTCCTGAACGAACAGGCGGATGTTTGCGTGAGCCTTTTCGTAGGCTGCACACAGCATAGGAGTGTTGTCCGTAGAGCCATCGTCAAGCAGCAAAACTTCGTCCTGCTGCTCCAATGCCGGAAGCAAGCTGTCCAGGCAGCGGCACAAAGTGCGCTCTGCCTGATACAGGGGAAGAATGATACTGAACAATAATGACACTTTCCTCTCTACTCGGTGCTCTTGATTATTCCATTTAGCCATTTTATTTGTTAATAATATCATATTAGCACTATTATGGCAAGGTTTGTGTTTTTGAATAATCTACTATGGCAATGCCGCACAACGGCGTAAAAAATCCACACTGTCAGCGGGTGCGGGCGGACAGTGTGGAAAATCTCTGATATTTACTTGCGGAGGCAACCTAAATCAAGCAACTAGGCAACGCCTGTCAGCCAAAATCAGATTTGCCAACGCAAACATCATATTCAATTTGGAGGTCTGTTTTCGCAGACCTCGATATCGCGTCTTTCGGTAGCGAAGCAATCCTTTCACAACACCAAAGACATGCTCTGCTTTTGCCCAGACGGATGATTTTTTATGCTCTCTGCGCTTAAGCTGGGCCCGCGATTTGGCAGAGCCCTTTTTAATCTGCGAGGGACGTCGATTTATCTTATAGCAAATGTGTTTACCGGAATAGCTCTCCACGATGGCGTCATCACGCTTTTCCGCTCCAAGGTAACCGCTGTCTCGATATACAACTGTTTCTTCTCCGGTCAGCAGCTTGGAAGTCATGGTGACATTATGGACATGGGCGGCTGTCACTTTGAGCGTGTGAACCAGTCCACTATCTTTGTCCACGCCAATATGTGCTTTGTAGCCAAAGTGCCACTCATTACCCTTTTTTACCTGATGCGCCTCGGGGTCCCACTGCTTTTCCTGATTCTCCGTAGAAGGCGGCGCGGCTATGTTTGTGGAGTCCACAATGGTGCCTTTCTTCAAGAGCAGGCCCTTTTGTTGCAAAAGATTTACCACCTGAGCAAATAGCAGCTCCTGCAAACCATTATGCACGAGAATATTCCGAAAGCGGCCCAGCGTACCACCGTCCGGCACCTGATTGCTGGAGTCCACGCCGCAGAAATCCGAAAAGGCACGGCTGTCTACCGCTTCGGCAACCGTTGCTTTATCGGACAAATTATAGAGATTTTGCAGCAGATACAACCGCAGCATCAGTTCCAGTTCATAGGGCTTGTTCCCGCGCTCTCCCTCATAGTAGTACGGCTTGATTATGGGTACCCATTTGCCCACGGAACAATGCGCTCAATCTGCTCAAGAAACTCTCTCTTCTTTGTCCGCACCTGCGCTAATTCATCGTTCAGGCCAGACAGACTCATTTGTTTATCCATAAATTTATTCTATCACATTGTAGCATTTACTGCACTTAATTTTTTGTGCGGTATTGCCCTATATTAATTTTAGTTCATGGCCTATGGCATTTATCGTCTTTCTTTCACATCCAATTTATTTAGTTATTTAAATTCTGAAAACTATCTACTCTTTATGATTTTGAGCAACTCTGCAGTAAAATACTGCATTTCCCTAATTTTCTCCCAATCACTGTCAGCGCCGCCACCACATCCACGCGATACCGCCTGTCCCAGCCCCGGGCGCTGTAGTTCAAAGCCAGCGCACACAGTCGATTCCCAATTTGCACTGCCACAAAATCAGTCTCCGTAGTGCCCTGTAATGCTTGCCCACAAAACTTTCCCATCCCGTCGGGCAGGAAGCATCCACGACAGGTACATAGAATCTGATACAACATCTCGTTTTTCTTTAGCTAAACCTTTTCAGCTATTCGGTCTTGTTCCTCTGGAAAGGTCACCTCCGTAGCAAGTCAAAGATTGACGGATTTCTACGTGATAAACCAGACAGCAAGCAGGTACAAATACATGCTCCTTGTTATCCCCCTCCACGCATTTGTAAAATTGCAGCATTTTCTCCCCTCTCCTCGGCACCCATTCACCTCCAACTTGCCCGCGCTGGAATCCGAATTCCCCGCTTTTCGGGATATATATTATACCAGTAGAGGCCCCGGGATAGCTTCCCGGGGCCTCATTTTGTTATAACGGAGGAAGTTGAAATGATGGAAACCTTTACCTGTGACCACTGCGGCGCGGAATTTCCCATTGGAGCGCAGACCATTTTTGACGAGCAAACACTGTGTGAGACCTGCCTTGAGGAGCTGACCGCCGTCTGCGACCGCTGTGGCGAGCGCATCTGGTCCGACGACAGCGAGGGCGATTCCAACACCATACTCTGTCAGGATTGCTATGATGACTACTACCACCGCTGCGCCGATTGCGGTCGCTTGATCCGGGGCGACGATACGTACTACGTGGACGACGACAGCGACGTCCCCTACTGCGACAACTGCGTCGACCAGCACCGTGGGGGAATCCAGTCCTACTACTACAAGCCCGCTCCCATCTTTTACGGCGAAGGCCCCTGTTATCTGGGCGTGGAGCTGGAGATCGACGACGGCGGCGAACGGGACTCTGTGGCGAAAAAGCTGATGGCCATTGGAAACCGGGACGCGGAGCACATCTACATCAAGCACGACGGCTCTCTGAACGAGGGAATGGAGATCGTGACCCACCCCATGACGCTGGACTATCACAAGACGCGGATGCCGTGGGCCGCCGTAATGGAGGCGGCATTGGCAGAGGGCTATTACAGCCACCGCGCGGAGACCTGCGGCCTGCACGTCCACGTCAACCGCAACAGCTTTGGCGAAACTGAGGAGGCGCAGGAAGCCGCCATCGCCCGCATTCTCTTCTTCGTGGAAAACCACTGGAATGAGCTGCTGCGATTCTCCCGGCGCACGAAACGGCAGCTGGAGAAATGGGCGGCCCGCTATGGACGGAAGGACAGCCCCAAGGAGGTTCTGGACAGCGCGAAAGCCTCCTGCGCCGGGCGCTACGCCTGCGTCAACCTCACCAACGACCGCACCATTGAATTTCGCATTTTCCGCGGAACTCTGAAATACAACACACTGATCGCCACGCTGGAGCTCGTTGCGGAGCTTTGCAGCGTGGCGATTTCCTGTTCAGACGGAGAAATGTCGGAGTTGACTTGGACGGAGTTTGTATCCCATTTATCGCCCCAACGGCACCCAGAGCTAATCCAGTATCTGAAGGAACGGCGGTTGTATGTCAACGAGCCGCTCTCCGCGGCGGAGGAGGTGTGAGTATGTGCTGTCTCTTTGGAATGGTGGACTATGGACACGTCCTGTCGCAAAAACGGAAGCATCAAATTCTGACGACTCTTGCCGCCGAATGCGAGGTCAGAGGAACCGATGCCAGCGGCATTGCCTACAACTCCCGGGGCGTTCTGCACATCTACAAAAGGCCCGTACCCGCCCACCGGCTGGGCATGGCGCTTCCGCCGGATGCGGCGGTGGTGATGGGTCACACGCGGATGACGACGCAGGGAAACGCCAAACGAAATTGCAACAATCACCCGTTTCGGGGCGTGGCGGGACAGATACCCTTTGCGCTGGCGCACAACGGCATTCTCCACAACGACGATGCGCTGAAACGGCAATATCGGCTGCCTGACAGCAAGATTCAGACCGATTCCTACGTGTCCGCGCAGCTGCTGGAGAAAAAGCACGGGCTGGATTGGGACGCGCTGCGCTTCATGGCGGAGCATCTGGAGGGCTCGTTTACCATCACGATTCTGGACGGTTCTGACAATCTTTACTTCATCAAGGGCAACAATCCCCTGTGCCTGCTGGACTTTCCCCGGCTTGGATTCTATCTCTACGCGTCCACCGAGGAAATCCTCCGCCGCGCACTGGATAAGCTGCGATTGGGCCGCGAGAAGCAGGCGCGCGTTCCGGCAGACTGCGGAGAGCTGCTGAAAATCTCCCCAAACGGCGAAATTTCCCGCAGCACGTTCGACGACAGGAATCTGTTTCTGCCGTGGTACGGCGACTTCTGCTCTGACAGGGCGTGTTCGGATGACCGCTCGCGGCTCGTCCCCCGCTGGGACGAGGAGTACCTCGCAGAGCTGCGGGCGGTGGCGTCATCCTTCGGCTACGCCCCAGAGGACATCGACACGCTGCTCCAGCAGGGCTTTTCGCCGGAGGACGTGGAGGACTTTCTGTACTGTGGGGAATGTTGAGAGCATGCAGGCAGTAAGCAGTTCATCCCGATCTCCGAGCCGACAGCAGTGGCAATATCAAGTAAATTGGGGGCGGGTATCACGCAAAAAGGATACCCGCCCAATCGTTTACATTGTTTTCAAAAAGGCGCACAGCGCCGCCTGCTGCTCCTGCGTCAGCTCTGAAACCAGCGCGGTCAATTCACCGCGAACCTCGCTGCCGGTGTAGGAAAAAAAGTCCTGCAAGCTCACATCCAGCACCTTGCACAGATACTCCAAATTCACCACGGTGATTCCCTTTTCTCCCAGCTCCACAGCCCGCACAAAGCTCTGCGAAAGGCCGGATTCGTTTGCAAGCTTGTTGGTCGTGTACCCGCGCTGCTCGCGGAGCTGTGTGATGCGTTCTCCAACTGTCATAAGCCAACCACCTATCTCTTTTGAAATAGGTTAGCAAAATATCGCAATTTTATTTACATTTTTAAATATAAGTTATATATTTAAAAATATATTACATGAAATGGAGGGTGGGTACAGGATCGTTTCCGCGATCAGTACCGGATGAATGGAACTGTCGATCATGCAGAGGGGCTTTTCACCCAGCGCAGAGCGCATCGCGTATAACAGCTGCCGCAAAGAATTTTCCAGTCTGGCCGATCAGGCGGTATCCCGGTTTACGGAGCTTTATCAGAGCAACGCCTCCTTGGAGGATGTCATTCAAAACGCCCCGGAGCAATTTCAGAAAGCGCTGCAGCCGGTGCTGGAGCACTGCGTGGCAATCCTCATGGAGCACGATGTGCTCACGGTGGACACACAGCTTCTGCTGGATACATACGGCGAACAGATAGACGCGTGGTCGCCCTGCTATATGAAAATCCGCGACCAATATGCGGAAATCGTGCTGAGCGAGGAGGACTTGGATCAGTACCGCCGAGAACGCCGCCAGAACCGGGGCAGAGTGATCGGCGGCGGTTTTGGCTTTTCCGGAGCGGTCAAGGGGATGGCGACAGCGGGAGCCATGAATATGGCGCTGGGTGCGGGGCACATGCTGATCAACGGCTTGGGAAAAATCACGTCCAGCATTGCCGCCAGCTCCAAAAAATCAAAGGTCTTCCGCGACCCGGACACACTTGGCACTTTGCAACAGGGCGTTGGCAGAACGGCGTTCACCTGCCACTATGCCCTCATCGCGGCGCTAAAGCAGTTTAGCGGGGACGCGACGGCATCCAACGGGATGGTAACGCCCGAAGCAGCCCGGGCCGCAGCCGCCATGGTGCAGAACGCGCAGAAGGTCGCCGACCCCCAGCGGGCGCTGGACATGCTCATGCAGGCGCTGGAGCTGAATCCCTATCATCCCCAGTGGTACCTTTACATGCTGGAGCGCTTTGGCGATACGGACGGAAATCTAGAGCGGGTGGCGGACTATTTTGGAATGAGCGCCATCCGTGAAAAGAAAGCGGAGCAGCTACACCACTTTGCCGCGTCTCTGTCATTGGAGACGGAGGAACAGGCCGTTCACGCCCAGCGTCAGGTGCGGGAATACAGCCGACAGCTGGGTCTTTGCGAGGAGACGGTGGACATGCGCCGCATCGACGACGCGGTGGCGCAGTTCGACCGGGCATACCGCACGGTGGAGGAGCTGGAATTTACCACCCGTGAGGAAGCGGACAGGGCGCGGGCGGAGCTGAATGAAATTCTCCCCATCATGCAGCAGACCGATTTTGAGCGTCTCGCGTCGGTGCAGTCGGGATGTCGAGCGCTGTCCGGATACCAAACGAAAGTCGGCGCAAAGTATCAGCAGATTCTGCGAGACAGAGAGCGTGAATTGATCGACCAGATGCGGTCAGTCGATCCACTGCTGCCCAATGTCGCGCCCATTCTCTGCGCGAATGTAGACGAGGCCGCCAGAATGCGGCAGGAGGCAGACCGTCTGCACCGCCAGCTGCTGGACTGCCAGCGCGCAGAGGATGAAATGGAGGCCAAATTGCTGGCATTTCAGCAGGAGCTGAAGCAGGTGGACAATCCCATCCGACGGGTTTATCTGACGGAGGTGCAGCAGGAGCTGGCGCAGATTGACCTGTCCTGCCGGACAGCGCTGGGCAGAGAATATCCCACCAGAGACGCAGCCGCAGCGGCGCAGCATACGTATGAGGAAATTCGGGAGGAATTTATCTCGGAAGACCTCCGCAGAAATGCGGACGCGCTCCGGCAGCGAATCCAACAGGGCGATTTTTCGGAGGAGGTCAGGCAGGAGCTGAACGACGAGCTGTTCCAATACGAAAACGCCAAAGAGCTGACGACCGCAAAAACCTTCTCAAACTTCAGTACCGTTGTCATACTCGCCATTATCATTGGGAGCTTCTTCTTCGCGATTGCTGCCACCCCGGAATTTGCCCAAAAGGACGTGGTGGTTTTACACACATCGCTGTTGGTGCAGGGTCGTGAGGTCGTCCCTGAGCTGAGCTTTCTGGACGGCCTAATAAATGGTCTGGCGGTGTTCGGGCGAAGTATCGGGGAGATGTTCACCGTGGGCTTTCACGAGTATATGGCCGGTTTCGACCACGGCTTGGCCGGCAATATTCTCTGGTGCTTCTTCGGGTTCTTCTGGCAGGTATGCAAGCAGATGTTTGTGGTCATCCCCAAATATCTGGTCTCGCTGGTACTGACCTGCACACAGCACGCCAGCGTTGGCTACTACGTGGGCTACGTCATTGGCAGTGCCATCCCGTTCTCTGTCTCTCAACTGAACTTTAACGAGGAAAATTCCGAAGAAAATGTGGAGCGCATCAAAAACTGGACCTTTGGGAAAATTCTGCGCACCATCTTGATTGTGCTGGCGGTAGCGGCAGTGGCGCTATACTTCCTCGTCAACGGCGGCTGATGAAAAAATCCGCTGCACCGAGCAGAGAAGGACGCTCTCTTTCAGCTTTGGCTGCCGCAGCGGGACAGACTCGGATTCCAAATTTCGCACAAAAAGCAATGAACTACTATATATCA
Organism: Oscillibacter sp. UBA6647; assembly: GCA_002455655.1. Classification (GTDB taxonomy): domain Bacteria; phylum Bacillota; class Clostridia; order Oscillospirales; family Oscillospiraceae; genus Oscillibacter. The sequence continues at coordinate 920 of DKLF01000044.1, read as the reverse complement.
ACCCGCAGAGCTTTTCAAACGGCTCTGCGGGTTCCTTTTATGCAGGAGGACTGACTATGAAAATACTTTTAATTGAGCCTGAAAAGGCTCCGCGCACGATGGAGCTCGACGGCTCCCTGAAATCCATGCAGGCGCTGGTGGGCGGAACGATTCAGGCAATTTACCCCTTTGCGGAAGAAATTGCGCTGGTCTGCAACGATGACGGCAAGCTGCTGGGTCTGCCCCTGAACCGGGCGCTACGCGAAGACGCCACCGGCGCTGTCTATGAGATTATCGCCGGGACATTCTTCCTCTGCGGTGCTCCGGCGGATGCAGAGAATTTTGTCTCGCTGACCGAGGAGCAGCTGAACGCCTATGCCACACGATTTCAGTTCCCCGAAATATTTCTCCGGCTGAACGGGCAAATCGTCGCGGTGCCGGTCAGGGAGGTGTGAGCTATGCTGGAGGATTTATTTTACGGAAACCTGCATCCCTGTGATCTGGACAGCCGCCGCGACCCGCGCATTCGCCCTTTGATGCAGAATCTGGCGGATGCCGAAGATGCCCTTGGGTCAACGCTGGATGGCACGGGCAAGAAACAGCTGGACGCTTTCGCCAACGCCAATGCAGATTTGAATCTCCTTATGATGAAGCTGGCATTTGAGGACGGCTTTCGCATTGCGGCGGGCCTTGCGGCCGACCTGTATGCCGCGCGGGACCATTCCAATGGGCGGCAGGCTCCCGGGCAAGGCAGGGACTGAGGTTACAGGGCGCAGCAGCAAAAGGCTTGAGGTTGACAATCCGGCAGAGTGCCGATATAATTTAAATGACAGGAGGCGATGGTATGCTGGATGAAAAAGATTTGCAGGCAATTACCGAGATCATGGATTCTAAGCTGGCCGCTCAAAAGCAGGAGATTATGGGCGAGGTGCAGGTGCTAA
>DKLF01000111.1 GCA_002455655.1 Oscillibacter sp. UBA6647 | reverse complement strand
TAAAAGCACTTCTATGCGGCAACTGCCGCATAGAAGTGCTTTTACAATTACGGAGGTGAATCAAAGTGACAGATCGTCATCAGGCCCCTTATGTTCCGTTCCGCTGCTCAAAGAAAACAAGTGACCTGATCTCCCAAATCGCAAAAGAACAGCATCGGCCTAAAAGTGAAGTTCTCCGGGACCTTGTAGATAAGGGCCTGTCCGCCACCGGTGCGAAGGTGGAGGAGGGAGAGCTTTACCGGCTAATCCAGCAGGCGGTTAAGGAAACTATTCAGCCGCAGGTGGAGCGGCTAGCAGCCATCTCCGCAAAGGCGACCCACATTTCGGGGGCCGCCTTTTTTATGAGCATCTTTGCCGCCACACGGGACGGAAGTCCTGCGGAGCAGCGGCGGATTGAGGAGGCCGCAGGCTCCGCCCGTGAACTGGGCATTCAATACCTAAAGTTGAAAGACCGAGATATTGACGCCTTCCTGAAGGAGGGCGCGAAGCGCATTATAGATGAATCGGAGGAATTATAAACATGGTCATGAAAAGAAGAATTACGCAGCAGGGCCGCATTAATATCGGAAATGAGGCGCGGGGCAGTATCCTCACCGGTAAGGTCACCATCTCCGGCTCCGTAAAAGGTATCTTGATCTCCCCCTACCAAATCGGTGATGAAAATCGACCGGATTGTAAAGTCACAGAATGGGACGCGGGTCACCGGATCGTATTACCCCTCCAACTCCGGCAGAAAGCGCAATTAGAATCGGGGATGACCGTGGAACTTCTGTTCCCGGGTGACGGCAGCATTTTGCTGGTGCAGGCACTGAATACATGCATCATCTGCGGTAAGGAGTCTGAAAACATGGTTCGAATGCCCAATGGGCGGCTGGTCTGCCCTGAGTGCAGGCTGACGCTTTGTAAAGATGAATCGTAATGGCCGATAAGGCTCCGGAGCTATTTGTATTCAAGCAGTCATACAAGCCTAGAAATCTGCCCGACACCCGCGTATTGAATCAAAAGCATCTGGTTTACATCGCTACGCGGCCCGGCGTTATGCGGAATCCTGGCTGCGGCTTCGGCCTGTGGGGAAAGCTGCCTGACATGAAAGCCAGCAAGAACATAGCCGACCTGCGCACGGCCCATCAGGCGGTTGGAACAGCGTCAAAAGACCATACGCTCTATCGTGCCATCCTCTCCGTTGGGAAGACCACTGCCAGAGACTATGACCTTTATGACCGGGAAACATGGCAGAAGCTAATTAACACCAGAATTTCTGTCATTCAGAGAGAAATGCATATCAAGCCAGAAGATTTTCGATGGGTAGCGGCGATGCATTACAAAAAAACCCACCCCCACGTCCATATTATCTATTGGGATAACGGAAAGGAGCCTAGACAGGAGTTTGTATCGAAGACGCGGTTTGAGTTGATTTCAGAACGAGTCCGCACCACCTTTTCCCGTGCGCTGTATTTTGAAAAAGAACTAAAAACGGTGCAGGCAGAGCAAAGTGAGGCGGCCAAAGCCACGCGGCTTCAGCTATCTGCCCTGATGAAATCCTTTAACCTTCCGGAAGCGCTGAATTTGGACCACGTCCGCCCCGGAGAGTTGGACGAGTTGGGCAAGGGGCTGGTGGAGCTAGTCCACACGCTGCCGACCACTGGACGGCTGAAATACGGATTTTTAAAACCGCAGTACAGGGAACGGTTAAACGCATGGCTGGAGCAGGTCATGAAAATCTCCGACTTTGAGGCGCTGGAACGAAAATATGAGAAGCTGAGTGCGGACGTTTCGCGGTTATATGGGAATGACGACGCGCTTGCGGAAAAATTTCAGAAGCAGGCTCACGAACGGCTATTCACAGACCTGGGCAATGAGACGCTTTCCGTCCTGAAGGAGGTTGCCGCCGGCATACGGGAGCAGAAACCGCCTGAAGACCTGTGCCGCCTGCGGCTGGAGACGTGGCGAACTGCCGGAAGAATCCTGCGTGGAGATACCGCCTTTGAAGAGCTGCTGCGGATGCTCCCCAAATGGGGTACACCCTCCATAGAGCTTTTAAAGGACGAGGACATTCAAAAAAAGGTGGGTGAATTGACGCAGCGGCTGGCGGAGGATATTCGTATCCGCAGCAAGACAACCGGGTTTCTCAGCAAAGAAGGAAAAAAAGCAGACAAAGAAGCCTTGTCGGCAGCATACCGCGCAATGTACCAATCGGCACGGGCTGCCGTGCTGGATGAGATCGGGCGCACTGTGGGTGAGCCGCTGGCCGGCAGCCGCGTGGAGCCGGACAGCCTCACGGATTCACAAGAGCTGCATGAAACTGTGCGGCATCTGGCGGTGGAGCTGCTGCGGGAAAACCGAAGCTTTCAGCAACTCATGAGCGAGCTGCCGAAGGCAAGTCCCCTGCGGCAGCCTCCGCTGCGGAAGGAGAAGTATCAGGAGTGGATGGACAGTGTGATAAAAGAACTGGTGAGCGATCTGCGGCTGCGAACATTGGTGGAGCAATCGTCCATCCTGCAGGGCGAGGACCCCGGCCAGCATTCAGAGCTTCGGAACACCGAGTATATAAATCTCTACCGCTCCATGCATGAGCTGGTGGTTGAAACAATGCGGACAGAAAAAGGCTATGATCTGCAGGAGCAGCAGGAACTGGCGACCATGGCGCTGCTTCGGCTGTTCCGCTCCGGAAGTCAGAGCAAGAATCAGCTTCAGAGCCAGCGAAACCTTCAGCGGGAAAAGTACCGCAACCTGTCCGAGACTGCCAAGCGCGATTTGAGGAAGAAGCGCCAGCAGGAAGGCGGCTGGTCAATGGAATTTTGAGTCTGTGTTTTCCACACAGCAAAGAAAAAAGCTTCCACAACGAACATATAACATTAATAAGCAAAAAGTTTTGCACTTTTCCACAAAATGAATGTTTTACACTACTTTGTATTGCATTTTATTGCCAATTGTGCTATGATGTATATAGAAGTAGAATACACTTTTTGGGAGGTATTTGAAATGAAAGAAGCACTGAAAAGAAACTGGAAGCCTGTCACCGCATTTGCTCTGGCGCTTTCTGCGGTGGGTGCTGCTGCCTACTACGTTAACTTTATCTACATTCCCGGCAAGGAGCGGGCGCGAGCTGCGGAGCTTACAGCCGCCCAAGTGGTTCCCGAGACGCCGAAGAATTATAATTTTACCATCGACACTTCCAATCCTGCCTCCATTTCCAAGACCACGCCCGGCACGAACTCTGTTGATGACAGTATCAAGGTCGCAACTGACGCAGACGGCAACGTGACCGTTGACCGTACTTGGGACGCCAACATGGACGAGCTGGACACCACAACGGCAGCTCCCGGCACGCCCATGGCCAACATCGGCAGCGGGGGCGGGAAGATTACCGGCACGGACGGAGCCTATCACGGGGAGCAGCCGAGCACCACCCCTTCCACCAGCGGCAGCTCCGGCACGGACAGCACGAAACCCTCCACCGGCGACACCACCACGAAGCCTTCCACCGGCGATAAAACTACCACGCCGTCCGATGACAGCTCTACCACAACAAAGCCTTCGGACAGCTCCACCAAGCCCAGCACACCTTCTAAGCCGAGTACGCCGTCTACACCCGGCAGCTCCACGCCGAAGGATGGGGACATTCGAGTGGTTGATGGCAAGGAGCAAATGTATTGGGACGGCTTCGGATGGGTCGATAAGGGCAACGGCGGACAGACTGACTACATTGAAATGCCGGATGAACTGAGTGGCATTCAGGTTGGAGAAATGGGTTGAGGTTTCCTTCGTTGGTAAAATTAAAAGATACTCCCTGCGTTCCAATGGACGCAGGGAGTTTTCTTTTTGGAAAGGATGAATTTTTTGTATAGAAGAAAGATATTGGCAAGCCTGCTGGGGGTAGTTACGGTGCTATCCCTCCTAATTGTCCCGGTACTAGCGGAAGGAGATGGAAACATTGACGGCGGCGGCGGAAGCGGTGACGGCGGCGGGGGCATGGGAGAAGGAAGCAAGCAGAATTACTGGAATAACGAAGACGGCTGCCGTATCACCATTCTAAAAAATGGACAGAAGGTCTATTCCATGGACTGGAGTAACCAGTCGGAATCGAACACCGTGAAGCGGTCTTTTGTTCCCAAAAATAAACTGGATTATCTGCATGGGTCAAGTTTAGCACCAAAGTGGGAAGAATACACCAGTACCGTGGTTCCTTTGAAGATGCCCACAATTGTAGGTGGCGCAGGTGGCAACAACATTGAGGCCATCAAACGCTACTTCACGGACAAAAATGTGATTGAATCTATTTCTGGGGGAATCGGCATCCCCTATGACGACCTGACGGGGGGCGAATACAAGCTGCTTCTGGAGCCAATCGCCTATTTCGTGTTTAAGGGCGTCAAGTGGGCCATGACGGCCACAGAGGCCGCTATGTATGACGCGCAGATTGAAGGCCAGCTCCGGGCATGGATGAAGTCCCTGACACATCAGAACCTGCCGCTTTCCATGTTCCTTGAGAAGTCGGACACGGAATTGCACCTCGACAAGTGGACGGGAGCAAAATCTGGCAAGCAGACCAACGCCAATATTATCCGCTACTTAGGAATGGGCATTGTCAGCTTTAAGGCCGCACCACCGCCCGTGACACCCGGTGAGTATGATTACGAGTTCCACACGGACACGGATGTAATTATCAGCTTCCAGCTATCCTCCAGTGAGGAAGTTGCCCCAGATGCCAATGCCTATGCGGTCATGTCCGTTGGTGGCAAAACCTACCGCAAAAGCTTCATCTGCCCCGAGGGCGGAACGCAGCTTGTCTGGATGCGGTGGCACACACCCAGCACGCCGCAGACATTGACGGCCACGGCCTTTGGCGGGGATTCCTCTGTGACGCTGCGCGTCAACGTGGTGGAGTTGGAGGAAAACTTACCCCCAGACCCCACTTATAATGACAGGAACAACGGCTTCACACTGCCTGCCGTTCCAGACTATGGCAGCAACCTGAGCACCACATGGGGCGAGTGGTACGCGGAAAAGATGTTCGGTGTCTGGAGGTGGAAGTACATTACCTATGGCGCGTCGCTTCAAATTCATGATTCGACCCTGAATCCGGATCAGCGCTGCAAAACGTCGTACCGTATGGGCAACGGCCAGACCACTATGAAGTCCGGCTACGCCGTGGAGATCAGCGTAGACCCGATGGTGCAGTACGGCGCTGGCGTATCGAGCTATGACGTGACGGATATTCAAAATGCCGTGGCCACATTCCCGGAGTTTGGGTATGAGGAGTATAACCGGCTGCTGGAGAAAGTGGACGTGCGGCGCTGGGCATTCAAGCAGAATCCGTTTTCTTATTACTCTAACCGGATTCATTACACGCCCATCTGGTATCCGGACGATATGGCCTACACTGTGCCGGTGCGTGTGCTGGATGCATGGACCCCCGGCGGGCAGCTCTACACCACCGTTAATAAATCGCTCTACATCTTTGATGATGTAATAAACGATTGGTACATCCATGTGACAAACTAGCAAATCTGCCGTCTGTAACAGGACGGCGTTTTATTTTTTACAGGGAGGCAAAGATATGCTGAATCACATAATTTTAATGGGCCGACTGACCCGCGATCCGGAGCTGCGCCGTACCGGCAGCGGCACGGCGGTGACCTCGTTCTCCTTGGCCGTTGACCGGGACTTCAAGTCCCAGAGCGGCGAAAAGGAGACGGATTTCATCGACATTGTTGCCTGGCGCACGACAGCGGAATTTGTCAGCAAATATTTTACAAAGGGGCGTATGGCGGTGGTGGAAGGTCGCTTGCAACTGCGCGACTGGACCGACAAGGAGGGCGGCAAGCGCCGCTCCGCCGAAGTCGCGGCCGACAATGTGTACTTTGGGGATTCCAAACGGGACGAAGGCGCAGCTCCGGATGCTGCTGGACCGGATGAAAGTGACGATGTTCCTTCCTGATAAAAAGGAGATGACAGAACGCAGGGCCTGTCCCAAGTTGGGACAGGCCTTGTTATTTAGGAGAGGCTATATGAAACATGAACTTCGTAGTGCACTGGCGTTAGCAATACTTGGAATGGGAGTTTTGGTTCTTTGGTATCTGTTTAAAAGGCTGGCAGGGTACGCGAACTGGAAGCGACGAGCAGGCAGTCTTCTTCTCGGTACTTTTCTTATTGCTGTAGTAACAGCTACTATGTATGTCTGTTGGATTAGAAATTGGCCTTCATATGAAATTAATCGACTTTTGGTGAGCTTGATTTTTAGTGCAATAGTAATTCTTCTTATACCGCTAGGAAACCGCATTTTTTATTCAGACTATAAAAGCGGTTTATTTAAGTGCATTTTTATTGGGACCCAGCTACTCACTTCGGCTTGTATACTTGTTTATTTCGCACTGGCTATATTCAGTTAATAAACAATAAAGCGCCCATCTCTTTTGAGATGGGCGCTTTTCTCATGAAGGGGGTGATTCAATCATGAAAAAAAGGCTTATAGCCGGTGGTCTCGTGCTGCTGGTGTTCCTGTGGCTGTCACTGATGTTTGCCGGAAACTTCGGCTTGCTCATAAGCGGACGTGCAGAAGCGTGCACGCTGCGGCCATCCGGAATGCTGGCGGCGCTGGCGGCAGATCCGCGCAACGTCAAGCTGTTTTTTGTGTTGGCATTGGGCAGTCTTCTACTGGTTCTTTGGATGCTGTTCGGACACAGTTACCTCAAGTACAAATCAGATATGTATGAAGTAGTGCCGGGATTCAGTATTCCCCGTCCAGAAGGACAGGGCCAGCACGGCACGGCGTGGTGGATGCAGCCAAAGAAATTTGCGGACGCGTTTGCCACAACAGAAGCAGAAGCAGCGCTCACGCTGCCGCCGGAGCTGACGGAGCGCTATCAAAAAGAAAGAGAGGATATTTGCCGTGAAGCAGGCGACAAAGCTGACTGATCTCACACTGGGCGGCTTAGTTCTGGGACAAACCAAGGATGGTCATTGTATCTACTACACTCCGGAAGACACCCACAGCCTGATCATCGGCGCGACCCGCTGCGGCAAGACCCGCTGCCTGGTGGAGCCGTCCATTGCGCTGACGGCGCTGGCCGGCGAAAGCATGGTCATGGTAGATATGAAGGGCGAATTGTATACGGCGGCCCGCTACTTTTTGGAAAGTCTCGGCTATGAAGTTATCGCCATTGACTTTCTCAATCCGCAGCTTTCCAATCGCTATAATTTCATGCAGCCGCTGATCGACGCGCTGAATCAGGGGCAGGTTGCCAAGGCGGCCACGCGGGCGCGTGACATGGCAACGATGCTGGTCCCGGATAACCATACCAATGAGAGTATCTGGACGGACGGCGAGCGCGCGGTGCTTACCATGTCCAGTCTCATTTGCGCTTATGACAATGTTCAAAATCCGCAGTATCAAAACCTTGCCAATGTGCAGCAATTTATTACGCATATGGGCAGGCCCATCGGAGCCTATGGATTGCTGCCGCTCAACCTCTATCTGGAGATGTTGCCGGAAGAGCACCCGGCTAAGCTGTCCATGGGCATCTCGCAGATTGCGCCCTCTAAGATGCGGGGGAGCTTTTACACCTCGGCCCTGACCACGCTGGATGTATTCACAGACCCACTGATCCACGGTATGACCGCCTCCACGGACTTTGATCCGGAGCTGACGGGGGTGCGGAAGCGGGCAATCTTCCTGATTCTTCCGGACTACAAGAAAACCTACCACAGCCTTGCCGCGCTATTTATCTATCAGCAGTACCAACTGCTGGCGGAGTACAGCACCCGGCACGGTGGCCGACTCCCCCGACGTGTCCACTTCTTCTGTGATGAGTTCGGAAACTTTGTTAAGATACCGGACTTCGACACGCTCATGACCGTCTCAGGAGGGCGCGGTATCCGCTGGCATCTGTTCTTGCAAAACCTTGAGCAGTTGGACGAAAAGTACGGTGACAAGGTGGGTAAGACCATCCGCTCCAACGCGGAGACGTGGGTTTATCTCCGTTCCAACAGTGAAGAAACGCGAAAGAAGATTTCAGATATCCTGGGCAACTATACGGTCAAAAGCCCCAGCATTTCGGGTTCCAGCGGTGGGCAGAGTTCCGCCAGCTATAATCTGACAGGGCGGGCGCTGATGCTGCCTGACGAAATTCACAAGCACATTGAGCGGCCCTACCAGTTAGTGATGACGCCGGGTGAACCGGCAATGATGTATGCGCCGGATATCTCACAGACCATCTGGAATGCCGCCTTCGGCATGGGGGATCAGGAGTACAACAAAAAGATGACCATACTCCGCGACCGGGACCGGGAGGAGCATACCGCCGAACCCGCCTATTGGGGCGTATGGAATCGGTTCATCGCGGAGCTGAAGGCCATGGAGGCCGCAGCACAAAAGAAATAAAGGAGACTTTGTTATGAACAATCAAAAGAAAATGCAATCCCTTGTAAAGCGAGTTTTTTTCTCTCTTGTAATGCTGGCGCTATGTGCCGTACCGGCATCTGCGGGAGGTCTTGCGGGCAGCACTTTGGGTGTGGGCCTCAAAGAGCTGATTAGCGATGTATCCGCACTACTCATTGTCTTATGCCCTCTCACAGCGGCGGCAGCAGCCGGCTTCTTCGCAATTCGCCGCTCCATGTCCGACGAACAGGACGGAAAGCTTTGGGAGAAGCGAATTAAAACCGCCATCTTCTGCGGGGTGGGCGGATGCCTTGTTTCCTCCGTCATTACTCTCCTGGCCTCCTACTTTTAAGGGGGGCGGGGAGTTTGGACGTATTATCTTCGCTGCTGGGCGGCGAAAGTCTGCTGGATATCTTCAGTAAAACCATAAACGGTTGGTTTGGAGGTCTCGTAACGGAGGCTTTTGAAATGTTTGATGAGTTGATGGTTGGGCTGTTGACCGGCGTATTCCACTTTGAACGCCTGATCCTGTCCGGCGCGACAACGGTGCTCACCGATGAAAGCATCCGCAGCGTTTATTTGTACCTATACCTCTTGGTTTGCAGTCTGGTGGTTCTGAAGTTCATGTTTAAGGGCTTTCAAATTTATATCCTCTGGCGGGATGGAGACGCGGATTCCAGCCCACGGGATATGCTGGTTGGTACAATTCAATCAGGCGTTGTGATGGTCTGTTTTCCTTATCTCTATGAAAAGGCCGTCAGCGTGTTCATTTACATAGCAGAAGGAATTATGGGACGGCTGGGCATCTCGCTGGGAGTGGATATGGGCTTTGCAGGACTTATTCAGGATGTGGTTCTGGGCGTAGCTACGCAGGGGGCCTTAACCATTCTCTTTCTGCTGGTATTCGCTATCTCCGTCTTCGTTCTGTGGATACGCCTGATAGGGCGCGGGTTTGAGTTGATGATTCTGCGATTAGGCGTTCCGTTTGCTTCCCTTGGCCTGCTGGACAGCGATATGGGCCTGTTCAAGGGCTATATGCAGGTCTTTATAAAGACCGCCTTTACGGCAGTCATTCAGGTGTGTGCTATGGCGCTTGCCCTTCGGGTGGCCTGCACATTCCAGTTTGTAAATATTCTGGTGGCACTTGGCATCATGCTTGCGGCCTTCTCCACCCCGTCCATTATGCAGCAATTCCTGATGTCCTCTGGTCAGGGCGGAGGTATGGCGCAAAAAGCCTATTCTGCCAGCATGGCCGTGCGGGCAATCAAATCGTTGGTGTGAGGGCGATAGCATGGACGAAATATTGAGCTTTACCGTATTGCTGCAAATCCTTATTCCGCTGGGGGGGCTGATGCGGATTCTGCTGTGTCTGGTTTATATGTCCATGGAGGAGGACCCGACGCCGTACAAAAAACGGATTCGCAACGTCCTGATTTTTATTGCACTTTCGGAATGCATCGGCAGCGTGTTCCGCATGACGCTAGGCTATTTTGGTGGAACTGTTATTCCGTATTAAGTAACGAGGAGGATTTAAATTGAAAAAATTAACTGTCCCTGAAAATATCCCTTTGCGCTGGGAGCTGTTTCGCGGATTTGGAAGTCCGGAGCTGATCCGCACGGGGATTATCACCGGCATCGTGTTGGCTGGAAGCATCCTGTTCTGCATGGTCAGCACTTGGGAATTCAAACTGATGGCGTCCACGTTGGCGGTGATATTCACCATGTTTGTCTGCGTCAATTTTTTTATCAAAATGGACAATAACCAGTCCATGTATTTGTTTTTAAAACGCGGACTGCGCTACCGTAGGGAGCAGCAGACATTTTGGTATAAGAGAGAGGAGAGAATCCATGTTTCATCCGAGAGAGAAACCTGATGCAAAATTACTTACCGCGCAAGAGTTTCTGAATGTGGAAGACATCACCGATGACTTGCTTTACAGTCGGGACGGGTATCTGTTTGGATACCTGTCCGTCCGGGCCGGAGACAACAAGCTGCTTTCCGATCAGGAGCGGGCCGCGCTGGCACTGAATCTCACCAGCGCGGTTTCTGGCGGAGACAACGATCCGTTCCAGCTTCTGTCCATCCCCCGCACGGTGGACACCATGAACATGATTGAGTATCTGGCAGAAAAGCGCAGAGGAACCGGTGAGGACGCCAAGCTGCGCCTGATCAACGGTGAAATTGCCGCATTGCAGGAAATGGCCCGGGAGGGTACAAAAGAACCCATGATTGTCATTAAGTGCTGGGAAAAGGCCAGCCGGGGCGCGGATGCTATCCTTAAAAAGCGTCTGAAGGAGCTGCGCGCCAAGCTCGGTGAGAACCAGGTATCCGTAGAGCTGATGAATGAGCAGGAGATCACCTATCTCTGCAAGATTTTTGCGGACCTGACCACCTATCAGGACCCTTCCGATGACATTTACGAGGATATTCCCCTTCTGCCGCAGAAAAAACGGATGCTGTCCGCCAGAAGCGGGGACACGGAAGACGGCGCGGCCCTTTTGAATCTGCTGACGCCAGTGGGCGGTATCAGCTTCGGCGTCTCCAAGGTCACCATCGGCCCGGTAGTAGGCCGCATTTACGGTGCGATGCGTTTCCCGTCCGAGCTGGACTATGGCTGGGCAGTGGACCTGATGAACAACAGCGACTGCATTACCTCCATTACTTACTACCCCGGCAACGCTGGAGAGCTGGGGGACGCGCTGGCCCGCAGCATCAAGGCATCCTCCGTGGACGCGCAGTCGGAAAGCAATGCCCGGCGCAGGAAACACTATGCCAAGCAAGCCAAGGACGCGGATCAGCTTATTGAGGAACTGGACTTTAAAAATGCGTCCATCGGTCATGTCGCAATCCTCACCATGCCGTTTTCCGATGATGAGGATAAACTGGAGGATGTTTGCCGCTCCGTGAGCAACCGCTTTGCTAAAAAACGCATACGCTTAAAGCCGCTGGGCAACTTGCAGAAGGACGCCTACAGGCAGCTCTCCCCCTACCATCCTCCGCAGCCGAAGGTAGAAGATGTGCTGAAGCGCATTTTCCCACTGGAAACCCTGATGGGCGGCTTCCCTATGATTGTCAGCATCTACCGGGATGATCAAGGCAGCTACTTTGCCCGGACGATGGACGGAAGTGTCATGGCACTGAATCTGCTTATGCGGGGCCGCGACCGCACCAACGGGAATATGGTTGTCACGGGGGAAACCGGGCAGGGAAAATCTACGGTAGTTAAGCACCTGATACAAACGCAGTATATGAATGGCGTAAAAATTATCATCATTGACCCGGAACGGGAGTTTCGGCATCTGTGCCAGAGCCTGAACGGCACATGGCTGGACGTGGGCGGCGGCAGCGCCAAGGTAAACCCCCTGCAAATTCGCCCGGTTCCTATGGACGATAAAGACGAGGAAGGAAGCAACCGGCTCTATCAGGCAAACGAAAACGCCATGGCACTGCACATCCACACGCTGGATGTATTTTTTAAGCTGTATCTTCCGGGCCTGACCGATCTGCAGCGGGCGCTTTTAAAAAAGGCTCTTGTAGAGACTTATAACCTTAAGGGAATCACCTGGGATACGGATGTATCCCAGCTTGGGGCAGAGGATTTTCCTCTGATTTCCGAATTGCAGACCTATCTGCAAGGACAGGCGGAGGAAGACCCGAGATGCGGGGACCTGGCGCTCCTGCTCTACGACATGGCCGAGGGAGCGGACAGCTTTCTATGGAATGGCTACACGAATGTGGACCTTTCCAACGACCTGATTGTTCTGGACACCAATCTTTTAATCAACAGTTCTGAAGAGGTGCGCCGCGCACAGTATTTTAACACGATGACTATGTGCTGGCAGGTCATGGCACAGGACAGAACCACGCCGGTGCTGCTGGGCTGCGACGAGGCGCACATCCTTTTTGACCCCGCCATCCCGCAGACCTCTATGTACATGCGGAACTTTGCCAAGCGCGCCAGAAAATATGAAGGCGCACTGTGGGTAGTCACCCACTCGCTGGTGGACCTGCTTTCAGAGCAAGTGAAAATCTCCGGGCAGGCGATTTTGGACAGCTCTGCCTACAAACTGTTTTTCGGGACAGACGGCAAGAACCTGGAGGAAACAGCAAGCCTGTTTCACCTGACAGACGCGGAAAAGAACCTCCTGCTGTCCAAGCATCGGGGCCATGCGCTTTTGCAGATGGGCCGGCAGCATGTTGCGGTAGACTTTGATAAAAATATTCCTCAATACAAAATGGACCTGATGGGCAAAGGCGGCGGGCGATGAACGCGCTGGCCGCCGTGAAGCTGGCGGCCGCCGTGCTGGACGCCGCCCAGGAACGAAAACACACCCATCAAACGCTTTTCATCAGTATTTTGGCCGGTTGCCTTGCCGTTCTTTTTTTAATCCTCTCTATTGTGCCGCTCCTAATCTGCCTGCTGCTTCAGGGCAGCAATGACGCTGTTTCCCCGGAGAATCTGGTTATCTCTGAGTCGGGCTTTTGCTGGCCGACGCCCGGTTACACGAAAATCACCTCCCCTTACGGCTACCGTGTCCACCCCATCACGGGCCAGATAAAATTCCACTCCGGCATTGATATCGGCGGGGCTGGCGGATCGCCGATTGTAGCGGCGATGGATGGAACCGTAACAATCTCCGTGTACAGCAACTCTTACGGGAATTACGTGGAGATTGACCACGGCGGCGGCGTTCGGACCCGCTATGCGCATATGTCCAGACGACTGTGCAGGGTGGGAGATACCGTGACGCAGGGAGAGACAATCGGCCTTGTTGGCTCCACAGGCAATTCCACCGGCAACCACTGCCACTTTGAGGTGCGCATCAATGGCACAACCTACGACCCCATGCAATATTTTAAATAGTATCAGGAGGTACAAAGATAAACATGAAAGCAATTTACTATTTGGCGCGGGCTGACGATCTCCGGCGCTTCGATGCCCTGTTCAACGAGCTGGACATGCTGGCCACCGCCATTCCCATTGAAAAGGTACCGTCGCTGACGGCCTTTGTCATGAAGGAGAAGCCCATTGTCCGGCAGGACTACATTCTTCTGGATGTATCCGAGATGGACTGGTCGCCTGCGCACATCCTGTCTGCGATGCAGCAGCTCCGGCGGTTCTCCTCCGCGCAGATAATCTTTCTGGGCAAACCCGAGGAGGAGACGGTGGAGCTGTTCGGCACGCTGGCGGGCGTGCATCATATGAGCCATTTAATAATGCAGCGCCCCGGTACGGATGTGGACGCAGAGCTGCGAAGCTGCCTGCAGGACAGGCCCCAGCTCTCCCGAAAACTGCAAGCCATGCAGGAGCAGATGGTGCAGACGGCGGCACGCACCGTCTCCCCCCTCCACATCCCCGAGGGCCTTGTATTTCATGCCGCTGTGGCAGGCGCGATGCCACGCTGCGGCGTCACCGTGCAGTGCTTTGCGTTGTACCATTATTTTAAATCCTTGGGACTGCGCCCGGCAATCTGGGATAAATGCGGGCGGACGCTGCCAATTATGAAAACAATTGAAGATGGCACCGAAACTGAAAACGCCGTGGAAATCCACGGCGTTCCCTTTTGTGCGGGGGAATCTCCGCAGTACAACGCCTATGTGCTGGACTATGGGCTGCTGACCAAAGAAAATGCGGCGCATTTCTGCATGGCGGATCTCAGCGTATTGGTGGGCTGCACAAAACCGTGGGAGCTGCCAGCTTTGGCCGAGGCGCGGAAGCTGGTGCAGCCCCACCCCTGCCACAGCCTGATTACGCTGGCCAGCTTTTCGACCCAGCGGGATTTGGACCGCCTGAGTAAATACTTTGGGGACAAAAGCGGTCTTGTCCCTTACCATCCGGATTTGTGGGAGCCGCCTGCACCCCAGACCTACGCAAAGCTGATTTTGCCGGAGCTGCGGGAAATCTGCGGGGAACCGCGCGCTGATCCGGAACCGGAGCAGGAGGTGGGTTGATGACGCCGGGTGTGTTCTTGAGCTTTTTTCCTCTCTCGTATGCGGCCCTTTCAGATTTCCGGCATCGCATCATCCCGGATAGAACGGTATTCCTGATTTTTGCCTGCGCGTTGCTGAACGTTGCTCTGGGGCAGGTTACGCTGTTCTCGTGCGTATTTGGAGCGGCGGCAATCGGCGGAGCGATTTTGCTGGCGGCGGGCGCAAATATGGGAATTGGGGGCGGCGACGTGAAGCTGTGCGCCGCTCTGGGGGCTTTGCTGGGAATAGAGAAAATGCTGCTCGTATTGATTGCGGCACTGCTGAGTCTTATCGTCAGCGGCAAGCTGCAAAAGAAAACAAGTCTGCCCTTCGCCCCATATGTATGGGGCGTTTTTTATATCCTGCTGGCGGCAGAAATTTTGCAAAGGAGATAGACACATATGCCATTTACCAAAAAATCCACCAAAGAGCTGGTGCAGGGCCAGCCGGAGGTAAAAAAGGAGAAGCCCGTCAAACGCTGGAAAATCGGAAGCGGCGGGCAGCCGAAAGAGAAAAAGGATCGTTCTCCCGATGGCCGCACGCCCATTTTTCGGACAAAGCTTTTCTGGGGAGCCGTCAGCATTTCTCTGGGGCTGCTCATTGCTTTCGCCGGTATTCCCATGCTCAAAATGGCGGTGACGGAGACGGAACCTACCGTGCGGTTCGCCCAGGACGTGAAGGCCGGGACTAAGGTGACAGAGGACCTGCTGTCTGTCGTAGATATGTCGCCGTACCATTTGCCCTCCGATACGCTCCATGAAAAGCAGGCGGCTGTGGGCCGGTACGTGAAGACGGACGCAGTGGCAGGCGACCTTGCCACCGCTTCCAGATTCAGCGAGGGTTATCCCGGCGCAGACCCGCAGATGGTGGGGCTGCCCGAGAACACGGTGGCCATTTCCATTTCCCTGCCGGACTTGTCGCAGAGCGTATCCGGAAAGCTGCGTCAGGGCGATATTGTGCAGATATTCGCAGTGGAGGACAACAACAGCTTTCAGGCTGCTGCACCTCCGGAATTGCAGTATGTGGAGGTCTTGGCGGCAAGCTACGCCGACGGGTCGGACGTACAAGAGACGCAGGACACGGCAGTAGACAATACCGCAAAAGATGGAGCGCTGTCCACGGTAACGCTGCTGGCAAACGCGGAGCAGGCGGCCTGTCTGGCTGGGCTGAACCAAAATGCCAAGCTGCACGCTGCTCTTGTGATACGCGGTGACGACGCGGCCAAAGCAAGGGCGCTGAAGGCACAGGCAGATTACTTTGCCAAGCTGGAGGACCCGGAAGTCCCGGAAGAAGCAGCGGGTACGGAAACAGCCGCAGATGCTCTGCCAGCCAGCGAACAGAACGGATAAGGAGAGAGCCTATGTTTTTAATTGCATCCTGGGGGAGCAGCGGGGCCGGGAAAACCACCGTGGCCATGGCGCTGGCGTCTTCGCTGGCCCGCAGAAAAAAGGACGTGCTGATTTTGTCTTCGGAAATGCGCACGCCGGAGCTGCCGGTGCTGCTCCCCACCGTCACCGGGCTGACCGGAAACAATTCCATTGGGCCTCTGCTGACCGCATCGGACGCGCTGACAGAAGCCGCGCTGAAGGACCGGATGATTCGCCATCCCAAGTCGAACCACATTTATTGCATGGGGCTGGTTTCCGGTGAGACGGCGGCATTTACCTACGGTCCGCCCACCCGGAGCGCAGCCATCGGCCTGTTCCAGCTTTTGGGACAGACGCCGTTCCAGTATGTCATTGTGGACTGCGATTCCAATCCCCTGTATGACCAGACCACGCTGGCGGCTTTGGAATACGCGCAGTTGGGACTGATGGTGCTGACGCCGGATGTGAAAGGCTATGAGTTTCGCAAGGCACAGCTTGGCTGGCTGGGCAACAGCGACGTATTCCACATGGACAAGTTTATCCAGATTGCAAATCCCGTTTTTACCCACACGCCCATTAAGGACGCGCAGGCGCTGTTCGGTGACTTTGCATACACGCTGCCATTCTCTGCGCAGGCGGCGGAAAAGATGATGGCGGGCGAGCTGCTGACCGGCTTTGATTCTACACCCGGCGCGGTATTTGAGAAAGCCGTCAGCCGCCTGACAGACCAAGTAGAAAGTGAGGAGGAAAAAAATCGTGCAGGAAACAGCAGTACAAACCATTGACGGGCTGGAAGCGGTCGTCAGCGGCATCTTCTCCCCTCTGGGGAAGCTCCCTTACAAGCAGGTTCTGCCCAGGGTGCAGAGCGAGGTATCCCTGAGCCTGAAGCGGCAGGTGGAGGATTTAACGGAGGCGGAGCTGAAGGGCATTATCTCCCGGCATCTCCGGGACCACCAGATCAAGTGCGATTTGACAAACTCCGCTGCGGAACTGACAAATTACATCTATCACGACATGGCCGGACTGAGCTTCATCTCCCGCGAAAAGGTTTTGGAGCAGGACGGCTTCGAGGAATTGGACATCAACGCCTGGGACGATGTGGAGATCATTATCCGGGGAAAGCGGAAAAAAACGGATTACCGCTTCCTAAGCCCGGAACATGCATCGGACATTATACTTAAAATTCTCCGGAAAACGCAGACAGCCTTTGACGTGGCTGAACCCGGCGCGACCGCAGACCTTGGCAGCGGAATGCGTATTACGGCGCTGCGCGCGCCGCTGGTGGATGAGGACGTTTCCGTGAGCGCATCTATCCGGAAGGTGGACATGACGGCGGTGGGACGGAAGAAGCTGGTGGGCGCAACACTGACCGAACAGATGATGACCTTTCTGGAGTTGTGCCTGACCCACGGCGTATCCATCGCCTTTTCCGGAGAAACCGGGGCCGGGAAGACCTCTCTTGCCGGCTGTCTTCTTAGCCATGCAGCCAAGACGCTGCGCATCTACACCATTGAGGAGGGCAGCCGGGAATGGGACTTTGTACAGCGGGACGAGAACGGGAAAGTAACCAACTCCGTCATCCATACCCGCACCCGGCCCAATAAAAAAGATTCCACGCAAAACATCGGGCAGGAAGAACTGGTGAAATATGCGCTGCGCTTCAATCCGGACATCATCGCGCCGGGAGAGATTCGCGGCCGGGAGGCATTTGAAGTGATGGGCGTCTCCAACACCGGCCACACAGTGATGACCACCGTCCACTCCAACGGTACGCTGGACACGCCGGAACGAATCATTACGCTGGCAAAGAAAGCCTATGACATGACCGACACCACCTTGTTTTCCATGTGCGCCCGGGCCTTCCCCATTCTGGTGCACATGGAGCAAAATGCCGACCGGCAGCGCCGCGTGACGGAAATCCGGGAAGTAACGGGCTGTGTCCACGGAGAGATTCAGTCTCAGCTGCTATTTAAGTTCTCCATTGAAGACAACATCTACGAGGGGGATACCTGCATCCGGACAGAGGGCGCATTTCGCCAGTTAGCGCCCATTTCACAGAGTTTGACAGAGCAGATGCTGAAAAAAGGCGCGCGGCGCAGCGAGCTTCAGCAGTTTTTGGAGGTGGAGCATGAACAAGCGTGACTGCCTGGTTCTGTTCCTGGTTCTGGTCGGCGGTCTGCTTTTGATGGACGCGCATCTGCCCCGGTTTAGTATCCGGGGAAAGACGCGGGAGCTGGCGGCCAGAATCCGGCTAGAAGCACAAAAGAGGAAGAAAAACCAGCGGGAGACGGCCAGAGAGTATGTAGACCGCATCAACGGACGTCCCCGTGAGAGCTTTGCAAAACGTTCTTACCGGGAGGCCAAAACCGTCTACGACACCATTGGGCAGTCTGATCGCTACCAGCGGGTGCTGCGGATGTCTCTGGCGGCTGGAGCTGCGGGAGCGGTTGGCGGATTGCTGCTGGGCAATCTCCCGCTGGCGGTGGTGCTGGCGGTGGGGCTGTACTTTCTTCCCCTCTGGTTATCTCAGTTCACGCTGTTTCGCTATCAGCAGTTTGTAAGTCAGGAGCTGGAGACTGCGTTGTCCCTGATCACCACCTCCTACAACCGCAGCAACGATATTTTATCTGCTGTGGAGGAAAACCTGAATGCCATCAGTGATCCCGTGCGCACTGTGTTCACGGCGTTTTGCAACGGCCTTCGCTACGTGGACGCCAACGCGCCGACGGCCATTGAGCGGATGAAAGGCCAACTGGATAACCCGCAGTTTCACGAATGGTGCGATATTTTGATTCTCTGCCAGAACAATCACATGCTCCAGGCGGCACTCCAGCCGGTGGTCAACAAGTTTTCAATTTTAAAGGCCCAGCAGGAGGCCAATGAAACCCGCATGATGCTCCCGCTGAAATATGCCATGGGCATGACGGCGCTGATCACGGTGTTTTGCCCTTTGCTGAAGCTTTTAAATCAGGACTGGTACGCGAACCTGATGCACACGCCGTTTGGGCAGATATCGCTGGCCATTGCGGCTGTGGCGGTCTTTATTTCCATCAACAAGGCCATTACCCTTTCCCGGCCTATCTCTTATGAAATTTAAAAGGAGGAGGGATGCCCTATGGAATGGCTGGCGGCCATTCTCATTGCGGGAGGCGCGTATTGCGTGTTTACCGCAAGCTTTCCCGGCGTCTACGCGCCGGCGCGGAAGGCACTGCGCGGACGCGCACCAAAGACGCTGACCCAATCTCAGGTACTGCAAAATCAACTGGCCGGGAAAATTGCGCCCCGGCTGGAGCTTGATCCTATCAAGCGGTCACAGACGGAAGCGCTGCTGCGAAACCTCGGCCACGCCGAAAGCCCGGAGCTGTTTCACGCCCGTGCAATTGCCGGAGGACTGTTTATGAGCGGGCTGTGCGCGGCGCTGCTGCTGTTCTCCGTGCCGCTGGGGCTTGCCGCAATGGCGCTGGCCGGCATTGCCTATTACAACAAGCAGCGTAAGACGTTAGAGACAGAGCTGGCCGCCAGGAGAGCGGCCATTGAGCGGGAACTGCCGCAATTCGCGTCTACCATCCGCCAGAGCCTTGGAACCACGCGGGACGTGGTTGCCATCCTGACCTCCTATCGCCGGGTGTGCGGACAGACGCTGGCTGGGGAAATTGACAAGACCCTGAACGACATGATGACCGGCAACGCGGTGCGGGCCATTCAGGCGCTGGAGGGCCGTGTGGCGTCTCAAAAGCTGGGCCAGCTCACCCGGGGGCTTCTGGCAGTGCTACGGGGTGACGACCAGCGGATGTACTTTGACGTACTTGCGGAAGAATACCGCAAGTCACAGGATGAAGAGGTGGAGCGGGAACTGCTCCAGCGTCCGCAAAAGCTGAATCCCTACATGGCAATGATGTTTGTCGGCTTTCTCCTGATGATCGCCGCGTCTATCGGCGCGGAGCTGGTGGGCGGTATCCATCAATTCTTTGGCTGAGGCCAATTTAAAATATGCTTGTATTATGAAAGGAAAGAAAAATTATGAACACTCTGAAAAACACACTGAACGCTGCCATGACCAAGGTTTACATCCGCGCGAGACTGTACGTACTCCGCATGAAGGACACCCTGAAGGACGAATCCGGCCAGTTTGTGATGGACCACGCCGTTGTCTTTGTCATCATTATCGTTCTGGGCGCTCTGGCGCTGCTCCTGCTTAAGAATTTCCTCAATAACGACATGGCCCCCACGCTGAAGACCAAAATCATGGAATTTTTTAACTGATTGACATCAAAGGGAGCGGGCCACACGGCCCGCTCCCACGGAAGGAGGCAAGGTATGCTTCAAAAGCTAAAAGAGCAGCAGGGGGAATTCCTGCTGACCGGCGCGATCCGGCTTCTGATCGGCTGCGCCGCGCTGGCGTTTGGGATTTCCATCTTTACGGTGATGTATCAGGCCAACAAGCTCACCGTCATGGCCAATGACGTCACCCGGCACATTGAAATTCTTGGGCAGATGGGGCCTACGGTGGACCAGACGTTTGCGGAGCTGAAGGAGGCGAGTAATCTGGAAGGCGCGAGTGTTGCTGTGAACGCCAGCTTTTCAGCAGGAGGAAACCGCATTCAGTTTGGGGACCCCTTCACCGTGACGGTTTCCTACACGGGAAAGATCGGTATTGGCGGCGTTTTGTCGCTGCCTGTGCCGCTTCGCTCCAGCGTGGTGGGAAGGAGTGAGCAATACTGGAAATGAGAAATAAACTCCGGGAGCAGCGCGGTGAATTTCTCCTCAGCACGGCCGTGAAGCTTCTGGCCGGGGCGATGCTCCTCAGCGCGGCAGTGGAGGTCTATCACGTTTATCACACGCTGGGCGTCGTAAAGGAAAAGGCCAATGAAGCCGTGCTGGCCGTGGCAGCGGTCAATATCGCGGAGTTCTACGGCGGAGCCAGAGAAGGAGACGGCTTTGCGCGGCATCCCGAGGACGGGAGCTTTACATACAGCATTACAACAGACGACGTGGTGGATATGCTGGTGCAGTCCCTGAACGCCACCGGCTTGGACGAAGAGGACACGATTACCGTTAAAGAGTCCTTTTCCGTGGCATCAATCCGGACACAGTACATGAATTACAGCGGCGGCAACCTGAATTTCCAGACAAACATGACTGTCACCGTGCCGCTGGAGCTGGGCGGGGTTCTTCTCCCTGCCGTAACAAAAGAGATGAAGGTGAAAACAAGCTATGCGCCAAAATTCTAGGCGGCAGTATTATCACTTGATTGTTGATCCTGCCTTGCCCCTGATTCTGCCGCTCCTTGCATTATACGGGCTGGGGTTGGGCCTGTCCCTACCATTCCTTTGGTTCCCTGCGTTGCTGCTGCTTTTGGCGCTGGCGCTCTGGCAGCAGTTTTGCCGTGTGGTCATCGGTCGAAATTTTCAGGCGCTACCGGCACTGCCGGGCGGATACCGCACCATTGGCCAGCGCGTCCAAAAGAGCAGCAGGGCGAAGACCTGCGGAGAGCTGTGCCGCTCTCTGATCCAGGACAACCGGGATGCCATTGACTGCATCCCGGCGGGAAGATATCAGGCGCTTACTCACGAAGCCGTTCTGCGCCGGCTGGAACGCAGTAAGTGCGTGTCGGTGGAGAAGATATTACCCGCCTATATGGGAACGCTGCGGCCTGTGCTGCTGGCGCAGGCGCACAAGCGCTGCCGGCACTGCAAAGCACCGTGCAGCGCTTGGAATGCGCCTGAACGTCAGTTTTATCTGGTACGCTTTCGGGTGACAAATTGAGGATGGAGGTTTTATGATGAAATTTCAATGGAAAAGGTACTTATGCCTGCTTCTGACACTTGCAATAATCACTCCGCTTATTACAATACCGGTTCTTGCGCAAACTTGTAGATATGATGGTACATTTTATTATTGCTTACAGGATGAGGAAACTGGAGCTTGGGTGGTTGTTAAAACTGGAACCACATACAGGCATACCAGTAGTTCATCATCTCCTAATGATTATGATGTGCTTAATATTGCTTGGAACAGTGCTCCGAGTGAGTTCAAAAGTGCCGCATATACTTATACAACTCAAATTAGCAAACGGCTATCTGACCATAATGTTACATGGGATACTTGGGACTATACTATATATTATCATTTTACCCCGGTGGAATTTAAAGTTACTTACAAAATAGATGGAAACGTATATCAGGAGAAGAATGTAAAATACGGTAAGACGGAGACATTATTAAGTAATGCACCTAACAAGGTAGGCTACACGTTTAACGGTTGGATTTCAACAGATGCGGCGTTAAGTAATGGCGCATTTACAATGCCGGCAGCTAATATAACTATCAATGGAAGTTACACGGTTAATAGTAATAGTGTAGCATATCAATATAGCGGATTCACGCCACAAAACGCTACATATTTACCAGCACCCGGTGCGTATACTTACGGGACTACGGTTTGGATAGCAGCTACACCAACAGCGTCAGGATACACGTTTAATGGTTGGACAACTGGAAATGCAATAATAAGTGGTAATAATTTTGTTATGCCGGATAATGCAGTAATTCTTACCGGGAGCTGGTCGCCGCGCAGCGATACGCCCTACACCGTGGAGTATTACCAGCAGAACACCAGCGATGACGGCTACACGCTGGCGAATACGGAGCATTATACCGGCACGACCGACACCGTGGCCGCTGTGCCTGGAAAAAACTATCCCGGCTTTACCGTTACTCCAGAATCCCTAACTACAACTTCCAATGTTGGCATTCATGGCGATGGCAGCACCGTTTTGAGACTTTACTATAACCGCAATATCAATACCGTCACCTACGCCTACTCCGGAGACACGGACGTGACGCCGCCTGCGCTGCCAGCGGCCGCAAACTATCGTTTTGGCCAGACCGTGCCGGTGGCCGTTGTGCCCTCGCTGCCCGGCTACGATTTCGGCGGGTGGGAGACTTATGCTTCCGTTGCCAACGGCAGCTTTACCATGCCGGATGCCGCTGTGAGCATTACCGGCGAATGGATGCCCAGAACAGACACCCCTTACATCGTGGAACGGTATCAGCAGAACACCGAGGGTGACGGCTACACGTTGGCCGAAACTCTGAACGGAAAAGGAGCCACCGGAGGAAGCATCCCTCACAGAGAGTTTGTGGGCTTTACCCAAACGCTGGACAGCGTTACTGCTGAAGGAAATGCCCAAATAAAAAGTGATGGCAGCACGCTCCTGAAGCTTTATTACGACCGCAATGTCAACACAGTCTCTTATGCCTACTTAGGAGAGCTGGATACAGCCGCCCCCACGTTGCCGATAGGAGGGAGCTATCGCTACGGCCAGACGGTGCCGGTAGCCGCAGCACCCACGCTGGCCGGCTACGATTTCGGCGGCTGGGAAACCTCTGACGCGTCCATTGGTGGCGGCAGCTTTACTATGCCTGATACAGCAGTGCCCCTCACCGGCGCATGGACAGCCAGAACAGACACCCCTTACAGGGTGGAGTATTACCAGCAGAACATTGAGGATGACGGCTACACGCTGACCGACACCGAGCACTGCACTGGTACAACCGGAGGTGTGGCGATGGTGCCGGACAAGAGCTATCCCGGCTTTTCAGTAACTCCCGAATCCACAAGTGCAGCCACAAACGTTCTGATTAAGAGCAACGGCTCAACGCTTCTGAAGCTCTATTATGACCGCAACGTCAACACCGTCTCCTATGCCTACTTAGGAGAGCTGGATACAGCCGCTCCCACGTTGCCGATAGGAGGGGGCTATCGCTTTGGACAGACCGTGCCGGTGGCCGCTGTGCCCTTGCTGGCCGGCTACGATTTCGGTGGTTGGGAAACCTCTGATGCTTCCATTGCTGACGGCAGCTTTACCATGCCGGACATCTCTGTGAACATCACCGGTGCATGGACAGCCAAAGCCGATACCCCTTACGTTGTGGAGCATTATCAGCAAAACACCGATGATGACGCCTATACTTTAGCATTCACATTTAACGGAACGGGCGTTACCGGAACGGGGGTTCCTCATAAGGAGTTTGAGGGCTTTACGCAAACTCCTGAAAGTCTAACCACAGAGGGGAGCGTAAAGATCAGGAGCGACGGCAGCACCGTGCTGAAGCTTTACTATGACCGCAACGTCAACACCGTTACCTACGGCTACTCCGGAGAGACGGACGTAACGCCGCCTGCCCTGCCGGCCACCGCAGGCTACCGTTTTGGACAGGCCGTGCCGGTGGCCGAAGCGCCCTCGCTGGCCGGCTATGATTTCGGCGGCTGGAAGACCTCCGATGCTCCCGTTGTTGACGTCAGCTTTACCATGCCGGATGAAGCTGTGACCCTCACCGGTGTGTGGACGACGCGGACGGATATTCCCTACGTCATCGAATATTACCAGCAGGACGCTGCAGATGACGGCTACACGCTGGCCGATACCCTGAACGGTGAAGGGGCCATCGGGGGAAGCATTCCCCATAGAGAATTTGAGGGCTTTACGGAAACCCCGGACAGTGTTAGCGCCGAAGGGAATGCAAGAATCAGGAGCGACAGCAGCACTGTGCTGAAGCTTTATTACGACCGTGATTACTATGCCGTTTCCTTTGCGTATTCCGGGCCTGCACCGGAAGCTGCGCCCGCTTTGCCGGAGCCTGCGAACTACCGATACGGTGCTTCTGTCCTGCTGCCTATCATTCCCGGAGCGGTTGGGGGCATGAGCTTCTCCGGCTGGATTGCGGACAGTGTGCAGATTTTAGGGAACATCCTTTCCGTGCCGGCACAGGATACGCAGATCACCGGCGATTGGACCCCACTGTTTGATTCCGGGGATGCACCCATTCCTGATACGCCGGTGACACCGGTAACGCTGGAGGATAACGGCACCGCCTACATTATCGGCTATGAGGACGGCGCGTTTCGCCCGGATGATTATCTGACGGCAAAACATGAGACATTGATGCTTTCCCGGCTGGGCCTCCCTGTGACATCACTCAGCGTCGCGTCTCAGCTTTCGGCCGAAGAGCGATATATCACCCGTAAGGAATTCCTGGGCGCGCTTCTGATCGCTTCCAGCGCTGCTTCGGAGGATTCCGAACCCATGGCCGAGGCGGCCGCCCTGGGCTGGATTTCCGGCTATGGGGACGGTGAGCTGTATCCGGATGCCTACATTACCCGCGCCCAGGCAGTGACCATCATCAACCGCGCGTTTGGCCGGACGGCCGCGCAGTCCGGCAGTGCCCAGATCAGCTACACGGATATTCCCCGCGACTATTGGGCCTACGACGCCATTATGGCGGCGTCCACAAACGCATGATTCAATAGACAGCACACGGGAGCTGGGCGGATGCCCGGCTCCCGTGCTTTGTTCTGCAAAAAGCGCGTACAGTCTGTTTCTAGGTAATGACGACTTTTTTAAAGCACGCACTATTGAAAGGATGGCAGAAATGGCTGGAAAGTTTCGTAATCAGATTATGCGTCTGTCCCTGCAAGAGCGCACAAAAAAGAAAAATTTACAGCTCCACGATGAGAAAGCCCGGCTGGAAAGCCTGTCTGATGAAGCTCTCATGTTTTATTATCTTGTACTAAAATCATCCTATGAATATAAAAAGAATGTTTTCTCGTTTCTCTTAGTTACCCTTTTAGTAGCGGGAATCTCGGACGTGTGGCGGCTGCTTGCTGAATTTGCTAAAAAAGCGCTGTCACATGACCTTTTACGCTGGGTTTGCACAGAAGCGAATTTATCTGCAATTCTTACGGCGTTTTGCCTTGTCGGCGTCTGTATTAGCGCAGCCGTCTTTGCAATGCTTATCTGGTATCTAAAATCAATGCGTACAACACATCAGATGCTGCTGATGGTAGAAAAAATACAAGAGAAACGAGAAACTTTGCCTTGACAGTTATTTGATTTATAAGCACAGGAACCTGATGTTTTGCTAGGTTCCTGTGCTTTGTTCTGCAAAAAGCGCGTGCAGCCTGTGCAAGAGGCTGCACGCAAAGAGAAGGAAGGAAGAAAAGAACATGAACACAAAACATTCACTTTTCCGGAATCCAAGCTGCCTCCTGTACAATCAGGCGCTCTCTTACAGCGCCCGCTGGGTGGGAGCAGCCCTGTACAGCCTCCGCAACCGCCTTGGACAATGCACCATCAGTCTGGATGCTCTGGCCACGCTGGCCAACTGCTCCGTTCCCACCGTCCGCAAAGCAACAGAGGAGCTGAAGCGCGCCGGCTGCATTGATTTCTGCCGCAGCTACCAGTACCAGGAGAAGATCGGGCGTGTGGGCTATGGAAAGACTACCTACGCCTGCCTGCTGCCGGTGACAGAGAACTACACCCTGATCCCGCGTGAGATATTTCAGTGGAAGCTGTCTCATGGTGCGTTGTGCGTCTGCCTGTGCCTGCTCCAGCAGGCCGGCAACAACAAGAAAGCGTTTCCTTCCATCCGCAGCATCGCAAAGCTTCTGACCATGGGCTGCTCCACTGTGTGCAGAGCATTGGGTGCGATCCGTAAGCTCCATGGCGTTATTGTCCTACGCTGCAAAAACCGCAACCGCACGTTTAACCGCAACTCCTATTATCTCAGAGTAGCATACAAGGGGGCCGTCCAGACATCTGTTGAGGTTTCCGTGCCACACAAAGGAAATTCCTGTTCTTTCTTCTTCTCTAATTCTACTGCCGTACAGAGCCAGATGCAATGCATTTCGGAGCAGGCGTGTGTTCCCATATTTTACAGACAACTTAGGGACTTAGATAACGCAGGTTCTTACAAGAGAAGAAAAAACTATATGGCTGAAAAATCAGCCGAGAAGAATACGAACTTTTTTGCAAGAGAAAGTCGGAGTGGTGAGAGAGGGGACCCGCCGCAGCGGGGGGAGAGAGGCGAGGTGACTTTCTCCGTGAGCCGGCCCGGCAGGCCGGCGCTCTTTGGCTCGCCTCTCTCCCTTCCTGTTTGCAAAGGTCAGCGTATGAATATGCGCAATATTCACATCAAGCCTTTTCTTCCACAAACCAGCGGCCTTTTTCAAACCAGAGATACGATTCCTGTCCCTGAATCCGGCAGGTATAGCGGTCTCCAACTCCGCCTACCCGCTCACAGGCCGCACGGCGGACATCCAGCACACGATCCACAGGATACCTGTGTCCTTCGTCAAACTCAATTACCAAAGGGCGGAGCCTGCCTTCGGCTTCAAAACGGACAATTACCGGTACATACTTTTTTCTTCGTTCCATGCCGTGTCACCTCCCAAAGTAGCCCACCGGATGGACCGTGTGGTCATCCTTTGGGTTAATGCTCCCAAGCAGCGGATCTGTTTTCAAAATGGCCCGCTGCACGCTGAGGTAGCCGTACCGTTGCCGGAGCGCATCTACTGAGCGATCAATCCGTTCCCACTTGTCACGGCGCTGTGCGTCTTCGAAAAGCGAAGTCTGCTCATACGCACCCGTTTCTATCAGCTCGCTCCCGCGAATGCCGATGCTGCGTATCGGGTTTTCCCAATGATAGTTTGCAAGGAACAGCGCGTAGGCCGTGTCGGCCAGCTCCGTGCTGGAGCAGCTGGGGCTTGTCAGCTTGCGCTGCCGGATCAGGGAATGCAGCTCCGTGTCCCGGATATAAACCTCCACCACCGTGCAACGGGACGCCAGCTCCCGCATTCGGCAGCACACACTTTCCGCCAGCAATAAGAGCATCAGGCGCACGTCGCCGTTGTTGATCAGGTCACGCGGAGTGGTGGCGCTGTTGCCCACGGATTTAATGGCCGGGACATACTCGGTGGTCTGCACGGGGGACACGTCCCACCCGTTGGCAAAGGTATGCAGAACAATGCCCATCTTGCCCAGCCTGCGGTGGAGGAACTCCACCGGCGATTCCGCCAGCGCCCCGATGGTGGTAATGCCCACGCGGCGCAGCTTCTCTTTGGTTGCCGCTCCCACATACAGCAGGTCCCCCACTGGCAGAGGATAGACAATTTCCTTGTAGTTGTCCCGCTCAATTCTGGTAATGGCGTTGGGCTTTTTGTAGTCGCTGCCAAGCTTGGCGGTAATCTTGTTGTCCGACACGCCGATGCTGACGGTGAGGCCCAGCTCGAACTGAATGCGCCGGTTGATCTCCCGGGCAATGTGCATGGCATCACCGGCGATCCCTGCGCTGCCGGTGACGTCCAGCCATGCTTCGTCCAGGCCGAAGGGTTCGATCTGTTCGGTGTAGTCGGCGTAGATTTCCCGCGCCAGCTTACTAAACCGGATATACTCTGCCATGTCCGGCGGGAGGACCACCAAGTCGGGGCATTTCTGTCGCGCCTGCCAAATGGCCATGCCAGTTTTTATGCCGAGGGGCTTCGCCAGATAATTCGCCGCCAGAACAATGCCGTGGCGCGCCTCCTGGCTACCGCAGACCGCGAGGGGCCTGCCCCGCAGCTCGGGATGCCGCTGCATCTCCACCGACGCGTAAAAACAATTCTGGTCTACATGAAGAATGTTGCGTGCCATGCCGTGCCCTCCTCGCGTGCAAATTGCCTCTGCTCGTTTCCGGTATGCTTTTATGCTAGTACGTTTGTTCTAAATATTCAAGAGGTATTTTCTGCCTTCCCCAACTGGTGCGCCAAATGTGTTATACTATACCCGTACAAAATTAACGAAAGCGGGCGGGAGGATCACCGGATGTGCGGGAGATATCAGTTCACGGCGGAGCAGTGCGCGGAGCTTCAGGAAATTGTTCGGGCGGTCCAGCGTCGCTGCGGAAAAAATGCGTGGATGCCGGGTAAAATCCGGCCTTCGCAGAAGGCTCCGGTTTTGGTGGAGCAGCAAGGCGGTGTTGAGGCGGATCTCATGCGCTGGGGCTTCCAGACCCAGAAGTCATTGATTATCAATGCCCGGTCAGAAAGCGCAGAGGAAAAGCCGCTATTTCGAGACAGCGTGCAAACACGCCGCTGCGTTATCCCTACCAGCGGCTTTTATGAGTGGAGCGCAGATAAGCGAAAGTACCTGTTCCGCCTACCTGACGCGCAGGCGCTCTATCTGGCAGGCATCTACGATCAGCGGCAGGATGAGCGCTGCTACTGCATTCTGACCACAGAGGCCAACGAGTCCGTGCGCGGGATTCATCCTCGGATGCCGGTGGTGCTGCTGAGGGAGGAAGTCGACGGCTGGATCATGGAGCCGGCAGCCTTCCGCAGGGTGCTCAAAAAGATACCGCCGCAGCTTCTGGCCACGGCGGAAGACAACCAAACATCGCTTTGGTAAACGAGCGGCCTTGGGTAATGATCTACCTAAGGCCGTTTTTGGTTGAAATTGGCGAAAATTTGGTGTATGCTGGAAGCGGTAATTGTAGATTATAGCAATTATGGGTAGTTCAAATTGAAGATAAAGCTGATTACTCAAAAGCCAAAAAAGATTTTACTATTTATATTTTATACGAGGAGGACGTAATATGGATGGAATATTGACAGAACAAAGTAGGGTTGAGTCGTTTCTTGAAGCACATCCTGATCATAATGACTTACTCAAACCATTTAAATTTGGGTTTGTTGCCAACTACGCAGCAGAGTTTGTGTTTGCTAATACCAATATATATATTTACTTGCTCGAAGCAAATGATTTCATTAAAGAACAGTTCGGTTTTGAGAAAGAGCTCTTGCTCGCTTATTCTCCATATTCACATATGGAGTCACGTTCGTTGCAGGCGTTATATCAAGCTCTTAAAACTTATCCTTACAAAAACAGAATAGATGCTTTAAGCTGTTTTTTTGTATCAGATGATGTAAATATAATTGAGTGGATGCGGAGCAGTTCAATTGATAATGAGATTGCTCAGAATATCATTTATTTTTCAACAGATGAGTTATTAGCAAATAAAAACGATTCATGGTATATACGTAATAGGCTTATCAAGGATTGCTTTGCTGCGGATTTATTCGAGTATTCATTACCTTTGAGAGAAGATTCTTTCTTTTTCGGCAGACAGCAGTACATTTCGAGAATGTTAGATTCGATAAGACGTTGCGAAAACAGAGGGATCTTTGGCTTGCGTAAAACTGGAAAGACTTCTCTTTTGTTCAAGGTTGAACGAACAATAATAGAACAGAAAATGGGATTTGTATTATTTATTGACTGTAAGTCTCCTTCGTACAGGACGAAGCACTGGTATGAGCTACTCGGCGAAATATGCTCAAAAATAGCCAATATATTAAAAATCGAAAAATACTACTGGAATAGAACCCCAAGCGGAATTTTGGGGGCATTTCGCTATGTCGTACAAGAAGCTAATAAGAAAGGTAAGAAGATTATTCTGATCTTTGACGAAATCGAGTATATTTCTTTTAATGCAACTCTTGATAAGCATTGGAAAAGAGAATTTATTGATTTTTGGCAAACTATATGGTCAGTTCAAAGTTTATACAGAAACTTAGTATTTATCGTCTGTGGAGTGAACGCAAGTTCTGCTGAAAAGGATATGATTGGCACTATACAAAATCCTTTGTTTGGCATAGTGCAATCGGAGTATCTTAAAGGGTTCGATATAGATGAGACAAAATCTATGGTTAAAACTATAGGTAAAAGAATGGGATTAAAGTTCTCATATGATGCTATTGAATATCTTTATAACCAGTACGGTGGTCATCCAATGCTTACGCGGAAAGCATGTAGTGCTATAAATAGAATATTGACCAAACCAAGACCGATTGAAATTACGCAACAAAAAATGAGAGAGCTTTTAGAAGAAGCTAATTCGGACTTAGTTTATTATTTTCAGCATGTAGTTTCAGAAATACGGATGTTTTATCCTGAGGAGTATGAATTGTTTGAAATGCTTGCTTCGGGTCAAATCGGTGATTTTATGGAGTTTGCACAGGTAAGCGAGTATTCTAAACATCTATACGATTATGGCCTTGTTGTAAAAAGCAATAATGTTCCTTCAATAAATATGCCAGTAGCAGGTCGGTATGCTGCTTTGGAGTTAGCAAAGCGCGAAAAGAGGAATGGACTTTTTAAAACAATTGAAATTACTAAAAGAAGTGGTTGGGTAAAACAAAGGATAGGTTCAATAATAAGCGACTTGCGTCAATTAGAAATTGTTATTAAATCCCTCGGAAAAACCAGTCTATTCGGTGTAAATTCTTTTCCAGAAGCCGATAGATTCAGTTCCATAACTGCGGTTACGAATGAAACAGGATTTTTGGAATTTATAAATATATGTAATCGGTGTTTTGTTGAGCCAATTGAAAACTACGGCAAAAGCATAGGCAAGAATCAGTATTTTTGGATTGAAATCAAGACTAATTATCCTGCTATTTTTTCTATTCTCGAACGCATTAAAATATATCGACACTGGAAAGATCACTCGTTACTTAAGCCTGATGTGGCAAAAAAACTACAAGAGTTTTTGGAAGCCGACACTCACGGAATTAGCATTGAGGAAAAGCCGTTCGTTATTCAGCAGAAATTATTAGATGGCTTTTTCACAAATATACAAGCGGAAATCAGCAATCTAACCTGAAATAAACTTAAAAAGGTTGATGCAGGTACGATTCATCTTGCATTACCCAATAATTATAACGAGATGCCATCAAACCTGCATAAACACTGGAAAACTTACTCGTTGTAGATTTAAATTGCAACACGAGCCAATTTTAAGGCAATACTAAATCGCTTATTGCAAAATTGGTATTTATCCGTATTCTTGATGCAACAATTTTGGAAATCCAGGATATTTACAAGAGTATAAATTTCTCATTATGAGTAGAGAATTATCCGAGCATGGGCGCAAAAAAGAACGACACAGCAGGAACTGTGTCGCCCATGTTTGGATAATTCCATAGCACGAAACCGCGGTCGGGCTTGCATCGGCTATGGGCAAAGCATTCGCTTTTGCTCGTCAAAATTCTGTAGTCCGGATACTTGAAACGCCCATTCTGGCACAGAAATCATTTCAATTTCCCTCTCTCTATGCTAAAATGGGTACAGCAAAGCCAGCCTGCCCTCAGAGCGGACTTGAAAAGGCTTTGCAATTTAGCAGGCTGTGGGTGGTGCAAGTCCGGTTCGAAGCAGACCGCAGCATCCGCATCTTGGGCATT